>JAZQFW010000022.1:0-39713 GCA_045539735.1 Ructibacterium sp. | reverse complement strand
GGGAAAAGTCAAAGAATCAAGCAAATTTACCCTTATTTATTGTTTGTTTTCAAGGTATAGTTATTCTGTCAAACTGTTTTATCCTTTCATATATTTTATCTAACATTTTTCTAGCACTTTTCTAGCGAAAACCCAAAAAATCTATCTAAAAGTGGCAATACGAAAATTTAGAGAACAGCAAAGGCTTTGAAGGAATTTAACCCCTCAAAGCCTTGATTTTATGCGGTTTTTATCGCTTTTTAAGTTCCTTTAACTTCCGCTAATTTACTCTATCTAAAAAGACTGTATAGGAGCTCGAAATGCGGTAGGCCGGCAACACCGGCGCCAGAGTTCAAATCTCTGCATCTCCGCCCGCTTTCTTGCTCGAAATCTTCAACGTCATATTGACCAATAATAACCAATTACTTGTTTGAGAGCAGCCTCCTTCTCCACACCTGCCAGACGCAGTTTGTGCGCATAAACAAGCGTCTCCTTAAACTTCTCGTCCGGTTTGAGGCCGGCATCGATCAAATCCTTGCCTTGAACATAGGGTTTTGCCATGCATGCTTGATATATCTCCAAACGCTCGGCCAAAAAGGGTTCCGCTTCTTTGTTCCCGCCGGAATCCGCCATTGCAAGATAAATCAAATCTTGTGGTTCCGGCACCGCATCAAACATGTGATTGGTCGCCTTGACCGACGCCTTTGCCACCGCCAACATATTCGGTTTCATGTGATACTCCGTCATGGTCAAAACATAATGACAAAGTTTTTTCTCGCCCGTCAGTCTATCCAAGAATCGGCGAGCCACAGAAACTCCCTCTTTTTCGTGGCCATACGAATGCCACGCCTCCTGAATAAACTTTGTAGTCGTTGGCTTTCCGAAGTCATGCGTCAACGCCGACAGCATCAGCCCCAAAGGGTTTGCCGCCTTAGTTCGATATCCTGCTGCACGATTGAGCACCTGCATGGTATGCACAAAGACATCTCCCTCAGGATGATGCTTAGGATTCTGCTCAACCCCAAGCAACGCCTCCACTTCGGGGAACCACGCTCCCAACTGGTTCATCGACCATAAATGCTCAAAAAACTTTGCCGGTTCCTCTGCTTGCATCAGCGCTTTGTTCATCTCTTCAAAAACCCGCTCTTTGGAGAGGACGGATACATCCATACCTTGACACAACTTCATGGTTTCATCTGCAATGGAAAATCCAAACCTTGCTGCAAACTGTGCCGCACGGAACACACGCAAGGCATCCTCTCCAAAAGATGCATCACATACATGGCGAATCCGTCGTTCCTCTAGGTCCTGCCGTCCGCCGAAGTGATCAATCAGTTCACCGGTACGCACATCCTGCATCATGGCGTTGATGGTGAAATCTCTTCGTCTTGCCGCCTGCTTGGTCCCGCAGAACGGGTCAATGTCAATCTTAAAATCCCGATGCCCTCTTCCGGTACGGATTTCCTTTCTGGGCATGGCAATATCAACCGAATTTCCTCGAATCCCATAGACGCCGAAACTCTTTCCAAACTCCATCCGCTCACCAACGGAATCCAGAATATTCTCCAAGGTTTCTGCCAAAATTCCGTGAACTTCGATATCAATATCTTTATGCTCCATCCCGAGCAGGGAATCTCTAACCCATCCGCCTACATAATAGGTTCTGCCTCCCGCCTGATACACCGCATCGGCAATCGTCTGAACCAGAGCAATTTCATCCTCCCACTTGAGCATCCGTTTTCACCTCTTTGTTTGATTGTATCACACTTTCACGGATAACTCAAGACCGCCTTAATGGTGATGGTGGTGATGTCCCGCCGACAATCCCTCGAGCCGGCATTGTACCTCATGGCAATGCTCCTCTTCGCTTTCCAGTTCCAGCGTAACATGCCCGATTCCATGCAATTCCAACTTTTCCCGAATTCGCTCTTTCACCGAATGCGCCTCCGCGTTGGTGACAATATGCATGGTGGCATAATTGTTTTTGCCGTCAATGCTCCAGACATGAAGATGATGCACATTGAGAACCCCCTCAATGGCTTCCACATGGGATTTGAGTTCTGCAATGCTTACCCCCTCCGGAATTCGTTCCAGAAACAAATTGAGCACCTCTTTGAGATTCCTGAACGCATGAACCAGAATAAAGGTCGCAACAACGATGGACATCAACGGGTCTAACCAAACAAAATCCGTAAACTTCATTACGACCGCACCGACGAGAACCACAATCCAGCCAAGCACATCTTCCAGCATGTGAAGATTCACCGCCTTTTGGTTGATGGAGTCTCCGTCTCGGGTCACAAATGCGGCAACAAAATTGACCAACACACCGATGATGGCAAACACCAACATTCCATTATAATGAATCGGCACCGGCGCAATCAGTCGAAGCACTGCATGCACAATCACCGCAACCGAACCGAACAACAGAATCACTGTGGTAATCATACCGCCTACCACCGAATAGCGGACATAACCATAGGTATAAGTATCATCTGGTTGTTGTTTGCTCTTTTTTTCTAAAAGATACGCAATCCCAATGCTGGTTGCATCTCCGATATCGTGAATGGCATCAGACAGAATGGCAACGCTGCCGGTAACGACACCGCCAACAAATTCAAAGACCGAAAACATCAGGTTCAACAAAAACGCAATTAAAATATTCTTTTCAGTTTTCATGCTTCCTCCTATTGACTTTCAGGGTTTGTTCCTGTATAATTATCGAACAAATTGTTCATTATTATTCTATGCGACCGAGGCAAAAACATCAACATATCATTCTTATCATTCGTTCGATATCGAACATTTTTGCAATATTGTATGGGAGGATTCCTTATGGACAGGCGACAACAAAAAACCAGAGATGCCATCTTTCAGGCATTCATTGCCCTGTTGGCTGAAAAAGACTTCAACAAGATTACGGTAGGCGAGATTATTGATTTGGCAAATGTGGGCAGAGCCACTTTTTATGCACATTTTGAAACCAAGGACTTCTTGCTCAAAGAATTCTGCGAGGAGTTGTTTGAGCACATCTTTGAATCTGCCACCGGTGCCAAAACTGCCCATGCGCATTTATTTGATTGCGACGCACCGGACTCGGTGTTTTTACATCTGCTTCAGCATGTGAAACACAACGACAACCATATTTTAGAGTTGCTTTCCAGCCAGAACGATGATTTGTTTCTGGGATATTTTAAAGAAAACGTCAAGACCTTGGTTCAGGTCTTTGACATTCAAAAACCGAAGCCTCTGCCGGAGGATTTTTGGCTGAACCATATCTCTGCCACCTTTGTAGAAACGGTGAAATGGTGGATTGACCATCGTATGCGCCAGTCCCCTGAGGAAATTGCGGAATATTTTATGCTTGCAATCCAATAGAAAAAGCAGATGCTTTTGTGTATTACTGAAAGGTTTCTAAGGTAAACTTTGACCCCATCCGCCAGCCGCAAAGAAATCTGCTCATTTCCTGCATCAAATTTAATTTGGCATATTCCTGCATCAGGTCTTCAAACAGACGGTTGTCTTCTTCACTCAGGCGTTGCTCCAACTCTGTTCTCAGGCGGGATACCTTCTTGATGGTTTGGGAGTATTCCTCATGGTCTGACACCGGTTCTTCTATCGGAATAATCCCCTCGTAAAAAAAATCTTGCAGCATACTCATCGTGCTACCTCCAAAATAAAAAGAGTGTATGACAAGAGTCATACACCCGAAAAACGCACCACTCTTGTCGCGAAACAAATTCCCCAACCCATGAAAAGGATGTGAAAAAAAGGTGCGTTTTTGCCAAAAGACAAAAACCATCTCTTTCCATGGGATATTTTGAATTTGTTTCGCAATATTAGTATAACACATGGGACAAAAAAGTGCAAGCGTAATTTCACGCAATGCCAGCGGTATCTATCTTGCTCTTGCAAAAAAGAAAAGCCGGATTCATTCAAAGAATCCGGCTTTTTAATACGTTTGCTACTTCTTACAGTTCTGCGAAGTATTTGATGGTTCTTACCATCTGGCTGGTGTAACTGTTTTCGTTGTCGTACCAGGAAACAACCTGTACTTCATACAGATCATCAGCAATCTTTGCAACCATGGTCTGGGTTGCATCGAAGAGAGAACCGTAGGTGATTCCAACGATGTCGGAAGAAACGATTTCGTCTTCGTTGTAGCCAAAGGAAGCGGAAGATGCTGCTTTCATTGCTGCATTGATGCCCTCTTTGGTAACGTCTGCGCCCTTAACAACTGCGGTCAGGATGGTGGTGGAACCGGTGGGAACCGGAACACGCTGTGCAGCACCAATCAGTTTGCCGTTCAGTTCCGGAATAACCAGACCGATTGCTTTTGCAGCACCGGTGGAGTTGGGAACGATGTTAACAGCGCCTGCTCTTGCACGGCGGAGGTCACCCTTTCTGTGAGGACCGTCCAGAATCATCTGGTCGCCGGTGTAAGCGTGGATGGTAGCCATGATACCGCTCTGGATGGGAGCGTAATCGTTGAGGGCTTTTGCCATCGGAGCCAGACAGTTGGTGGTACAGGAAGCAGCGGAAATGATGGTATCCTCTTTGGTCAGAGTATCTTCGTTTACGCTGAATACGATGGTCTTCAGGTCATTGCCTGCGGGAGCGGAAATAACAACTTTCTTTGCACCTGCATCAATGTGAGCCTGAGATTTTTCTTTGGAGCAGTAGAAACCGGTACATTCCAGAACTACATCAACACCCAGTTCGCCCCAGGGAAGGTCTGCTGCCTTGGGTTCGCTGTAAATGGTAATCTTCTTACCGTCTACGATGATTGCGCCCTCTGCTGCTTCCACGGTGTGACCATCATATCTGCCTTGAGAAGAGTCATACTTCAAAAGGTGAGCCAGCATTTTGGGGTCGGTCAGGTCGTTGATTGCAACTACCTCATAACCCTCTGCGCCGAACATCTGTCTAAAAGCCAAACGGCCGATACGGCCAAATCCGTTAATCGCTACTTTTACTGCCATAGTAAAGTACCTCCTAAAATATATAATGTTTATTCTTTTTCTTAGTCAATTACCTATATATTTTACAACAAATTGGGAAAATATACAAGTGGTTTTTGAAAATTTGTGAAAACTTTAACTTTTCCTACTCATTTTCATTCATTTTTTGGAGGAAATTCCGAGTCCGTTCATTTTTCGGATTCCCGATGACTTCCTTCGGGGTTCCCTCTTCTACCACAACGCCGTCCGCCATAAAGATAATTCGATCGCTGACGCCCATGGCGAAGTCAATCTCGTGGGTGACAATGACCATGGTGACATGCTCAGATGCCAGTTTGCGAATGACCTTTAAAATCTCGCCGGTCAGTTCCGGGTCAAGGGCGGAGGTGGGTTCATCAAAGAAGAGAACCCGAGGTTTCAGTGCCAACGCCCGGGCGATAGAAACCCGCTGTTTCTGCCCGCCCGAGAGTTCACACGGATAGTTAAGCAATTTGTCAGACAGACCCACACGCTCCAGAATCTGCTTGGCATTTGCCTCGATTTCAGCCAGAATTTCTTTTTTGTTTTGCTTGAAATCAGGGCGTTCTTTTGCCAGAAGTTTGGGCGCCAGCATGACATTGTCAATGACATTGTACTGGGGGAACAGATTGAAATCCTGGAACACCAGACCGAAGTTCAGTTGGCGTTTGCGAAGTTCTGCCGGCGGGATTTTCTTTTCATTTTTCCCGTCAAAAAAGAGTTCGTAATCCAGATAAATCTGTCCGCTGTCTGCTTTTTCCAGAAAGTTGACACAACGAAGCAGGGTAGTTTTTCCGCTTCCGGAGGAGCCGATGATGGATACCACCTCGCCTTCCTCCATAGAGAAGTTTACGCCTTTGAGCACTTGGGTCTTGCCAAAGGTTTTGGTTAAATTTCTGATTTCCAAGATTGCCATGGCTTACCCCTTATAATAATCCAACTTTTTCTCTATGTAGCCAAACAATAGGGTGAGTACCCCGTTGAAAAGCAGGAAGTAAATTCCGGTAGAGAACAAAGGCCAGATTAACCCTTTCTTAGTAAATCGTTCTGCTGCCATAATGATTTCCGGCACGCTGATGACCCGCGCCAGCGAGGTGTCTTTGACTAAAGTGATGACCTCGTTGCTGATGGGAGCCACAATTCGCTTAATAACCTGAAACAGAACCACCTTAAAAAACGCTTGGGTTTTGGTCATCCCCAAAACCTGACACGCCTCGTACTGTCCCTTGGGAATCGATTCAATGCCGCCGCGGAAGATTTCGGAGAAATATGCCGCGTAGTTGACGACAAACGCAATCAATACCGCCGTCATACGGGATTTCATCGGGATTTCAAACAGAATACCCGGCGCGTACATCACAACAAAGAGTTGGAGCATCAGCGGGGTTCCGCGGATAATCCAGACAAAGGTCTTGCTCAGCCAGCGAATCGGTGCAAACTTGGTCATCGACCCAAAGGAGATAATCAACCCAAGGGGGATTGCCATCAACAAAGTGAGGGCAAAGATGATGCAGTTTGCATAAAAGCCGTCAAACAAGGAAGATAGGATTGTTTGAAAAGTGTCCATGCCTTAAACCATACTTTCTGAAATGTTTTTATCTTTTGGTAGTTTATTTTGCAACCATTACCTGCTTGTTCTGCATGTAGGGAACGGAGATACTCATGTTAGCAAGACGCTCTTCGGTGATGGTCATGCCGTTCCAGATACAGTCGATGCTCTTTGCGTTGAGTTCGATTTCCTTGGTATCCCAGTTGATTTCTACAAATTTGGGGGTAACACCAAGTTTCTCGCAAACAGCCTTTGCAAACTCGGTTTCAAAGCCGATGAGTTCTTTGTTCTCGTCATAGTAGTTCATGGGTGCAAACAGAGTGATACCGATGACCAGTTCGCCCTTTTCTTTTACATAAGCGAGGTCGCCTGCAACCACTTCTTCTTCGTTGGCTTTACCGTCTTTAATCAAAAGTTTATCCAGTTTGTAAGCAGCACCGATTTTGTCCATGGTGCCGTCTGCTGCCAGTTCAGCGATTGCTGCGTTGACAGCGGCGGTCAAGTCGCTGCCTTTTCTGAATGCAATGCCGTATTCTTCAGGACTGAAGTCTTTGCCTTCAACCACCTTCAGGTCAGCGTAGTCGGTTCCCTCGCCGATAGAACCGATCGAGGTTACATAGTCAACGATTGCGATATCAGCGGTGCCCGCCTCAACTTCCATCAGAGCTTTTGCCATGGAGTCAACAGGAGTAAATGCTGCGTTTTGGAAGAACGCATCACCGGTTGCCAGTTCTTCACCGGCAGAACCCGCTTCTGCAACTACTGCTGCACCGTCAACGTTTGCTGCGTAGTCTTTCTCAACTGCAACATCTGCTGCGTTGTTGCCGCATGCAACCAGAGCCAGAGCCATAACTGCTACCAACATCAATGCCATAAATTTTTTCATCATAAATTCCTCCTAAATGGATATATCATAAATTTATTTTTTTCTTTGGTTTATGAGTGTGACGCTGCGCACAGGGGACGTTTCCTTGTGCAGAGCACGACGAACCGTCCTCGTGTTCTCCGCAATCACTTTTTATCTCAGTTTCCAGATTTCTTCATTGTAATTTTCAATCGTCCGGTCACTGGAGAAGAATCCCGCCTTGGCAGTGTTGATGACTGCGCTCTTCATCCATGCATCTTTGTCGCGGAACTTATCCATCACCGCCTGCGATGCCTGAATGTAAGAATCAAAGTCAGCAAGAAGCAGATAGTTATCTGCGAAACTGCCCTGTACCAGAGAATGATAGAGTTCATAGTACAGATTCTCTTGAGAGAATGTGCCGTCTATCATGGTGTCAATGACCTGTTTTACCACAGGGTTGGTTGCATAAATCTGGGGACTGGGGGACTTGCCGGTTGCGTAAATGTTGAGAACATCCTGAGAGGAAAGACCGAAGATGAAGATGTTGTCATCCCCAACCTGCTCACGGATTTCCACATTGGCACCGTCCATGGTTCCGATGGTGAGAGCCCCGTTGAGCATCAATTTCATGTTTCCGGTGCCGGACGCCTCTTTGGACGCGGTGGAAATCTGCTCACTCAAGTCAGCGGCAGCCACAATCTTTTCCGCAATGGAAACACTGTAATTCTCAATAAATACTACCTTTAAGATACCATTGACTCTCGGGTCGTTGTTAATCACAGACGCCATATCATTGATGAACTTGATAATCAGTTTTGCCATGTGATACCCCGGCGCCGCCTTTGCCCCAAAGATATAGGTAGTGGGCAGCATATCTGCAGATTCAGGGTTGTTGATAATCTGCTGATACCGATAGATAATCTGGAGTGCCTTTAATAATTGGCGTTTGTATTCATGCAGACGTTTAATCTGGACATCAAACAGGGAATTGGAGTCAACCTCAATGCCGTTATGTTCCTTAATATATGCTGCAAGTTTCTTCTTGTTTTCCAGTTTGATTTTGGCAAATTTTTCCCGAAACGCCGCATCCTCTGCATAGGGGAGCAGGTTTTCAAGTTGCCGCCAATCCTTAATCCAGCCATCGCCGATGGAGGCGGTAATCAAGGATGCAAGTTCCGGATTTGCTTTATACAACCAGCGGCGGAATGTCACACCGTTGGTCATGTTCTTAAACTTCTCGGGACAGAGCATATAATAGTCTTTAAAGGTTTCCTGCTTTAAAATTTCGGTATGGAGCGCCGCAACGCCGTTGACGCTGTGGCAGGCGGTCAGACAGAGGTTTGCCATGCTGACCTGTCCATGATGAATGACAGACATCCACTCCACTTTGCCGGAATCTCCGGGAAATCTTTCCCAGAGGACTTCTCTCTGGCGGCGGTCAATCTCACGAATAATCATAGCAAGTCTGGGAAGCAGTTGCTCCACCATCTCAAAGGGCCATTTTTCCAGCGCCTCACAGAGAATGGTGTGGTTGGTGTAGGCAAAGGTTCTTCCCACGATGTTCCACGCATCGTCCCAGCCAAGACCCTCTTCGTCCATCAAAATCCGCATCAGTTCAGGAATTGCAATGGTCGGGTGGGTGTCGTTAATATGAATCTGCACATACTCAGGAAGTTCCATGATGGAAAGTCCTTTTTGCTTGTGCTTGCTCAAAATCCATTGAATGGTGGCAGAAACAAAGAAATACTGCTGTTTCAAACGAAGGAGTTTTCCCTCATAGTGATTGTCCTCAGGATAGAGAATCTTGGAAATCACCTCAGCAAGTTCCTTGTTTTCGGTTGCCTTGATGTAGTCGCCGCGGTTGAAGTCGCTCATATTAATATCTTCCGGCGAGCAGGCACGCCACAGACGCAGGGTATTGACAATCTCGCTGTCAAAACCGGTAATCGGCATATCGTGGGGCTCTGCGATGACGGTGTTGTAGTCCACATGACGGAACTTAAGTTGACCGTCTTCCATATATTCTTCAATCTTACCGTTGAAGTGGACCTCTTTCATATCCTCCGGTCTTGCAATGTCCCATACATTACCGCTCTGGAGCCAGGGATCAGGCATCTCGATCTGGTAGCCGTCCACAATCTTCTGGCGGAACAGACCGAACTCATAACGGATGCCGCAGCCAAACGCCGGCAGTTCCAGATTGGTCAAAGAGTCCAAAAAGCACGCTGCCAGTCTGCCAAGACCGCCGTTGCCAAGGCCGGCATCGGTTTCGTATTCCTCCACATCAGCGAGGGAAACACCCATTTCGGAAAGCACATCCCGATAGAGGTCGGTTTCAGTCAAGTTCATCAGGTTATTGCCCATGGCTCTACCCATCAAAAATTCAAAGGAAAGATAGTACAGTTCCTTTTGGGGTTTTTGTTCGGTTTTTTCTTTATAAGAAACCCATTTTTCCATAATCTCATCGCGGATGGTCATAGAAACCGCGGTATAAATTTCTCGGGTAGTTGCTTGCTCTACCGTTTTACCAAAATAACGTTTTACCTTGCCGGTAATCTCGGATTTTACAAATTCCTTTTTCTCTTTATATGCAGAAGAATTTTTGCTTAGTTTCTTCACGAAGTAACCTCCTAAATATGCAATATATTCACTATTCTACCACAAATCTCTCCGTTTAGCAATTCTTTTTTGCACAAATTTTCTTGCCAAATTCCACCGTGCTCCGTCAAGGCGTTCATTTTTCTTCAAAAACGCATATTTCCCTTTGGCTGTGCATATCATTACCTTATACAAAAATCCAAAAACTACGCCATTTTCTTCCAAAACCAACAAAGGGAGCGGGGATTCTTTGTGCATGTTTTTTCTAAAAAAATTAGACAAAGTTTCGAATCGGTGCTATAATATTATTGTAACTATTTAATAAATACGTTGACAGTTTAAGGAGGCTTTGCAAAAGATGAAAAAAACGAGTTCCATCGACCAAACTGCCCGGTATCTGTTTAACCAAGGGGTTAATTACGAAAGTTACCGGATTCTTGGTGCCCATAAGGAAGAGGGCGGTTACCGATTTGCCGTCTGGGCGCCTCATGCAGTTTCGGTTTCGGTGGTTTGTGATGCCAACGGCTGGAAACGGGACGGCGGAGTGATGACTCTTCATGCGGATTCCGGAATCTGGGAGACCTTTCTTCCTGATGTGACGGAGGGGATGAACTACAAATTCAGCATTCAGACTAAGCGGGGAGAATTGATTCTGAAAGCCGATCCCTATGCCTTTTGTTCCGAGGTTCGCCCCGATACGGCGTCGGTCACTACGGATTTGACCTACCAATGGAACGACAGCGCGTGGCTTAAACAAAGAGAAACCTCTGCGCCGTATGATAAACCGATGAGCATTTATGAGATGCACTTCGGTTCCTGGCAGAAAAAAGAGGACGGCAGTTTTTATACCTATACCGAGATGATTGACCGGTTGATTCCCTATCTCCTTACGATGGGATATACCCATGTAGAACTGATGCCGATTTGCGAATATCCGTTTGACGGTTCCTGGGGGTATCAGGTCACCGGATATTATTCGGCAAATTCCCGTTATGGAACGCCGACGGAACTGAAAGCCTTGATTGATGCCCTGCATCAAAACGGCATCGGGGTGATTATGGATTGGGTTCCGGCGCATTTTCCAAAGGATGCCCACGGTCTTGCCTGCTTTGACGGCTATCCCCTCTATGAGCATCCGGACAGCCGTTTGGGAGAACATAAAGAATGGGGAACGCTGGTGTTTGATTGGAGCAAGACGGAAATTTCATCCTTTTTGATTTCCAACGCTTTGTTCTGGCTGGGCGAATATCATATGGACGGACTTCGGGTAGACGCAGTTTCCAGCATGCTTTATCTTGACTATAACCGCAGGGATGGGGAGTGGCTCCCCAACCAATACGGCGGGAAAGAAAACCTGCCTGCCATTGAATTTTTGCGGAATTTGAACATGGCGGTCTTTGAGCGGTTTCCCAATGCCCTGATGATTGCAGAGGAATCCACCGCATGGGGCGGTGTGACGGCACCGGTGCATGAGGGCGGACTTGGGTTTAACTTCAAGTGGAATATGGGTTGGATGCACGATGTGCTTGACTATATGCAATGCGACCCTCTGTTCCGAAAAGGAAATCACAACAAATTGACCTTTCCCATGATGTACGCGTTTGCAGAAAATTATATTCTTGCGCTTTCTCATGATGAGGTGGTACATGGAAAACGTTCCCTGCTTGACAAGATGTGGGGCAGTTATGAGGAGAAATTTGCACAACTGAAACTGCTTTTTGCCTTTATGTATGCCCATCCGGGAAAGAAACTTCTTTTCATGGGCGGCGAATTTGGGCAGTTTGTGGAATGGCGGTTCCAAGAGGAATTGGATTGGATGTTATTGGATTATCCTGCGCATTTAAAGATGCAGGCGTTTTCCAAAGAACTCAACCGCCTGTACCGCGCCCACCCCTCACTGTATGAAATTGAGCGTGAACACGGGGAGTGGAAAGGGTTCCGCTGGCTCAATGCGGAGGACGGCGCAAATAGCGTACTCTCTTTTATGCGTACCGATGCGGCAGGGGAGGAATCCCTTGCGGTTGTTTTAAACTTTACCCCTGTGGCAAGAGAAAACTATGTCATCGGCGTGCCGGAGGCTGGAGAGTATGAGGTGGTTTTAAACACCAATCACAAAGCCTTTGGCGGCGATGCAAAGGGGACTCGCAAAGCCAAAACCAAAAAGGTGCCGGCAAACGGATTTCCCTATTCGATTCGGGTAAATCTTCCCCCGCTGACGGGGTTGTATCTGAAATATAAAAAGGAAAGGTAAGTGTAAAACCTATGAAATCGAAAGAATGTGTGGCAATGATTCTGGCGGGCGGACAGGGCAGCCGTCTTGGAATTTTGACAAAGTATGTGGCAAAGCCTGCGGTACCCTTTGGCGGGAAGTACCGGATTATCGACTTTCCCTTGAGCAACTGCACCCATTCCGGCATTGATACCGTGGGTGTTTTGACCCAGTATCAACCCTTGGAACTCAATACTTATATTGCGGGCGGACAATCCTGGGACTTAGACCGAGGAAGCGGCGGGGTCTATGTGCTTCCGCCTTATACCTCGGCAGACAAAGGGGAGTGGTACAAAGGCACCGCCAACGCCATCTACCAGAACCTTGGTTTTATTGCACAGTTTAACCCTAAGTATGTAGTGATCCTTTCCGGTGACCATATTTATAAAATGGACTATAACAAAATGGTTGCCCAACACAAAAAATCCGGTGCTGATGCTACCATAGCGGTCATTGAAGTTCCGTGGGAAGAAGCCTCCCGCTTTGGTATCATGAACACCGATGATGCGATGAACATTGTGGAGTTTGAAGAGAAGCCTGCAAATCCAAAAAGCAACCTTGCCTCCATGGGCGTGTATTGCTTTAGTTGGAACGTGCTTGAAAAATATTTAACTGAGGATGAAAACGACCCGAACTCTGACAACGATTTCGGAAAGAACATCATTCCTACCATGTTAAAGGACGGATTGAAAATGGTTGCCCATCGCTTTGACGGCTACTGGAAAGATGTCGGTACCGTCCAGAGTCTTTGGGAAGCCAATATGGAACTTCTGGACGACAACCCCGGTTGTAATCTGGATGATAAGGACTGGAGAATTTACAGCAAGACGCCGGTCAAACCGCCCCATTATGTGTCACCGGAGGCGAAACTTCGTAACTGCTATATTACAGAGGGTTGTGAAATCGCGGGCGAGATTGACCATTCCATCCTGTTCGAGGGGGTTACCGTAGGTGAGGGTGCCAAGATTCAGGATTCTATCATTATGTCCGGCGCTACAATAGAAGAGGGCGCCGTAGTCCATAAAGCGATTGTCGGCACCGGTGTTACCATTGGTAAAGGCGCCTATGTCGGCTCCTTGGACGATTCTGCAGACCAGTCGTTTGTCAACACCAAACTTTGCACTGCAGATATTACCCTGCTGGGTGCGGATATCTCTATCGGTGCAGGCGTCAAGGTTGCTGCAAATTCTATGGTAACCGAGAACATGGACTAAGAAGAAAGAGGTGGAGAAACAATGAAAAATGATATGCTGGGTCTTATCTTCGCAGAAAACCCCGAGGTGAGCATGGGAGAACTTGCTGCCAAGCGGGCACTTGCGGCAATTCCCTTTGGAGGGAGATACCGCCTGATTGATTTTACCCTTTCCAATATGGTCAATTCCAGAATTATCAATGTGGGAATTGCAACTCTTTACAAAAACCAGTCTTTGACCGACCATCTGGGTACCGGCAAAGCCTGGGATATGGACAGAAAGAACAACGGTCTTTTCATTCTGCCCCCCAAATATACTGGAGATATTTCAAATAAAGTGCAAGGCGGGGTGGATATTCTTCATTCGGTGAAAAATTACCTCAAACGGAGTCAGCAGGAATATGTGTTGGTGTCCGATTGTAATACCCTATGTAATATTGATTATGACAAGGCGTTTGACGAGCATCTGGAATCCGGTGCCGATGTCACCTTGATTTGTCACAGAATTGAAGAGATTCCGGAGCGGGAACTCAAACGTCATATTCTTTTAAACGCAGATATTGACGGAAATGTCAAGGACATACATGTCTATCCCGCGAAGCAGAAAGCCAACCTATCTTATATGCACATGTTTATCATCCGTAAATCCTTGCTGATGGATTTGGTGGATGACGCGGTTGCCCATGGTAAGCACCAGATTTCCAAGGACATTTTCCTCCCCAATCTGGGTCAACTCGCCTTTCGTATCTGGGAGCATAGCGGTCTGCATCTTAAAGTGGATGACATTAAGTCGTTCTTCCATGCCAATCTTGCCATCTTAAACAAAGAGGTGCGGGAGGAACTGTTTGGTCTAAAGAACGACATGCCGGTTTACACCAAGGTCAAAGACACGGTGCCCACCAAGTATGGAAAGAGTGCCGAGGTAGTAAACTCCATGATTGCCGACGGCTGTACCATTGAGGGAAGTGTAAAGAACTGCATCTTGTTCCGCGGTGTGCATGTGGGAAAGGGTGCATCGTTGGAGAACTGCATCATCATGCAGAATTCTCAGATTTTAGATAATTGCATGCTGGCAAATGTTATTTTTGACAAAGAGGTTACCTTAAGGAGTGGGAAGAAATTGATTGGACAGGAAACCTATCCCATGGTAATCGGCAAAGGCACCATTGTATAAGGAGATGACAGTATGAGTAAAATTTTAATGTGTTCCTCCGAGGTTGCTCCCTTTGCCAAGTCCGGCGGACTTGGCGATGTGGTCGGGGCACTTCCTCAGGCGCTCTCTAAACTGGGACACGATGTAAGGGTGGTTATGCCCAAATACGGTTGTATTCCCCAAACCTATCGGGATGAAATGGAGTTTAAATTCTTCCTTTATATTCCTTTAGGATGGCGGAGAAAGTATTGCGGTGTCTTTGAACTGGTCAAGGACGGCGTTACCTATTACTTTATTGATAACGAATACTATTTCGGCGACCCATACCTATATAAATGGAACGATTTGGAGCGATTTGCGTTCTTTGACAAAGCGTGTCTGGAAATCTTAAAGACGCTGGACTTCAAGCCGGATGTCATTCATTGCCATGACTGGCAGGCGGGGATGATTCCGGTGTTGCTCAATGCCTACTATGTCAGAGACGAGTTTTATCAGGGCACCAAGACGGTGTTTACCATCCATAATCTCCGGTATCAGGGAATTTATTCGATGGACGTGGTGTCTGATTTCTTCTCTTTGGACCAGTCTTTCTTTACCGATGACAAACTGGAGTTTCATGGTTGTGCCAATCTGCTCAAAGGGGGCATTGTTTACTCCGATTATGTAACCACGGTTAGTCCTACTTATGCAGAAGAAATCAAAACTCCCGCCGGCGGGGAACGCCTTAACGGCCTTTTGTGGGCGCGGGAGAATTCGCTCTATGGCATCATCAATGGCATTGATACCGAGGAATATAACCCCAAAACCGACCCCTATATTTTTGAAAACTTTGATTTGAGGAATCTGGTTTCCAAAAAGAAAGCCAATAAAATGAAATTGCAGGAGCAGTTAGGACTTCCGGTGGACGGAGAAAAGGCAATGATTGGCATTGTTTCCCGTTTGGTTGACCAAAAAGGCTTTGACATCATTGCTGATGCCATGGGAGAACTGACCCAGATGGATATCCAACTGGTGGTGCTTGGCACCGGCGAAGAGAGATATGAGGAACTCTTTAAACAAAACGCATGGTTCCATCCCGATAAGGTTTCTGCCAATATCATGTTCAGCAATGAGATGGCACATAAGATTTATGCCGCCTGTGATATTTTGTTGATGCCGTCGATGTTTGAGCCTTGCGGACTTAGCCAGATGATTGCTATGGCGTATGGAACCCTGCCGCTGGTTCGGGAAACCGGAGGACTCAAAGACAGCGTTCAGCCCTACAATGAGTTCACCGGCGAGGGTAACGGATTCAGTTTCGGGCCCTATAACTCTCATGATATGATGCATACCTTAAAAATGGCACTCAATCTCTTTGCCAATAAAGAGGTCTGGGTTCCTATGATGAAACGCGCCATGAAGACGGATTTTAGTTGGAATGCGTCGGCGAAACAGTATAGTAATTTATATAACAAATTATTATCCTAAAAAGTAAAACCCTAGTGAAGAAAACGGGGACGGTTCGATGTAGCATGCTACATCGACGTCCCCTCATTTTCTTCGCCGGGAGTGAGTTCATTTTTGGCTTATTTAATGGGTCATTTCGTACTTGACCGTAGATTCATAAATGGTGCGCTTCATATAAATCCTGCCCAAGTTCATCCAATTCATCCGTCAGCAATTTGCTGATATGGGCAAGTTGAAGCAGAGCCGCACGATATTCATTCTGCGTCATAGCATCTTCCTCCTTTATTCAAATAAAAAATGCGCGGCCCACGCAGAGCCACGCATGAAAAATGCACGACTCCAGTTTCTGCAACAAAACTTATCCTGTATAGCATAGCCAAAGGAATCCAAGGAACGTGCATTTTTACCAAGAGGGTAAAAACATCCCTTCGACCAAACTATACTTTTTAAGTTTTGTTGCACTTATACTATATCATAGATTTTTTGTTTTGACAAGGGTTTAAATTGTAAAATTTTGTCAATTTCAAAAAATTTTTATGGCACGCAGAAAAATAGGGCAACCGTAGCGGTTGCCCTATTTATGATTACCTATTATTTCTGTCTTTTCTTCATCAGCGCGCGGACTTTGAGGGGCAGACCAAACAGATTGATAAAGCCCTCAGAATCCTTATGGCTGTAAAGTTCACGGCTGTCACCAAAACTTGCGATTTCCTCATTATAGAGAGAATAGGGAGATTTGGTGCCGGCGGGAGTTGCCATACCCTTGTAAAGTTTCATCCGCACTTCACCGGTTACGGTTTCTTCCATGCTGTCAACCATTGCAGACAGCGCCTCTCTCAGCGGGGTATACCATTTACCGTCATACACCAGTTCAGCAAACTTAATACCAGCCTGACGCTTAAACGCCTGCGTGTCACGGTCAAGGCAGAGATACTCGAGTTCTTGCAGTGCCGCATACAAAATGGTGCCGCCCGGAGTTTCATACACACCTCTGGACTTCATACCAACCAGACGGTCTTCTACAATATCTGCAATACCAACACCGTTGGCACCGCCGAGTTCGTTGAGTTTTTCAACCAAAGGACGAGCCGCCATCTTCACGCCGTCCAAAGAAACGGGAACACCTTTTTCAAAACCGATGGTTACATAAGTAGGGGTATCGGGTGCCTGCTGGGGAGATACGCCCAGTTTCAACAGGCTGTCAAGTTGCGGTTCATTTGCGGGGTCTTCCAAATCCATACCCTCATGGCTGATGTGCCAGATGTTACGGTCACGAGAATACAAATCCTTTTTGGTAACCGGAATCTCAATGCCGTGTGCCTCTGCATAGTCTACTGCATCTTCACGGGATTTGATGTCCCAAATTCTCCAGGGAGCAATCACCTTAAGGTGAGGAGCCAACGCCTGAATGGTCAGTTCAAAACGAACCTGGTCGTTACCTTTACCGGTTGCACCGTGGCAAATTGCGGTTGCGCCCTCTTGCTCTGCAATCTCAACCAGACGGCGGGCAATGATGGGACGTGCATGGGAGGTACCAAGGAGGTACTTACCCTCATATACTGCTCCCGCCTTTAAGGTCGGGAAGATAAAGTCTTCTACATATTCATCGCGCAGGTCTGCAATATAGCACTTGGAAGCACCGCTTCTTAAGGCTCTCTCTTCCAGACCGTCGGTCTCTTTACCCTGACCGACATCACCGCAGACAGCAATTACTTCACAATCATAATTCTCAAGCAACCAAGAGATAATAATGGAAGTATCCAGACCGCCGGAGTACGCCAATACAATTTTTTCTTTTGCCATTGTAAAATCCTCCAAACTATGGTATAATCGATAAGGCTATTATATAACACACCTCGCCATTTTGCAAGAGAAATTACAAAAAAAGTCACTAAACTTTCTCAAAAGAGGAGCCTTATTATGATTATTTTAGGCATTGACCCCGGCTACGCGATTGTGGGCTGGGGCGTTTTGGAGTATCAAAACAATCAATTCAAGGTGCTGGGCTACGGCGCCATTACCACAGATGCGGACATGGACTTGTTCCGCCGGTTTCAGGCAATTCATCAAGATTTGAACCAAATCATCGAAACCTATCACCCCGACGCCATGGCGATTGAGGAACTGTTTTTCAACAGCAACCGCACCACCGCCATCAATGTGGCACAGGCAAGGGGCGTGCTGATTCTTTCGGCACTGAACCACGAGGTTCCTGTGTTTGAATACACCCCTCTGCAAGTCAAGCAGGCAGTTGCCGGCTATGGCAGGGCAGAGAAACAACAGGTACAACAGATGACTAAAATTCTGCTGAATCTTTCTTCGGTTCCCAAACCCGATGATACCGCAGACGCTCTTGCCATTGCCATTTGCCACGGACATTCTTACAATCCTCGCAGAGACAATTTTTTTGTGTAATCCGCTCTTGACAGACGCCAAATTCTCCTATATAATGGATAGAAATTTGTAACTTTTTGGAGGTTATACCTATGAGAAAACTGGATTGGAAAAAATTTGCATGGGACTTCATTTTTACTGCGATTGGATGCTTTTTTCTTGCCTTAGGTCTTACCACCTTTCTGGCGCCCATCAAACTTTCCTCGGGCGGAATTACTGCTCTTGGCACCGTGTTTCTGCACATGTTTGGCATCCCGCTTTCGGTGACCAATCTGGTGTTTAACCTTGTTCTTTTCATTTTTGCCTATCGTTTCTTGGGCAAAGGCTCTATTTTGAAAACGCTGGCAGGCATTGCTCTGCTCTCCCTGTTCCTCCAACTGACAACGGATTTTATTCCTGCGTATGCAGACGCAGATATGCCGATGGCAACCATTGCCGGCGGCATCTTGGTCGGTTTGGGAGTGGGATTGGTGGTTCGCAGAGACGGCTCTACCGGAGGTAGTGACCTTGCGGCATTGATTCTAAACCGAATCTTCCCCCATATTTCCGTTGCAACCTTTATTCTGGTGATTGACTGCTCCATCATTGTCCTTGCCGGATTCCTGTTTGACAGTATTACCGTCACCCTGTATTCCATTGTTTCCTTGTATATCTCCACCAAGGTAACCGACGCCATCATGGCAATGGGTGATGCAGCAAAATCCATTTATGTGGTTTCTTCTAAAAGTGAGGAAATCGCCAAAGGTATTATGGACAAATTTGAACGCGGTGTGACCGGTGTTCAAAGCAAAGGCATGTATTCTGACACGAATTCTTTGATGCTCCTTTGTGTCGTCAGTCCCAAGGAACTCCCCGCTTTGGTGCGGATGGTGCGCAGCATTGACAAAGACGCCTTTGTCATCATTTCCGATGCCCGTGAGGTTGTGGGCGAAGGATTTAAGGAACAATCTCCCTATGATGCGATTGCATAACATCAAAAAAGTCTGTGCTTGCGCACAGACTTTTTTAATACTCTTTTGCTTCCACAAGGGTATCCCCCTGATAGGTCAATTTTAAAGAAAATGGGGTTTTGCGTTCCTTAAGCAGGCGGAACATCACTTTATCCCCCTCCCAAAGATTCAGGTCATAGACCTGTTCTTTTTTTACCCATGTGAGGGTTCCCTCGTCACACTCTTTGAGGATTCCCTCAAATTGGTCGGAGGTATAGAGAAAGATATACTCCGGTTCTGCCAAATCACAGCAAAAGGTCAGCACACCGCGGAATTGATAGGAAGAAAGGGTAAGACCTGTTTCTTCCAAAACCTCCCGACACAGGCACTCCTCCGGTGCCTCGCCCGGCTCAAACTTCCCGCCGACGCCAATCCATTTATCCTTATTGACATCCTGCTTTTTCGATACCCGATGGAGCATCAGGTAAGAATCGTCTTTCTCCAGATAACAAAGTGTGGTTTGCAGCATAAAATCTCCTTTACAGGCTAAGACGCTTTCCGTCCTCAACTGCCTCCTTATGGGAACAAATATATTTAGTCCATTTGATATATCCGTAAGTGGTATTGGTCAAATATCCAACCTTAAGTACCAAAAGCACCCATTGTGCCGAGAGGATATTGATGGCAGTTTCTAAGAAAGTACAAATGTACCATGCAATCCATTGTTCCCGATAGCGGAGCAGAATAAACACGCCGTTTGCAATTCCCACCGCCGATGCACAGGCATCCAGATAACAAACAATGTTATCCAAAAGGTCGTTACCGCCAAATAAATCTGTGGTAATGTTTAAACCGGAAAGGAAGTAGCCAACCACAACCGTCCATACCACGATTCCTGCAATTACCAGAGTTGCTGCCAGACCGCTGAGTTTGCGCACACGGGTCAACTCTTCTTCCTGCTTATCGGGATGCTTATGCCAATTGAAGAAACTGATAATGTCAATCGGGAGCCAGAAGAACAGGGTTACTGCCATGGTAGCGAACCGGCTGGCAAGCAGAATCAGCGTCACAATCTCTGTAATCTCCACAAACACAGAAACAATGAAATTCCATTTGCTCTGCTTGGAAATCAAAAGTTCACAAAGAATGTTCAAGAAAATGTCTGCTAAGTAAAGTGCCATAAACAACTTGCCGTTAAAGCCGTTCATGTCCTCTTCCGGAAAGAGGAATGCGATAATTACTGATAAGATTAAAATGCTAAAAAACCATATTTTTTCGTATGTGGTAAAAAAATTCCAAATTTGTTTTGCTTTTGCTTTCATAAAAGTTCTCCTTTTCTTTTTATCTGTTTACCAATGAAAAAGAAAGGTAACAGGCGGCGAATTGGTTCCTGCGCCGTGCGCTCTTTTCTTGCACCGGGGCAGACCGCTAAACAACGGAACCGTCCGAAACAGTTTTTTTTCCATCTAATCGCCACCTCCTAAAAGTTTGGATTTAATGGTATTTTACCATATTTCTTCCTAAAATTCAACAAAAAAATACACCCACCAATAAGGGTGGGTGTGTATTTTTTATCTCTTACTAAATTGAGGAGCACGACGAGCGGCTTTCAAGCCGTACTTCTTTCTCTCCTTCATTCTGGGGTCACGGGTCAGATAGCCTTCTGCCTTAAGCAGTGCTCTGTATTCCTCGTCAACCTCCAACAGGGCTCTTGCAATACCGTGACGGATTGCACCTGCCTGTCCGGTAAATCCACCGCCCTGAACGTTAACCAGAACGTCAAATTTGCCGAGGGTTTTGGTCAGTTCCAGAGGCTGTTTTACAACAACTTTCAAGGTTTCCAGACCAAAATATTCATCAATGCTTCTCTTATTGATGGTGATTTCACCTTTGCCGGGTACCAATCTAACCCTGGCAACGGATTTCTTTCTTCTACCAGTTCCGTAATATTGTACGTTTGCCATTTGTAATTAGTCCCCTTTCCTTAATTCTGTTCCCACAAAACGGGATTCTGTGCCTGATGACCATGTTCTGCATCCTTGTAGATACGCAGTTTCTTCAAGCATTTTCTGCCCAGAGTGTTGTGGGGCAGCATGCCTGCGATTGCCAGTTCCATAGCCTTTTCAGGACGGTTTGCCATCAAGTCCTTATAGGATACTTCCTTCAGGTTACCGATGTAACCGGTGTGTCTGTACCATTTCTTTTGGAGCAGTTTGTTACCGGTCAGAACCGCGTCTTTTGCGTTGATTACAATGACATATTCACCGCAATCTACACCGGGAGTATACTGAGGACGATGTTTACCTCTCAGGATTGTAGCGGCCTGAGCGGCAACGCGACCCAGCGGCTTGCCGGCAGCGTCGATGATATACCATTTCTTTTCAATTTCATTAGCTTTCGCCATGTAAGTTGACATGATATGCCTACCTCCTATATTTCTTCTTCCATTTTTTCACGCTTGCCTATTATATAACGGTTTTGAAAAAAAGTCAACCCCTTTTTTGAAAAAATTTAAGTTACTATTAGTCAATCTCTTTTTTTCTCGTTTTTTCTCTTTTATGCTCTCGTTTACTCAAAAATGATTTTCGTTTTTTACAGCAATTTTTCTACCAAAAACACCACTACACAGGCAGATGCCGCCACGGTGACCAGACTTTTTTCCCGGTAGGCAAGGATTGCCGCCGCCACAAGCCCCGCCAGCGCAGAAATCATACTGGAGGTGGAATACAAAATGGCAGGCAGGGTCATGCAACCCAGCACCGCATAGGGGATGTATGTTAAAAACGAACGTATGTAAACATTGGTAATATCTTTACGCAACAACACCAAGGGTATCACTCTTGTGGCATAGGTCACAACCGCCATTATCGCAATATATCCGATTACGCGCCAAAATTCCATGGTTATTCCTCCTTTTGCGGAAACAGCAACGCTCCGCTAAGCGCCGCCACCGCCGAACAGATAATAATGACAAATCCATCCGATACGCCGGAAAGCACAGGCAGATACCGGAAGAGACAACTCAGCACTACCGCAATCAAAAGAACCACAAGCACCGGACGGCTCTTTTTGGCTGCCGGCAGAATAATAGCAAGAAACATACCGTAAATGGCAATCCCGAGTGCTGATTGTACTGACGCAGGAAGCAGACTCCCCGCCAGAGCGCCAAGTGCAGTTCCCAACGCCCAGCCGAAGTAGGGCGCCAGGAGCAACCCGCCCATATAGCGTTTGCCGACTCTGCCGTCCTTGGTGGAGGACACAGCAAAAATTTCGTCCGTAATGCCAAAGGCGATACCCATCCTCCCCGGTGACCCAATGCTCTTATCCAATCGCTGGGAAAGAGAGACCGCCATCAAGGCATAGCGAATATTGATAACAAGTTGCGAGAGGGCAATCTCCAAACAAGAAACGCCTGCCGCCATGCCGGAAATCCCCGCAAACTGCCCTGCCGATGTCAGACAGGTCATGGAAATTGCAATTGCCGCCCAGATGGGAATGCCGGAGGCAACCGCCATCATTCCAAAAGTAAAGGACACCGACAGGTATCCAAGCCCGATGGGAACGCCGTCATGGAATCCCTCGGAAAAACGATTGATGATTTTTTTACTCATAGTCCGTCATGCTCCTGTAAAATAATCGTAAAAATTTGTTTTTTTCTCTTTACAAATCTGTAATCTTATGATATACTATATCTAGTATCAAAAAGGGGTGTGTTGGGATTGTTTATACAAAAAGAACTGGTTAAGATTAAGTCCGATTTGGCGGAAAGTGTGGGACACAAAGTCAAATTGACCGCAAAGAAAGGACGCAAGCAAGTGGTAACGCGAGAAGGCGTAATTGAGAACACTTACCCCAGCATCTTCACAATTAAACTGGACACCCCGGATGATTTGCTGGCGGCAGAACGCCGTGTCTCTTACAGTTATACCGATGTTCTTACCAAGACGGTAGAACTGATTATTTGTGACCCAATCGAAGACTAATTCTTAAAACAGCCGTTTGGCTGTTTTTTTATTTGCAAACAGTTGGGCGGTCATTTGACCGCCCTTTTTTCTATTATTCAATGCAATACTTCTCTTGATACATTTCGTAATCTTCTTTATAACCGCCGGGCATGGTGGCATGAAGTTGACGCAGATATTCGTGCCGGTTTCCGACCTCTGTGCTATGTTGTGTCTGCAAAATAGCAACCGCGATATTGGAACAATGGTCTGCGATACGCTCCGCATTGCTGATAATACCAAGGAAGACAACGCCCGATTCTACGGTACACTCTTTTGCCTTCAGACGCTCCATGTGCTGGCTTTCAAGTTTCTCCTGCAGGCCGTCAATGACTTCTTCCAGAGGCTCAATTTTCTTTGCCATATCCATATCACAGGTTTCAAACGCCTCAAGGGTGATTCTGACAATTTCCTCAATGGCAATCATCAGGGTATCCATATCCTTTTTGCCTTTTTCGGTAAAGGCAACATCTTCGCTCTCCATTCGGGCAACATCTTCTAAAATATTGTCGCAGTAGTCACCGATTCGTTCAATATTGGTTACCATTCTAAGGTAACTGCTCACCCGCTGATTATCCTCTTCGCTGAGCGAGAGTTCGGAGATTCTGGTCAGGCTTTCAGTCAGGCGGATTTCATACTCATCCAAAAGATTCTCGTTTGCCTCAAATGTCTGTGTATCGCCAACCGTCTGATTCTTTACCATTGTTTGACAATTCACCACATTTGCATGAGCAACTTGGCACATGGCAACCATCGTCTTTTTGGCATTGGCAAGTGCAATCGGAGGCGCTGTCAGGAATCTGCTATCCAGAAGTGCAAAGGTTTCATCTTCCGGCTTGGGCGCGGTACGAACCGTCTTGTTTGCCAGCCATACCAAACCCTTGGCAAAAGGAAGAAGCAACAGGGTAGTAATCACATTAAAGCAGGAGTGGAACACCGAGATGTCGGTGGCTCTCATCATATCATTCCAGAAAGGAAGACCTACCAACATCTGTACGGTGTAAAAGGCAATCATGAATATTACAGTACCGATTACATTAAAATACAGATGCATCATCGCAGTCCGTTTTGCATTATGCGTAGCACCGATACCGGAAAGCATTGCAGTTACACAGGTACCGATGTTCTGCCCCATAATGATGGGAAGTGCTGCGCTGAAACTGAGCATTCCGGTAGACGCAATTGCTTGAAGCATACCCACGGATGCGGAACTCGATTGAATGACCGCGGTGACTCCCGTGCCGACCAGGACACCCGCAACAGGATTGAATTCCTTGGCAAACAGTTGCCCAAGCGCCGGAACCTGTTCAAACACTACATCCATAGAATCAGACATATATTCCATACCGATGAACAGGACACCGAAGCCTGTTACCAATTCGCCCACCATTTTTTTCTTGGCGCCTTTACAGAACATCATCAGGATAGCACCCGCAACCAATGCCAATGGCGCCAATGTGGAGGGCTTAATCAGTTGCAAAAACCAAGCGCCGCCGCCAATGTCATTCAAACTGATAATCCATGCGGTCACCGTGGTTCCGATATTGGCACCCATAATGATACCAACTGCCTGATACAGGCTCAAAACACCGGCGTTTACAAAGCCAACCACCATAACCGTGGTGGCAGAACTTGACTGAATCAATGCCGTGACGGCTACACCAAGCAATACCGATTTAAACAGGTTACCGGTCACTTTTTCCATGATCTGTTGCATTTTGTTGCCGGCAAGCCGCTCCAAGCCGTTGCTCATGGTATTCATACCAAAGAGGAACATGCCCAAACCACCGAACAGTTTGACAAACTGCAGAAGAATCGCCAACATCAATCAAAAACTCCTCTCAAATATAAAATTCAGTACCATTTGGTTAAAAGCCAACTTTAACCAAATACATAATATCACCTTAAAACTCAAATTACAATCGTTTTTTTGCACAAAAAAACGACAACACCTAATAGTGTTGCCGTCATTTTTTATTTTATTTAATTTTGGGCAGGCTTGCTGCAGCCACAGACTGACCGACTCTTCTTGCCTTTTCGTCAGGAATGTGAAGTTCAATCTTCTTTGCCAGTTCAGGGAACTCGGCGCCAAGCACTTCGTTTGCCTTGGAAAGAAGAATGGTTCCGCCCTTACCGCTGGTTACACGACCCATAATCAGGACATGCTTGATGTCATAAAACATAGAGTAGTACGCAATGGTATAACCAAAATAGGTACCGATGGTTTCATAGATATCAGCCGCACGGCTGTCATCCTGTTCCATCAATCCTTGTACTACCTTTAATTTCTCTGCCGGTGACAGGGATTCATCCAGTTCGATACCGGCTTTGGGCGCCAGTTTAATCACTGCATCCTGAGAGAAGTATTTGACACCGCAACCGTAGTCACCGCTCCATTCGTCAACCATAGCGCCTTTGTTAAAGTCCACCGGAACGAATGCAAGTTCATTCAGCCAGCCGGTGATGTTTCCATCTTTATCTACATAACCTGCCGCCTCACTGGTACCCATGGCAACGCCAAGTACATTGTTATCTTCCAAACTCATTGCACCTGCCAGTGCGGTAACATCACCGTCATTGGCAACTTCAACCGGAACATCGCCGATTTCTTTGGCAACGTCCAGATACATAGTCTTAACATGCTTTGCGAAATCCTCGTCAGAAACCTTTAAGAACAAGGATGCTACCATAATCTTATTGTCAATATACACCCCGGCAGAGGAAACGCCGATGGCGTCTACTCTGGGCATGTGAGATGCCGCAGTCTTCATTGCACTCAGGATTCCCTCATAGTGGTACATGGGGTCGCTCTGGAGTTTGGGGAACCAAACAACCTCTTCTGAATACACAGTTTCACCGTCTACTACCGCAGATACCTTACGGTCACTGCCGCCGGCATCAAAACCGATACGGCAACCGTCTAAGTGTCTGCCCACCGGAGAAGATACATCATTTTCTTTCGGTGCATCTGCTACATTTTCTACATAGATAACTTCAAACGGAGCCTCATACACCCGTGCCATAAAGTTAAAGTCAAACTCTCTGGCGCCGCCCACTCTGTAATCATCGGCAATTCTGTCATAAATGTATTTGCTGCCGGCAATATATACTTTGTAGCCGCCTTTTGCCCACAGCAGGGTCTTGATGATTCTCTCTGCAATTTCATAGTTCTCCTGATCGTGGCCGGTACCCTCTTTGAAGATATCCAGTTTGTATACCGCCATCAGGGAGTTGTTTCTTTCTACGCAAATGGCAATCTCCTGAGAGTCCGCCTTCTTGACAGCCTCTTTATAATCGTTGATTACCTTTACCATAGGCATAAATTCAGGTTCCAATTTTGCAATCATGATATTATTCTCCTTTATATTTAATTTCTCCGCCAAGGATGGTCATTGCCACCTTGAATGTTTCGTCTGCCAGTAACAAATCGGCACGCTTGCCAACTTCAATGGAGCCGATTTCTTTATCTTCGCCCAGTGCCATTGCGGGATGAATGGATGCACAGGCAACCGCCTCATAAATTTCCAAGTCGGAATTGCTGTAGAGATTATACACTGCCTCATTGAGTTTCAGTACGCTTCCTGCAATGGTGCCGTCCGGCAGCAAACATTGGATTCCCTCTTTATGTACCGGCTGACCGCCCAAGGAGTAATCGCCGTCCGGCATACCGCCAGCACGAATACAGTCGGTAATCAGGCAGAGTTTATCGCCCTTAATCTTAGCAATCAACCCGAACAGGCCCTTGCTGACATGGAAGGTATCTGCAATCAGTTCCACACTAACCTCATCACTGGAAAGTGCTGCACCTACTACACCGGGGCTCCGGTGAGAAAGCGCCGTCATGGCATTAAAGAGGTGGGTAGTATGGCGTACACCCTGCTCAACTCCTGCCAATGCTTCTTCAAACGTTGCATTGGTGTGACCCATGGAAACCAACACATCGGTGTTGTCGGTCACCTGTTTGATGCACTCCTTTGCTCCGTCAACCTCGGGCGCCACGGTAAAGAGTTTCACGATATCCTGATGCTTTTGGATAAAGTCTGCGTCCGGCTTTAAGATATGCTCCTCTGCCTGCGCACCTTTCTTTGCCGCATTGATAAAGGGACCCTCGCTATTGACGCCTAAAATTCTTGCGCCATAGTATTCTCCGCTGTTTTTTACTTCACGCACAGCATCGAATGCCGCCTCAATTTCTGCCTTAGAAACCGTCATGGTAGTGGGGCACCACGCAGTGACACCATTTTGAATAATCCCCTCTGCCATGGTTTTGATTCCTTGGATATCTCCGTCGGAAACATCTGCACCCAAGTATCCGTGGATGTGCATATCCACAAGACCAGGGGATACGTACTTACCATCGGCATCAATTACCTCATACTCGGAAAGGTCGATGTCTTTTACCGGTACCAATTGTTCAATTTTTTCATCAAAAATAACGGCCAAGCCCTCTGCCATTCTGTCACGCAAAAGAACTTTACCATTTATAATACATTTCATAGGAATTCCTCCTTTTTGTAAACTTCTGTTTCCTATCTTAGCATATATTAGCCAAAAATGCAACTTTTTTTACCAAAGAAATTATTTCCAAATAAAATACTGAGCAGAACTTTTAAAGTTCTGCTCAATATAGGGTTTGTGTTCTTTTTATCCTGAAAATTTTCTTGTGCCCTGTATTCTCCTTATAAACTTACCGTCGCAGACCCATCCTGATATACAATGCGGTCACCGCTGCGGTTCAAACTATCCATAAACGCAAGATATTCTTCTTTGGTTGCAAACATCGGCTCATATTCTTCGATAATTTTCTTTGCTCTCTTTGCGCCGTCAGACAGAAGTGCCCAAAGCATAGCCATCTGCACCTTAGCAGAATCGACACACGCCGCAATCGGGTTCTCGATGTAATAATTGTTTCCGTGTGCTTTCCCGGTTGCACCGCCGCTGTACGGATGAATGACCGGCATTATGCAACAGAGGTCTCCCATGTCGGTGCTTCCGCCGCCTCTTCCCGGATTTTGCCACATATCACAATCCGGAAGAACCGCTTTTACTGCCTCGCGATATACCTCAAGGAGTTGCGGGTTATTATTAAGCGGTGCATAACCGGGTGCATCAATAATCTCTACATTGGTGCCCAAGGAAAGGGCTGCACCGCAGAGCGCCTGATTGACCTTCTCATTTGCGGCTTTCATGGCGTTAAAATCTGCACTGCGGACATAACTTTCCAGTACCGCCTTTTCGGGAATCGCATTGACCATGGAACCGCCATCGGTGATGATGGGATGCACCCGAATCATATCGGCATCTTTAAAGGTTTCCCGAATTGCATTGATAGCATTGATACCGCAGGTTGCGGCATAAAGGGCATTGCGCCCGTTCCACGGGGAACCCCCGGCATGGGAGGCAACTCCTTTGTAGATAATCTGCTTGGTAATGCATCCTACCTGGCCTGCGCTATATCCATAAGTATCGTCTGTGTGTAACATAAAAGCCATGTCCACCCCGTCAAAATAACCGCGGGACAAAAACTCGCTCTTGCCACCCAAATACTTGATTTTTCCCTCTTGTTTTAATCCGTTACGGAACTCAATTTCCAAAAGTTCCTCTGCCGGAACTGCACAAAGGCGGATTCTGCCACAGAGTTCATCCAGAACCCCAGGCTCTTTGAGCGCCGCCGCAACTCCAATGAGTGCCGCACACTGGGCATGATGTCCACAGGAGTGTACCGCTCCTGTTTCTCGATTGCACTCCGGATGGTCAAAACAGATGACCGAATCCAACTCTCCCAGAACCAGAATTTCCGGTCCCGGTCTTCCGGTATCTACCACCGTATAAAAACCGGTAATCCCCTCCGCCATGGTAAGGTCATACCCCAAATCGGTAAATACCTTTGCCATGTACTTGGTGGTTTCCACCTCTTTGTATCCTGTCTCCGGATGCTTCCAGATATAGCGTTCTGCCTCTAAGATTAAATCCTGATACTTTTCTACTTCTTGATTAAAATTCTTCACAGTTATCTCTCCTTATTCCTTCCTCTATCATAACACACCCCCTTGTTTTGTCAAGGCATTATAGAAAAAAGCAAAAACTGGCATAAAAAAAGAAACTTTTGGCAAAAGTTTCTTTAGATTACATGACGGAATACTGCCTCAATTTCTTCTTGATTCAGTTCCAAATCAGCACCCGTTAAGGTATCAAGCAGTTGCGAAAGTTTGCTGCTGCCGATAATCGGGAAGACCGTCGGCGTTTTGATAGAACAGAACGCTCCGCAAATCACCGCGGCAACGCTGACCTGATACTTAGCAGCAAGTTCCTGAATGGTTTTTAAGGTTGCAAGATTTACACTTGAAAGGTATCTCTCCTTGGCTTTTGGGGAAAGGCCCTCCTCCCCTAAGGCATCCAGTTTAGAGAAAAATCCTTTCGCCTGAGAAGAATATGCCACCACCGGCATCTCTGCTTTTTGATAATATGAAAATTCGTCCTTGTCCATCCCCACAAGCCCAAACATGGGTGCATTCAAACAGGCAGGGCTGAATCGTATCTGAGAGGCAGAAAACCCGTTAAGACCATGTGCTTTTGCATAAGTTTTTGCCTCGGCAATCCGGCTTGACCTCCAGTTGGAGGCACCAAACTGTTTGATTTTCCCCTCTTTTTGCAACTGATTCATCAGTTCTACCAACTGCCCCGCCGGTATCTGCTCATCATCGCGATGAAACCAATAAAAGTCAATCACATCTGTTTGCAGAGCGGTTAAACTTTGCTCCAAATCCTCACGGATTTCCTTTTCTGAAAGGCGCATTACTGTGGGTAATTCGTCTGCGGGGAATCCTCCTTTGCTGGCAATCAGCATCTCCTTGGCATTTCTCGTTTTTCTCCATCTGCCGACAATCTCTTCGGCTCTGCCGCCGGCATAAAGGCGGGCGGTATCGATGTGCGTTCCGCCTTGATTGCGAAATCGGTCCATCAGCAAAAACGCATCTTCTTCCACAATGCCGTCACCAAAATAAGTGGTTCCCAAAACCACGCGGGAACTTGGTTTCCCAAACCCATCTGCATAACGCATCTTCTTCACCTCTTAAATTTCTTCTGCCAGATTTTTGCGTGTTTCCCATTTGCCTGACAGGAAGTAACACATGCTGGGAATCGCATAGCCATAAGGCGCCAATGCATACCCCAGCACCACGCCGTAAAAACCCCAATCAAACACAATGCCAAAGAGCCAACTTAAGCCGATTCTGAGCACCACTCCGTCAAGGAGTGCCAGTATCATACAAAGTCTGGCATGGCCGATTCCTTGAATGAACGCCCCGCTCCCGCGCATAACAGCAAAGGCAGGGAACATCCACAAAATAGCACTGATAAACGTTTTTGACAGGGCATGAACCTCTGCATCGTCAGAGAAAAGCATAAACAACTGTTTTCCAAACACAAGATATAATATCATGAAGAAAATAGTCATTCCAATAGAATACACCCATGCCCAATAAACAATCTGTTTCGCACGCCGATTTTTATTGGCACCAATATTCTGGCTAATCATAGGCATAGCGGCATACTGGATTCCCTGACAAATCTTATTGATAATATCGTCAATCCGGCATCCAACCCCAAAGGTTGCAGAGGCAACGACACCCACTTGATTGATAATGGCATTGACAAACAACATGGAGAGGTTGATGAATCCGGATTGAATCGCCATGGGCGTGCCAAGGCTGACAATCATTTTGGCATAGTTTTTGTTGATGACAAAAGTTTCTTTTTTGAAACTCAATCCAAATGCGGTTTTGTGTCGATAAAGATAATAGACCGAGAACAAAAGAGATACCGCCTGACCAATCACCGTTGCCCATGCAGCGCCAAGGACGCCGAGCCCCATCATACCGGTAAAAATAATATCCAACACCAGATTGGTCACCGAGGCAATGACGATGAACCAAAACGGACGGGTGGAATCTCCCATCCCCCGAAGCACGGCGGACACCATGTTATACCCCGCCGTAAAAATAAGACCCAGTCCGCAAACCACCAGATACTCCCGTGCCATGACAAACGACTCCGCCGGAACACGAATTAAGGTTAGTATTCCCGTTTGAAAGCAAAGAATAACAACCGAAAAGGATACTGCCAGAATCATCAAAATCCAGAACAATGTTCCTATGATATGATTCATTTTCTCCTGTTTCTCCGCCCCGATTGCCTGTGCAATCAAAACCTGACCCGCATTGGCAACACCAAGGCAGACCATGGTGGCAAAATTCACAATTTGGCTACTCTGCGCCACGGCAGAAAGTCCCGCCGTTCCCACATATCTGCCAACAATAATCATGTCAATGGTGCTGTAGAGCACCTGCATGGCGTTGGACGCCATAAACGGGAGCATAAACCACCAAAGTTGCTTGGGGATGCTTCCTGATGTAAAATCTTTGGTAATCTTCTTCATTGTCTCCCTACTTCCAGCAATCAACCTCATGCGGCAGGCCAATTTCCTCAGCCTTAAAAATCAGTTCCTCGCCCGCTTTTACCTTTTTCTCATAGTCTTTAAGGGCACGAAACGCGTACTTACCCAAAATCACAATGACCGGAATATTGATAATCGCCATCGCTCCCATAGTAATATCCGCAATCCCCCAAAGGAGGTCTGCACTCAGTCCCGCTCCGATAAAGATAATCAAAGACGCCAGCAGATAATAGGTGTAAAGCACCAATTTGCCAGGCTTACGCTTTAACATAAAGAATAGACTCTGGTCCACATAATAAAGGTTTCCAAGCAGGGTGGTGAAGGCAAATAAAATCATCGCAACCGTAATAAAAATCGGACCAACCTCACCAAAAGTCGCCTTAAGCGCCATCTGCACATAGGGCGCACCGGAAAGTTCTGCTGTGGGTTCCACGCCGGAACACATACACAAAAATGCAGTTGCGGAACAAATCAACAAAGTATCTAGAAAGACGGATAAAATCTGCACTAACCCCTGTTTGACCGGATGGGAAACCTCTGCTGACGCCGAAGCATTCGGGGCAGAACCTACACCCGCCTCATTGCTGAACAGCCCCCGCTTGATACCATACATCACGCAGGAACCACTGAAACCGCCAAAAATGGCTTTGGTATCAAAGGCTTCTGTAAAAATTCTGGCAAACACTTGGGGCAGCGCGGTCGCATTGGCAATCATGATATAAAATGCCACGCCGATATAGATGACCCCCATCACCGGAACCAGAACGCTGGTAACCTTGGCAATCCGCTTTCCTCCGCCAAACAGACAGTAGCCTACCAACACCGCCAGAACTGCACCAATCAGCCAAGGACTGTACGCTGGCTGATAAAATCTATAGGAAGAAAATGTAGATTGCAGATTGTAGGACGCCAACATATTAAATCCGATTCCGTAAGTCAAGACCAAAAAAACAGAGAACAAGACCGCAAGGGTTCTGGACTTAAAGGCAGTTTCTATGTAATACGCCGGCCCGCCATACCAACCATCGGGGCCTTTCCGTTTGTAAATCTGCGCCAAGGTACTCTCCACAAAGGCAGATGCTCCGCCAATAATGGCAATCACCCACATCCAGAACACAGAACCAAACCCTCCAAGGCAGATTGCCGTGGAAACACCAATGATGTTGCCTGTGCCTACGCGGGACGCAGTGGAAACCATCAACGCCTGAAACGACGATACCCCAGTTCCCTCTTTTGGCTTGTCCGTCACCGCCTTAATCTGCTGACCCAAAAGCCGAAACTGTACAAACCCTGTGCGCACGGTAAAGTAAACTCCGCATGCAATCAGCATAATAATCAGCACATAGGTATACAATGCGTTATTTATGTTTTCAATCATTCTTTCTATCATGATTTCTTACCTCACACTTAGTCAACCAGCCTAAGAATATAGTTCTTTACTTTTTCAAGTTGACTCTTTTTCCAATCACCAGATTCTGCCTTGATTGCCTCAGGAACAACCTGAGAGAAATCCATGTGGGCACCCTTGGCAAAACCTTCGGGTTCTTCGCTGAAAAAATAACTGTTCCATTCATCCTCCGTTGCCGTTTCAAACCTCTCAGGTTCGAGGAAAATCATCCTACGTTTCTCCTCTTTAATAAAACTTTTTGCTGCCAGCGGCGTCAGGATTTCGTATTCCTTGGCATCAATATTGGTAAAGATATCCGGCAGAGGTGCTATATCAATGTGTTCATTAACCCGATTTATCTTTGTTCCAATTGCCTCAAACTCCATCTTCTCTTCGGCGAAAATAAGTTTTAGCAAAACACCGACATCGGTATAAAGATGAGCCCGCTGATAGTCCGTGTCAAAAATGAAATTCCCAAGCGAATAGAAAATCGCTTTTCCGTCCTCAAAAAGTTCATAGTTTTCAGGGACATGAGGGTGATGCGCCACAACCGCATCTGCACCCATCTGAAGATACGCTTTGTAGCGCTCGCGCGTGTACGGAGTCGGCATCGCGGTAAATTCCTCTCCGCCATGACAAACAACCACGCACCATCTGCAGTTTGATTTCACTTCTTCAATCCGGCGCTTAATATAGCCTAAATCATCCCAACGAAAGATTCCCGGCTCTGTCTTGGTTGCAGGACAGCATTCGTTCATATAGGTAACGCATAGCATGCCGATACCGCCCGCCTCATCTATGTAAACAGGCTCGGATGCCTCTACCTCATTCAGTCCGGCACCCATGGTCTTAACACCGTTTTTCTTTGCAAACTCACGCGTGGAGATGATACCATCCACGCCTGCATCCGTAACATGATTGTTCCCGATGCTCCATATGTCGGCACCAAGGTTGTTAAAAAATCCAATCGCTTCTGGGTTCATGGTGTGATAGAACGCACTGCGCGAACCGTCATCTTCCGATTCATACAGCGCACCCTCAACATTGAGACAGACATGGTCTGCACTATGAAAAAAATCAAGCACGGGTGCAGAGAGAAGAGTTTCATCCTTCCACTTCCCGTCCATATATCGATCAAATCCAATGTCCCCTGAAAATACAATGGAAATCTTTTCGTTTTGCATCACTTTCACCTCACAACTATGCCGAATTCATGAAACGCCTCTGGGCATAATCCCGCAGAAATAAAGTCGTTGTTCTTCACCGGAGGCTCGCCGTAGCCGGCAGACCTCATATACTTTTGAAACGGGTCTATCTCCATCGAAATGCTTCCGATGTCTTTTCCCATATTCTTGAGGATGGTACCATCGGGTGCCACAATCATAGAGCAACCACCGTGTTCCTCGCTATCCATCGAATAGGACGAGCGCAGCACATAGGCATTACACCGAAACGCAGTGAGTTTTGCTTGTGCACAGATAATATCCGCACGCTCCCCCCGCTGATAACCGGGAATCAATATGATATCCGGATTTCCCTTTGCAATATGTTCGATTTGTTCATTAAAATATACATCATAGCAAGTCATAAATGCAAATTTAATGCCGTCCAACTCGCAGAGGCACTCACACTTACCGGAGGGGTTTCCCGCCGTTACCCCAAGTTTCAGTTCGGAGGGGGGAAGATGTTGCTTGTTGTATACAAACGCAACCTCACCCGCTTTGTCAAACAAATAGGTGCTGTTTTTAATCTCTCCATCCCGCTCCTCAAGCACATTGATGGAAACATACGCCTCTTTGCGTTTTGCAATCGCCGAGGCTTGTTCCAACATCATTTCTGCACGAGGAAGTGCCCGCCGTTCGCTCTCCGCATCCGACAGTCCGCCGGCATTGGAATATTCCGGCGCCAGAATCAATCCGCCCCGCGGGACCTCCTCCAGCGCACGGAGTAAAAACTTAGATATGGTTTCGTCCGGATGTTCCCCGCAAAAATACCCCGGCTGAACCACAGTAACCTGTAACATATGTATTTCTCCTTTGTTTGTTGATTTTCTTTCTGCTTTGTTTATGCTCATTATAACATAAAGTTTTACAAATAACAATACATTCAAGATTTTTGGAATTTCCATAAACTTTTATAATATGATTAAAATGGTGATGGTTATGAAAAGTCTGAAGTTTTACATGATTTGCGGGATTGTATTCGTTTCTATTCTTGGGACATTGCTTCATTTTGCGTACATCTGGTCGGGGAATAATATTTTTATTGGTCTTTTTTCTCCTATCAATGAATCCATTTGGGAACATACCAAGTTAATTTTCTTTCCCCTACTCCTCTACACGATGTATCTTGACATAAAAAAGGGCAAGGAATACCCTTGCATCACCTCTGCTATGGGTTTCGCTTCTCTTTTTGGTGTCTTTCTGATTATTGTTCTGTTTTACACCTATTCCGGCATGTTAGGGTTTCATGTCGCTTTTGTAGATATATCAATTTTTTACATCAGCGTACTCCTTGTCTTTTATTTGGCATACCGATTTGCAAACTCCTGTAAACTGGAATCTTATTCTATGCTTCTTCAGATTCTTCAAATTGCATTTCTTTGCCTGTTTATTTTCTTTACCTTTTTCCCGCCAAATCTTCCGCTATTTATGACAAAATGAAAAGCACTCTAATGAGTGCTTTTTGTGGAAGATCCAAATGATTTAGATGCCACGGCTCAAACAATTATTTACCTAATCTTTCAAAAACTTTCCTCTCACTCTCTAAAAATTCCTCGTATGATGATAGATATTTAACGTGTTCATCCTCTATAGAACCATAATGCTGCGTTGAATACTCAAGATCCTCTTTCGGTGTAAAAATAAAAACACGACAATTGTTTTCGTTATCTATCACTGCGTATCCATCATCAGAAAGCACATATAAAGTTTTATTATAAATATAATGATCCGTTACTTTGCCTAACACTACTTGCTCGTCTCCATCTATGTAAATCATCAACAACTTTGTATTTGATGATTTGCAAATATCATATTTATCCCGCCAAATTAATACCGTATCTTTTCCGCGGATAGGCAAGCCAGCTTCTATTCTTTTTTCCCGTTCAGCCTCCTCTTTGTCAAGCTGTATAATTATCGAATTCCAAAATATTCTTCCCAAAAGTGGCATTTCTTCTTGAAAAGCTTTTTGTTCTGCCTTTTGTTGTGGCGTATTATTTTGAGTAGCCAAATCAAAGATTATCTTATCGGCTATATGCAGAACAAAATTAAGCACTATAAAAACAACAATAATACCGGCAACAACAGATGAAATTATCATTATTTTCTTTTTATTTTTCACACAAATCACCTCGTCGTCCAAAAATCAACCGTAACATAATAGGGTTGTATTGCACCTGTTAACTGTGAAACAACCGCAACATCATTAGCAACTGTTCCTACACCAACTTCTTTTGACCATTCGTATTTTTCATCTCCCATAAATGATGTTATTTCCGTAAAATCATACCAATCTCCCCCATGTGCATTGATAATCCACTTTCCATCTTCTCTTTTATAGCCATTAAGATATATATCCATTCTATGAATAGAGAAATAAAGGTCTCCATTTTCAAATTCTACAGATATTTTTTTATTATCAATCCAATCTCTTTTCTCATTTTCTGCTTCTGCAATTTTTTCATCTAATCCTTGCAAGTATGCCGAATCATGATTCATTAAATATGCAATTCTTGAATCATTACCTCTCCATATATCACTCGGATTATCCTGCAGAGAATGTTCGAGCATCCAGGCGGATGTATAAAATCCTCTTTGCTTTCTTAAATATATTTGGGAACCAATGTTCCAAAATGTTCTTTGAAGAGCTTTTTGTTCTTCAATATCGCTTACAGCATCCCCAAAACGCATCAAACCATCCTCAAATTTATTCCACGCTTTTATGGACTTGTCTTGCACCCATTTCTTCACATTATCCACAAATTCCTTCCAGGTAAATTTTCCGACTACATGTTGAGCAGCATGACTATCAACATTATCATTAAGATAGGTTGACCTATAGGTATTATACAACTTTACTGCATCTCCGTCAAGGATACTTTCCGCTTCTTTATCATAGTTTGCTCCTACTATTTGTGCACACCACCAACCATAGTTTGCGGTTGGATCTTTTAGCGGTCTGTCGCATCTCCTGCATCTGTTTTGTCCGTCATACTTTTTGTTTTGATTTTCTTTTGACATTCTTCATTTCTCCTTTTTGTGTTTTTTATTTTATTTTAACACGAAAAAGAGTGTCATAAAGTGCCGTACGACCCTCCAATCATTGCACCAAACAAAAAGCACCCGAAAGGGTGCTTTCTGCTTGGAAGATCCGAATGGTTTAGATGCTACATCTCAAACAATTATTTGCCTAATCTTTCAAAAGCTTCTCTTTCGCTGTTCGAGAATTCTTCATAGTTATTAAGATACATTGCATCGCCCGCTTTTATCATATTATAAAGTTGTGTCATACAAAGTGTATCGCCTTCCTCTACTTCGGCATACATTTTCACCTTGTTATCTACGATATCTATAACAGCATAGATTGGGTGCTTTGTAAACTCTCCATAAACATATACCATTTCATTTGTTTCTTCCATTCCAAGTATTTCATCTACAATACATTGGTTGTATTTTCTATTGTTTATTCCTCTTATGATTTTGCCATCTCTGGAATGATTTAATATTTCATAATCAGTATTTTCGTAAATTTTATGTGTGTCCTTCCATCCGCCATCATCAATATTACTGCAAGAAGACGAAATTAATACCCATAATAAAACTAAAAATATTAGTATAAGGCTTTTCTTCAACTTTAGTCACCTCTTTAATAAAAATTACTAAACTTAATCTTGACGTCTACGCTATCTAAAAGTCCCCATTTTGTGTCAAAGTATGCAATATCATTTGCTGCCCATAGGATTCCTTTTACGACAGAGTCTTGACTAAGAGGATTTACAAATTCCGTAAAATCGAACTTGTCTGTTACTGTAACCTTTGCATACCATACTCCATTGTTTTGTTGTATTGCATCAACCTGAATATTTACATTGTGCAACGCTGCCCCTAAATCACCATTTCCAAGAGGAATTTTATACCAAATCGGCTCTGTGCTTATGTATCGCTTCCCTTGACTTGTTCCCCTTTCCCATATGATATCATTTACTTTCTGCGATATACCCTTATCATTCTTAAGCAAGTTGGACGCATAACTTCCAGAGGTTTTTTCATAAATATTTCCACTGCCACTTGCAGCTAATGAGAGCAAATCCGCCGTTAATTCATAACCAACCGCTTTCATGCCAGCGGCAATTCCTTTCCAGATATTATCTTCTCCCCAATTCCATGCATCATATAACTTATTGCCTATCCACTCGGCGCCTTCTTTTACAGAATCCATCCAAGCGACTTTTTCAAGTTTGCCACTATTATCAGTAATTGTTTTATTGTCATCTACAAGATAGGTTGATACATACGCATTATACACATTTAAAGAATCTTCGTCAAGCATACTCGCTATCTCGTTATACTTATTGGCTCCCACAATTTGTGCACAACGCCAGCCGTAAATATCATTTGGGTCACTAAGCGGCCTGTCGCATCTCCTACATCTGTTTTGTCCGTCATACTTTTTGTTTTGATTTTCTTTTGACATAATTCATTTCTCCTTTTTGTGTTTTTTATTTTATTTTAACCCGAAAAAGAGTGTCATAGCGTGCCACGCTTATGTTGTAGCGTATATTTTTATACCCCTTCAAAATCTTAGGTTTTTGCCAATTTTACCGATTTATGCTACAATAGAAACCATTTTATCTTTAAGGAGGTTTCTATTTGTATGAGAAAATCATATTCAAAACAAGACAAGGAGAAAATTATTACACAATATGAAAGCGGTGTTTCCATCACTTCCATTCACGATTCCACCGGAATTGCAAGAAGTACCCTATACAATTGGATTAACGAACATAATTCCAGTAAAAAGGTTAAACCGTTAAATAGAAGAGATTACATCAAACTCAAGATGCATTGTGAAAAACTTGAAAATATACTTCAGATTCTCAAGACCTGCGGTTGTACTGTAGACGCACCATTAAAGCAAAGATACGAAGTTATCAAAGAGCTTTCCTCCGTATATAGCATAGCCACATTATGCAACGCACTTAATGTTCCAAAAGGAAGTTATTACAACCATATTTTTCGTAATAAAAACGAAGATACATTACTCGCCAAAAGAATTAAAGAATTAACTCCTGTCATTGAAGAAATATACAATGACAGTAAACAAACTTTTGGTGCTGGCAAAATAGCCGCAATAATGAATGACAGAGGCTACAAAACAACAGAAAAAACTGTAACAAAGATAATGCGTGAAAATGGTTGGTTTAGTGTAAAATCAAAGTCAAAAGAAATATATCTTCAAAACAAAGAACGCAAAGTAAATGTTCTCAATCAGCAATTTAACCCAAATTCTCCAAACGAAGTATGGGTAAGCGATG
>JAZQFW010000021.1:0-2950 GCA_045539735.1 Ructibacterium sp. | reverse complement strand
AATCGGCTTCCCAAACAACAACACCGCTATTGGGACCAGTCCCACTAGCACCATTTTGCGCATCTTTGGTGGAATATTGCAGTGTTGCAGGCATTCCACTCCCAATTGCCAGGTTGGTATGCTTTTCCTCGCTGTTCAAAGTTACAGTTTTCGCAGATGTCCCAATCCACTGCTTATCTGCCAGAACCGTACTCTTTAAATCATAACCGGTTTCAAACTGGGTAATTGTTTTTACGACTACTAACCCAACAGTATCCATTACACCATCTGCCATTGCAGAAAGAGTAGCCTCGCCTGCCGTTTCCGGTGTCCATGCTGCATCCCAGATGCCATCACCATTCGCAACAGGATCGAGTGGCTGGCTGCCTGCCATCAAGGTGGGCATAGATTCAGATGCCACCCGAATTACCGTGGGTTCGCCTACCTCTACTACTGCGCCATAAGCAGGAGAGAGAATCTCCACACCATTTGCAGCAGAAACGAATAACATAGGCATCATAGTTATCAGCATTGCCGCCATGAGGGCAATGCTGATGATGCGTTTCCTCATTGTTTTTTCCATCATTAACAACCTCTCTTTCATGAATCTATATGAAATTAAATCATTGACTAAGTTGTTTTGGGGATTTGCAAAGCGATGTTTTTTCTCGCTGCTCACAGGGGACAGTTCGGTGTTCTGTGCACACAGAACTGTCCCCATGTAATCCACTCGTTAACCGTTAATGTTTACGGAGTGACAACGTCGCTAAAGACTTCCATTAATTCATCGTTGCTCCAAACAAATACTTTGATCATGGATCCGGGTTTCAAGGTGCTTCCGTACGCCATAGATTCTGTCACATGAGTCGCAACACTTGCGGTAGTAGTAATGTTTTTAATCTTTGCATCAATGAGAGAGTAAACATTATCTTCTTCCTCTTGATAGGTTGCAATCACCATCCGCAAATTCTCAGCAGATTCGGAGAGAATATCTGCATCAAAGGTAATCCGGCGGATTCCTCCAACGGTGCCATTGACCTCTACATCTCTACCTGTGGTGAACTTAACATTGCTGACACCAAGGGTCGGCGCCGGCGGTGTTACCTCGCCTGTTTCTGCAACCGGAACATAAAATGCTTCAATATTATCAAGTGTGTGGGTGATTGTTGTGTTATTTGCATTTACAATCAAACCGGAGAAGTCACTGATTGCAGCGTTTTTATAACTCATAACCAAGTCACCGTCAATATACAATGTAGCCGTTTTGGTTGCCAAGTCAAGAATATAACGGAGTCTTTGTTCGCCTGCTGCAACATTAGGGGTATACACCCATGCGTTATTGTTATTGGGGTCGTTGTAACCGGTGTTACCCGCTTGAATATAGCCCAAAGTTCGATTTACTTTATCCGTAGAACGTGTTTGCGGATAAATGTTACCAGTAGCGTTTGCAGGAACAGTTGCATCAAATTCAATTACAACAAGTCCTTCGGTATAGGCACGAGGAGATTGAATCTGATAGCCACCTGCCGCACTGCCATTGGAAATAATCTTTTTATCGGTTTCTGACCAAGTCATTGCAGTCGGCCAAACCATCCATCCGTTTTTGAATTTCCAACCACTACCATTATTCACATTTTCATCGAAAGCAAATTCGGTATCATTTTCTTTGATTGCTACTTTTTGTATTGATGCTGCAGTAAAATTATCTACTACCTTTAACTCTACATCACCAGCGATTGCAGGTGCAGTAATGGTTGCCTGATAATAGCCATCGGCATTTGCAGTTGCCATGGTTGCAGATTTTACCCCATTGACATATACATCCGCAGATTTGGTCATATAGGGAAGTTTTGCATTCACGGTAAAGGATTGACCAGGCTTTAATGCACCAATGGCACCAACCTGCATTTCGGTGTCCACTTTCTTAGCGAGTGCACTGTCAGATTTTAATGCTCTAATGCTAATATTATCAAGGATTATATTACCTGCCGCCCAAGAAGGAGTGCCAATCCAAGCAGTATTATTTACGATAGGATCAACAACCCCATAGGGATTGTTGGTTGCATCATAGGCACCAACACGATGGGAAATGTGCTCTCCATTTAAATAAAAATCAAAGGTTTGCGTGGTTTTGTTAAAGATACATTTATAATGGTTCCAAGTATTCTTGGTCAACGGTGCAATGGATGGCCAAGATCCTTTAGGGTACTGGATGCAGTTGCCTTTTGCAACATAAAGTTCGGCAACGGAACCACTGGTAGTAACACCAAGAGGAGAACCATCATAGTAATGGTCAAACTCCATGATAAGTACTTCGTATTTTACGCTTCCCATGGGCCAGAAATTCAAAGAACTTCCCATATTGTTGGCTGCAGAGTTGTCGGTATGCCAATATGCAAGGTCGTTTGCGTCTTTACCACCAACACCGCCTGTCCATGCAATGGTATCACCAGAAACCGTTTTTTGTGCGGAATAGAAGTTGTCGCTGCCTGTGGTAATACCTGCATCCGCCTGATTATTGAAGTCCCATGCACCAAGTTGGATGGTATCTACAACCTGAAGATTTTGGGTTGCAGTAACAGGAGCCTTAATGCCTGAAATACTTGCTGTTACTGTATAGGATTCATTTGCTGTTTTAGGAACAAGGCGAGCGATATATTGATCTGCACTGCCCGCTACCTTGGTTGCAACTGCGCTTGCGCCATCAGGACCGCTTACGGTTACGGTTTCACCGGGCAAAACACCGGTTGCAGTGACATAGACAGGGATTTCATAATCGGTTTCATGCATAGAACCCGCCATAGGACCTGTGATAGCAACGGAACGCGCTTCTTCAAAACGAACACTATGGTTCTTGATATCAAAAGAACCCTCCGAGTCATCGCCATAGGTTGCCATTTGAAGGATCAAACCATCAATTCCGTCTGCTGCAGCACCGGTAATGGCATTATCTACCGAAACAGCAATGTCA
>JAZQFW010000020.1:0-73975 GCA_045539735.1 Ructibacterium sp. | reverse complement strand
TTTTCTAAAGATATGCTATACTATCATGGTGTATTTTTAGAAGTAAGAGAGGAATGTTGTAAATGAGCACAGTAGAAAAGGTTGACAAGAATGTTGTTAGTTTTGAATTTTCTGTTTCTGCCGAGGAATTTGAAAAGGCAGTTGAGAAAGCCTACCGCAAAAATGTAGGTAAAATCAACATCCAGGGATTCCGCAAAGGTAAGGCACCTCGCCAGATTATCGAAAGATATTACGGAGCAGAAATTTTTTATGAGGATGCTATAAACATTGTGCTTCCCGATGCATATGATAAAGCGATAGATGAAAATGGCATCCATCCCGTGGCTCAGCCTGAAATCGACATTAAAGGCGAAATCAGCAAAGAGGACGGCGTTACCTTTACTGCAAAAGTTGTGGTAAAACCGGAATTTGAGATGGGTACTTATAAAGGCATTGCAGCAACCAAGGTGACCCACCGTACCTTGAAGAAAGATGTGGATGCTGAAATCGAGAAACTGCGTGAGAGAAACTCCAGAATGGTTTCCGTTGAAGACCGTGCAGTTAAGAAAGATGATATTGCAAATATTGACTTTGAAGGTTTCTGTGACGGCGTTGCATTTGACGGCGGTAAGGGTGAGAACTTTGATTTGACCATTGGTTCCGGTCAGTTCATTCCCGGCTTTGAAGACCAACTCATCGGCAAGAACATCGGCGACGAGGTTGAGGTCAATGTGAAGTTCCCGGATGAATATCATGCAGAAGACCTGAAAGGTAAAGATGCAATGTTCAAGGTAAAAATCAACGGGATTAAGGTAAAAGAACTGCCTGAACTCGATGATGAATTTGCTAAGGATGTCAGTGAATTTGATACCTTGGAAGAACTGCAGAAGGACACCAAAGAAAAACTGTCTGCTGCAAACAAAGAGCGTGCTCAGCACGAAACTGAGGAAAATGTAATTCAGGCTGTATGCGATGCAACCGAGATTGACATTCCCGAAGAAATGATTGACAACCAGATTCAAAACATGATTCGTGATTTTGATATGCAGATGCGTTATCAGGGCATGAGTCTGGAGCAATACATGACCTATACCGGTACTACCATGGATATGCTTAAAGACCAGTTCAAGGAAGAAGCCGGCAAGCGTGTTAAGACCTCTTTGATTCTGGAAAAGGTTTGTGAACTCGAAGGAATTAAGGCAACTGATGCAGATGTTGAGAAAGAATATCAAAAGACTGTAGAAAGCAGCGGTATGAAACTTGAGGATGTGAAAAAGTACATTCCTGAGGAAGACATCAAAGAGCGCATCAAGGGCGAAAAAACCGTGAAGTTCTTGGTAGATAACGCAAACTTTAAATAAGAACAAACAAATTTGAGGGAATAGTGTATACAATAAGGTTGGTTTGGGGATACTACCGGTATCTGTCCAGGTCAACCTTTTGCACAATCAATGGGGAAATCGGCGGCCCATGCCGAAAAAGAAGATGTTATGGGCAGAAAGGTGAAGTGAGAGTATGGATAATTTTAGAAGTAGTATGATTCCTTATGTCATTGAACAAACCGGAAGAGGAGAACGCTCCTATGACATATTTTCCCGTCTGTTAAAGGACAGAATTATTTTCTTGTCCGATGAGGTCAATGATGTGACCGCAAGTCTGGTCATTGCTCAGTTATTGTTCCTTGACAGTGAAGACCCGGATAAAGACATCAACCTTTACATCAATAGCCCCGGCGGTTCTGTGACTGCGGGTATGGCGATTTATGACACCATGCAGTACACCAAAGCCGATGTATCTACCATCTGTGTAGGTATGGCAGCATCTATGGGTGCATTTTTACTTTCCTCCGGTGCAAAAGGCAAGCGTTTCGCTCTGCCCAACAGTGAAATCATGATTCATCAGCCTCTGGGTGGAACTCAGGGTCAAGCAACTGATATGAAGATTCATGTTGACCGGATGCTGAAAATTAAGGAAAACCTGAATCAGATTTTGAGTGTCAATACCGGTCAAAGCCTTGAAGTCATCCAAAGGGATACCGAACGTGACAATTTCATGACTGCACAACAGGCGATGGAATATGGATTGATTGATAAAATTGTCACCAATAGATAGGGGAGAAAAGTATGCCGAATAACATGGATGGCAGTCATGTCTGCCGTTGCTCTTTCTGCGGAAAGAGTGAGGACCAGGTCAAACGCCTGATTGAGGGACCCACTGCCTATATCTGCAACGAATGTGTTTCTCTGTGTGTGGAACTCTTTCAAGAGGATGTTTCCCATACAGAAACTGAGTTTTCTTTGACGGAAATACCAAAACCGAAAGAAATCCATAGTTTTCTTGATGAATATATCATCGGCCAGGAAAAGGCGAAGAAAGCCCTTGCGGTTGCAATTTACAACCATTATAAGAGAATCCAAAGCGGTGCGGTGCATCAGGAGGTAGAATTGCAAAAAAGCAATATTCTGATGATTGGGCCGACTGGTTGCGGTAAGACTTTTTTGGCGCAGACTTTGGCAAAGAAACTCAATGTTCCTTTTGTCATTGCAGATGCAACTTCCTTGACTGAGGCGGGGTATGTCGGTGAAGATGTGGAGAATATTCTTCTCAAACTGATTCAGGCGGCAGATTATGATATTGAACTTGCGCAGAAAGGAATTATCTATATTGACGAGATGGATAAAATCTCCCGCAAGTCGGAAAATCCGTCCATTACCCGTGATGTCAGCGGAGAGGGTGTACAACAAACATTGCTTAAAATTCTGGAGGGTACGGTTGCCTCTGTGCCTCCCAATGGAGGAAGAAAGCATCCCCATCAGGATTTTATCCAGATTGATACCACCAATATTCTCTTTATCTGTGGTGGTGCTTTTGAGGGCATTGATAAGATTATAGAAAGCCGTGTCAACAGCAAAACCATGGGATTTGGAGCAAAAGTAGAAAGCAAAAAAGACAAAAACCGTGGCGAGATTTTAAAAGAACTGTTACCCGAGGATTTGCTCAAATTCGGCATGATTCCGGAACTAATAGGACGTCTGCCTATTGTGACGGTTCTGGATTCCTTGAATGAAGAGGCACTAAAATCCATTTTGAAAGAGCCAAAGAATGCTCTGCTCAAACAATATGCCGCCTTATTTGATATGGACGGCGTGGAACTGGAATTTGATGACCGCGCAATCTCAGCCATTGCAAAACTTGCGATGGAGCGGGAAACCGGAGCAAGAGGTCTTAGAACTATTGTGGAAGACATCATGCTTGACATCATGTATGAAATCCCCTCTGACCCGACGATTGCAAAGGTGTTGATTACGGAAGGGTGTGTCAATAAGCGCAGCAAACCGCGGTTTATCTATCATCAGGAAACCGAAAAAAATGTAGGTTAAGCAAAAGCCGTCGCCTCCGCATTCACGGAACAGCGGCGGCTTTTCTATACAGAAAGGAGCGATAAGGATGAAGTACAGATATGTTACAATTTTAATCTGTGTTATGATGTTGCTATGTATGACTTCCTGTGCTCCGTCTATTCCTCCGCGGGAAGAGTCACTCAGGATTGTTACCACCATATTCCCTCCTTATGATTTTGCAAAGGAGGTCACAGGCGGTAATGCAGAGATACATATGCTGCTCAAACCGGGAACGGAAAGTCATTCCTATGAGCCATCGCCTCAGGATATTCTTTTGGTGGAATCCTGTGACTTGTTCATCTATAACGGCGGTGAATCCGACGTATGGGTTGAAACATTGTTAAGTACCCTTGATACTTCTAAAATGCGGGTTCTTCGAATGATGGATTGTGTTAAAACCTTGGAAGAAGAAACGGTTGAGGGAATGCACACCCTGCATCATCACCATGAACATGAATCCGAGGAATTCCATCCGGAAGTTGCGGAGTATGATGAGCATATCTGGACCTCACCAAACAATGCCATTGCGATTACCGAGAGGATTGTTCAGGAAGTGTCGGCAATTGATCCCAATAAAGCCGGTGAGTATCGAAATTTAGGAAATCAGTACATGGAAAAACTTGAGGAACTGCACCGAACATTTGAATTTATTGTCAGCGAGTCAAACCGTAAAACCGTAATATTCGGAGATAGATTCCCGTTCCGTTACCTCGCTGAGGAGTATGGACTTGAGTATCGGGCGGCGTTTCCGGGTTGCAGCGCTGAATCAGAACCGGGGGCCAAAACGGTAGCATACCTGATTGATAAAGTACGTGAAGAAGCAATCCCGAATATCTTCTATATTGAATTCAGCAATCAAAAGATTGCCAAAACCATTCAGGAAGAAACAGGGGCAATCCCTCTTGGGTTTCACTCCTGTCACAATCTCTCCAAGGACGAGATGGAGCGGGGAGAAACCTATCTGTCATTGATGCAAGCAAATGCAAAACATTTAAAGGAGGCGCTTCGATAATGGCAATCATTACATGCAAAGACCTGACCTTAGCATACGAGGGGTTGGTTGCTGTTTCCCATCTAACATTTTGTGTAGAGAAAGGCGACTACCTTTGTATCATAGGCGACAACGGAACGGGAAAAAGCACTTTGATGCGTGCCCTGCTAGGACTCAAACGCCCAAGCGGGGGTGAAATCCGGTTTGGTGACGGCCTTACCCGCAATGCAATTGGTTATCTTGCGCAACAAACTGAAGTGCAAAAGGACTTTCCGGCATCGGTTTGGGAGGTTGTGCTTTCCGGGTGCTTAAATCAAAAGGGGCTTTATCCCTTTTATAACAAAAAGGAGAAAGAAAATGCCATGCGGGCGCTGAAAACCCTTGGAATTCCTGATTTAAAACAGAAATGCTATCGGGAACTTTCCGGCGGTCAGCAGCAGAGGGTGCTCCTGGCAAGGGCGATGGGCGCGGCGAAACAGGTTTTGGTGCTGGACGAGCCTACCACCGGACTTGACCCTAATATGACCACAGAGTTCTTTTCTTTGGTTCAGCGATTGAATCAGGAAGAGGGAACCACAGTAATTATGGTTACCCATGATACCCATTGTGCCGCAAAATATGCCAAGCATATTCTTCACTTAAAGCCGGACGGATATTTCTTTGGAAAAACCTCTGACTATATCACCAGCGAACAAGGAAAACGATACATAGGAGGACATCGCCATGATTGAGATTGTAACGCAGATGGTTTCCTATACCTTTATTCTTCGTGCCGTTTTGGTGGGAAGTTTAGTTGCCCTTTGTGCATCCCTCCTTGGTGTCAGTCTTGTTTTAAAGCGTTATGCTATGATTGGTGACGGACTCTCTCATGTAGGATTCGGAAGCCTTGCCATTGCAACCGCCATGAATTGGGCACCCCTTGAGGTGACCATTCCGGTAGTCATTGTGGCGGCGTTTTTGCTCTTGCGTATCAGCGATAGCAGTAAAATCAAAGGCGATGCCGCCATTGCGATGATATCCACCGGTGCCTTGGCGCTTGGTATTTTGATTGCCTCCAAAACCACGGGTATGAATACGGATATTTATAACTACCTTTTCGGCAGTATCCTTGCTATGAGTAAAAGCGATGTACTTCTCAGTATTCTGCTTTCGTTGGTTGTTCTTGTTCTGTTTTTGGTATGTTACCACCGTATTTTTGCTGTTACCTTTGATGAGAACTTTGCCAAAGCCACCGGTACCAAAGCGGGTGTATATACCATGATTCTGGCACTTTTGACGGCAGTTACCATTGTGCTTGGAATGCGGATGATGGGGTCACTTTTGATTTCCAGTTTGATCATTTTTCCGGCGCTTACTGCAATGCGTCTTTGTAAGAGTTTTCGAGGTGTTGTTCTCTGTGCGGCGGTTGTGGCTGTGCTTTGCGTACTGATTGGTATTGTGATTTCCTTTGTTTACTCTACGCCAACCGGTGCAAGTATCGTCACAGTCAATATGGGGGCATTTGTCATCTTTGCCTTAGTTCAAAAAATCAAAGAGCGGTTTTAATGCAGCAGAACTACTGTTTCGACAAAGAAAACCCTTGCACAATCATAAAAAATATGCTATACTAAATAAGTCATGCTAAATCGGGGTGTTAGCGGTGCCTTGTAACCCTCAATCCGCTACAGAGGGGATGAAAACTTGCCATGAGGGTCAACCGTGTTCGGTCTGCCCTGCAAAAGTGGTGTTGACGGCTTGGTCTTACGCAATCAGAACCTGTGAACCTCGTCAGGGCGGGAACGCAGCAGCGATAAGCAGTCATTCTGATGTGCCGTGAGGGTGCCAGGCTTGAGCTAACTATGCAGGTCACGCGGGTATTGTTGATTCAAAGGTAGGGCATGACTTTTTTGTTGCAATTTATAAAATAGAATGATAGAATACTATTATGGAAGGAAGTGGAGTTTATGGCAGAATCCTATCAGGCGTTGTATCGCAAATGGCGACCGATGACTTTTGATGATGTGGTGGGGCAGAACCATGTTTCCGATACCTTAAAAACAGGGATTGCAACCGGAAGAATCGCCCATGCCTATCTGTTTTGCGGCACCCGCGGAACGGGCAAAACCTCCACGGCAAAAATTTTCTCCCGGGCGGTCAATTGTGAGAATCCGCAAAACGGAGAACCCTGTAACGAATGTGCTACCTGCCGCGGTATTTTGGACGGTAGTATTTTAGATGTCTATGAGATGGACGCGGCAAGCAACCGCGGTGTGGAAAATATTCGTGATATTCGTGATGAGGTCATTTATACCCCCGCCGGATGTACCTATAAGGTTTATATCATTGACGAGGTTCACATGCTGACCGCAGAGGCGTTTAATGCACTTTTAAAAACCTTGGAAGAACCGCCGAAACACGCGTTGTTTATTTTGGCAACCACAGAACCCCATAAGATTCCGGCAACGGTACTTTCCCGTTGTCAGCGATTTGATTTCCGACGGATTGGTGCGGAGGATATCGCCTCAAGACTTAGCAAAATTGCAAAGATTGAGGGGATTGGTGCAACACCGGATGCGATTGAGTTGATTGCGCAGTTGGGTGACGGTTCTATGCGTGATGCACTTAGCCTGTTAGACCAATGTGCAGCATTTGGCTATGAGGAATTAACCACCCAATTAGTGACGGAAATTGTTGGGATTGCAGACCCTAAAACCTTATTTACCATTGCAGATTGTATTGCGAAAGAAGATACCAAAGGTGCCCTTGTGGCAACGGATAACTTTCTCCGTCAGGGGAAAGAGGTGCAAAACTTCTTAGAAGAACTGACCATGCATTTTCGCAGTTTGCTAATCTGCAAAGCGGCAGATGATGTGGCAGAACTGTTAGAACGCACCGAAGAGGGTGCCATGCAGTATCAAAAGCAAGCAGAATCCTTCTCCACGGAACGGATTCTTTATGCCATTGAGGTTTTAAGTGAGGCGTTGGCACAGGCAAAATGGATGTCTACACCGCAGGTGGCGGCAGAGGTTGCAATGGTGAAACTTTGTAAGATAGAGTATAACAATGAATCTTCGGCACTTCTTGCCCGCATTGAGAAACTGGAGCGTACGCTCAAACAAGGTGTGACTGTTGCACCCAAAGCGGAAACAAAGCCTGAGCAAACTGCTGAGGATGATGTTCCGCCTTGGACACAAACAGAAGAGCCTGTGGTTGAAACTCCGGTGACAGAAGAAAAGCCTAAGAAGGAAAAGAACCCCAAAGTCAGTGATGAAATTTGGGAATTTTGGGCGGATGCCTTGCAGGAAGTCAAAGCAGAGAGCAAACTTCTCTATGCATTTATGAGCAATGCCAAAGGATATTTGGTTGACGGTGTCATAGAAATTGAACTTTCCAATCAGGTAGCGTATGACAGAATTGCCACTCCAAAAGGATTGGAGTATTTAAGCAATCTCTTTACCCGTATCGGCGGTCAAGTGCTTCGGGCAGAGGCATTTCTTGCCGGAGAACGGGAGAAAAAGAAAGAAGAAACCAAGGCAAGTATCTACGACCTTGTCAAGAAAAAAGAAATACTTGGAGATACCATTCAGGTAATAGAAGATTAGAAAAGGAGCGATTATCATGGCAAAAGGCGGATTCCCCAGAGGAATGGGCGGAGCACCGAACATGAATCAAGTGATGAAGCAGGCTCAGAAGATGCAGGAGCAGATGCTGAAAATGCAGGAAGAAATGGAAGAAAAGAAATTTGAGGCAACCGCAGGCGGCGGAGCCGTGCGCGTGGTTGTTTCCGGGAAGCGTGAGGTGTTAGAGGTTGAACTTAAACCTGAGGTTGTTGACCCTGATGACATCGAAATGCTTCAGGATTTAATCGTTGCATCTATCAATGAAGCACTTCGTAAATTGGAGGCAGACAACGCAAGCCAGATGGGTCAGTTAACCGGAGGGCTCAATATTCCCGGTTTGTTTTAAGGAGAATCATCATGCTTAAGACTATAACATGCGGAACTACTTCTGCAAAAATTGAAACCAATGGTGCACAGTTGATGTCCTTTTCAAAAAATGGAAAAGAATATCTCTGGCAAGGCAATCCTGAGTTCTGGGAAGACCGTGCGCCGGTTCTCTTTCCGGTGGTAGGGCGTTCCAAGGATGATACCTTGACCATCCAAGGGAAAACGTATCCCATGCCGGACCACGGATTTGCGCAGCACACCGAAATGGAAGTTGCAAAGCAATCTGAAGGTAGCATCACCTTAACTATGACTCAAAGTGAAAGTACCAAACAATACTATCCCTGGGACTTCCGTTTTTCAGTGACTTATACCTTAGAGGGGGATAAACTTACCACAGGTTTTCGAGTAGAAAACACCGATAAAGAACCTCTATTGTTTGCATTGGGCGGTCATCCGGGATTTAATCTTCCTATGAGTGAGGGAGAAAAATTTGAAGATTATTGTCTGGAATTTGAACAGGAAGAGGTATTGTGGTCCAATCAGGTGCTTGACAATGGACATATCTCAGCGAGCCAAAAGAATTTACTTTTGGACGGCGGTCGTGAATTGCCCCTTCATCGGTCTCTGTTTAACCATGATGCAATAATCTTTGAAGATATCAAGTCAAAATGGGTGAAACTGATACATAAAGAAACCAGAAAAGGAATCCATTTTTCCTATAATGGGTTTCAGACCTTTGCGTCATGGACAAGAGAAGAACCCTGCCACGGAGCAACCTTTCTATGCTTAGAGCCGTGGATTGGCATGGGAATCCGTGATGACGAAGGCTATACTATGGAAGAAAAATATGGCATACAAATATTAAAACCGGGCGAAGTATTTACAGTATCGTTCTCGGCAGAATTAATGAATTAGGAGGAAATTACAATGGATATCGAAATCAGATATCCCTGGCATCCGGAGGATGCCAAACATTATACCACAGAGAGGATGCGCAATGACTTTTTGATTCAGGATTTATTTACTCCTGACAAAATCCGTCTGGTATACAGCCATGTAGACCGGATTATCGTTGGAGGTATCTGTCCGGCAGCGGAAACGCTCACCTTGGAAGCAGGTCATGAACTTGGCGTTGATTATTTTCTGGAACGTCGGGAACTTGGCGTTATCAATGTAGGCGGTGCCGGTTCCGTCATATTAGATGGTGAGGAGTTTGAACTTGGACACAAAGACGGCTTGTATGCAGGGCTTGGTATCAAAGAAGTGTCTTTTAAGAGTAAGGACCCCAAGAATCCTGCAAAGTTCTATATGAATTCTACCCCCGCGCATAGAAAATGCCCCACCGTAAAAATTACGCTGGAAATGGCAAACAAGCGTCCCCTTGGCTCCTTGGAGGAATGTAACAAGCGTGTGATTAACCAATACATCCATCCCGCTGTTTGTGAAAGTTGTCAACTTTCCATGGGTATGACCGCACTGGAAGTCGGTAGCAACTGGAATACCATGCCCTGTCACACCCACGAAAGACGAATGGAAGTATACTTCTATTTTGAATTGGGTGAGGAAGATGCAGTCTTCCACATGATGGGCGAACCGAAAGAAACCCGCCATATTGTAATGAGAAACGAAGAGGCAGTCATCTCTCCCAGTTGGTCGATTCACAGCGGCGTCGGTACCAAAAACTATACCTTTATTTGGGGTATGGCGGGTGAAAACCAGACCTTTGATGATATGGACCATGTTCCAATGAAAGAAATTCAGTAGGAGGTAACGATATGAGTGTAACAATTGAGCATGTCAATGCCCAAGGTAATGTTGTTGCAATGGCATCGGGAGAAAGCGAAGCGGTTCTTCTTTCCCCCGGCTATGGCGAGGGAGACAGACTGGTGTTTCGCTCTGATAGTGCAAACTTTGTTAGTGTAAAGGTTCATCCTGAAGTCAACGAGGCAATGGTTTACTTGACTGCAGGGGAATTTGATTTTCCCATTCCGTCAGGACAGGCACTTCGTGGATTCAAGGTAGGGACCTTTGAGGGTGAACAGACCGTCACAATGCGTGTCACCAAGGAAGAAGAATTAAAGACATATCGTAACCTTTGCTTAAATCCTTTGGATTATCGTGTAGAAAGTGAGGTTGTTGACCCCAATGCTCCGGAATGGAGTAATCCCACCGATTCTAAAGCAATGGAGAATGGGGAGATTACTGCGTTTCCCCATGTATATGCAAACCGTGTTACCCGTAATGAGGGTTGCTTCTATGCCCGCAATGCCATTGACGGCGTTGCAGAACCCAATGGTCATGGTAACTACCCCTATCATTCTTGGGGTGGTGCTGTCCATGAGGATTTAACCTTGGCGGTTTACTTTGGCAGACCGGTTGAGGTGGATAAACTTGTGCTTTGGCTCCGTGCGGATTACGCACTTGAGGGAGGTAAGGAACATGACACGTTCTGGCATACCGCTTTGGTTGAACTCTCCGATGGATTCAAAGAGGAAATTAAGCCGGAAAAATCCAATCAGGGACAGGAGTTTAATCTTGGTAAACATACGACCGAATGGATTAAACTTTCCCGTCTTGACCCCTTGCAGCATGAAGGTAGCCTCAATTTCGCGGCACTCACCCAAATTGAACTCTGGGGTAATGATAAATAACAAAAAACGCCGTCATGGACGGCGTTTTTTTGTGATCCAGATTGCGACACTTCCGCAAATAACCCCAAGAATGATACCGCCTAAAATATCGGTAGGAAAGTGTACCATTAAATAGAGGCGGGTAAAGGCAATTAACAGGGCGGGAACCAAAGCACAAATGCCCCATTTTGGGTTTTCGTGCCAAAGAACCACAGTTGCGGCAATTCCGGCATAGGTATGTCCGGATGGAAATGAAAAATCAGTCGGGGGTGGAATCAACAGGGAAAGTTCTGGATTTAGCATAAAGGGACGAGGTCTTGCAATCAAAGGTTTAAGAAGGCAGTTCCCCAAAAGAAAAATTAAGATAAGAGAAATTGCTAAGGTTTGACCGCAACGCCTGGTTCTGGGAAAACCCAGGAGGACACAGGCAAGGATAATCCAGAGAATTCCACCGTTTCCCAGTATGGTAAATTTGGGAATCCAAATGTCCAGAAAAGGAGTTTGCAGGTTTTTTATGGCATCTAATAGATACCAATCGAATTGTATCATTTGTTCCATATCAGTTACCGGATGTAGTTGGTCTTAATTTTGGGTTCCACTTCCGGAGCGGGAATGCCTGCATCCTTGCCGGCTTTGAGGGATTTAAGCATCCATGCCATGTTTCTGGCAAGTTGCCGCATGGTTTGCATGCCCTCTTCGTCCTGACGAACTTCCTCCGGAGTATTGCCATGGACCTGATTCCAATAATTTGAGGAAACAATTGGCATATTCAGGATGGTGAAATATTTGTTCAATTGGTCAAAGGCTGCGCTGGCACCGCCCCGTCTGCAACTTGCAATTGCTGCAGCCGGTTTGAATGCAAGGTGTTTGCCGCCGGCATAGCATACTCTGTCCATCAAAGAGGTAATTGCACCGGATGCAGCGGCATAGTGAACCGGTGTGCCGAGTATGAATCCGTCAGCGTCGGCGGCTTTTTCGATTACGGTGTTTACCATATCGCTATCAAACACACATTTGCCTGCACGATTGCAACCGCCACAACCAATGCACCCTTGAATCGGCGCTTTCCCAACGGACACAATCTCGGTTTCAATTCCCTCTGTATGTAAGGTATCTGCCACTTCTTTTAAAGCGGTATAAGTACAGCCAGCCTCTTTGGGGCTCCCGTTAATCAGTAAAACTTTCATAATCATAACCTCCGTTTTTGTTCTATTATATGAAAGTATACCATAAGAGATTCAACCTTGCAAGATTCAATCTTTTGTGATATACTAAAAGAAAGAAAACGAAACTAGGTGAGGTTATGATTTTACCGGTATTACTTGAAAAAACGCGATTACTCCCCATTTATGTTGTGGGAATGGGTAGCCATACCTCCCAGCGGGAAATATCCCGACCCGAGGGCTTGGCAAACTACCAGATTCTCTATTGCACAGGCGGGGAGGGTATTTTGGAAATCGAGGGGAAAACCCATAGTATTAAGCGGGGGGATGCTTTTTTCTTCCGTCCCGAAGTACCTCACAGTTATTTTTCTCCCGATGGAGGATGGGAAACCAAATGGGTAGTATTTGACGGAAATGCAGTTGCAAATGTATTGGAATACCTTGGGTTTGGCAATAGTGAAGTTTTTTCTCTTCACCGCCTTGAAGATATGGAAATAAGAATGCAGGAACTTTCCGATTTGTTCTGGTGCAATGACCCGGAAACAGAGATTAAAACCTCTCTCTTGATGTATAAACTCCTGATTCGCATTGGTGAATACAAAAACCAAACCGTCCGTCTTGGCGGCATGACCAATCATGAAAAATATGAAAAATTGCATCCTGCAATTGCCATGATGCAGGAGCGGTATCATGAGGACTTATCGCTTAATGATATGGCAGAAAGCATCGGGGTAACCTGTGCCCATCTGTGTCGGTTGTTTCATCAGGTCTATGATACCACCCCCATGAAATACCTGACCCATCTTCGGCTCAGCATGGCAAAGCGGTACTTAAGTTCCTCTCCGGACCACAAGGTCAAAGAAATCGCCGCTATGGTCGGGTTTAAAGATGCCGGATATTTTGCCGCAGTCTTTAAAAAAGAAGAAGGCATCACACCGGATGCCTTCCGCAGATTACATTCGTTTTAAAAAGCCGCACTTGCGGCTTTTTTCTTATATCACCAAGCCACCATTGGGGCTAATAACCTGTCCGGTGATAAAGTGACCACCCTCTGCCAAAAACAAAATGGTTTTGGCAATCTCTTCCGGCGTTCCCATCCGTCCAAGAGGTGTTTCTTCGCAAAGTTGGTTGACGGTGTCGCTGTCCAGCGTGTGGTTCATATCGGTATCAATCATACCGGGGGCAACACAGTTGACGGTAATGCCGGAGGGACCTACTTCTTTGGCAAGTGCCTTGGTCATCCCGATCAATCCGGCTTTCGCAGTAGAATAGGCAACCTCGCAGGCAGAACCGCAAATCCCCCAAATGGAGGAAATATTGATAATGGCACCGGATTTTTGGTGAACCATATCCGGTAAGACAGAGCGAATGCAATAAAAGGCTCCGCTCAAGGTCACATTCATCATGGAATGCCATTGATCGTCAGAAAGAGCATCAAACATGGAAAATTGAGCAACGCCCGCATTGTTTACCAACACATCTACCGTGCCGACGGTTTGGTGAATGGTATCCACCATTGCCGACACCTGATTTGCATCTGCCACATCGGCGCAAATGGCAATTCCGTTCAGTTCCTCTGCTAAGGCCTCGGCTTTCGCTTTGCTTGATTTATAATTGATGATGACCCGGTATCCCTGATTGGCAAACGCTCTTGCGGTTGCCTCTCCAATGCCACGGGAAGCCCCGGTAATCAAAACGGTTTTCATAGGTATCACCCCTTCATGTTACTATATCATAAAAGATGGAAACATGCAAGGAAATAGTTGCATAATTGATTCGCTTATGATAAACTAAAACTAAGAAAAAATAGGAAAGGCGGGATTTCTGTGGCAGTACAATGGACCAAAGAACAGTTGGCGGCGATTCAGGCGCGGGGAAGCAATATTCTGGTCGCAGCAGCAGCGGGCAGCGGAAAGACCGCCGTTTTGGTTGAAAGAATCATTTGTAGAATTTGTGATGACGAACATCCTGTTTCGGTGGATCAACTTTTGGTGCTGACCTTTACGGAGGCGGCGGCAGCCGAAATGAAGCGCAAGATTGCACAGGCAATTTATGAGCGGCTGCAGCAGGAACCGGACAACCAACGGCTGAGAGCGCAAAATCTCTTGGTGCATTCGGCGCATATCTCTACCATCCATTCGTTTTGTAAGACCATGATACAAAACAATATTCATGAAACCCAGATTCCCACGGATTTCACTCTGATTGACCCTGCGGAGAATGAAATGCTCCGCAATCAGGCGTTGGACACTGTGCTGGAGCGGTATTACCGGAGAATTGGGAAAAAGCATGCCTTTCGTGATTTGGCAGTGGGATACGGCGGTATCAAAAGTGACGATAATCTTCGAGCCACCGTTCTTTCCCTCCATAGTTTTGTGAGGAGTATGGCATATCCCACGCGTTGGCTCCATCAGGCAGCAAAACAATATCAGGAAGTTTGTGAAGAAGGAAGCCTAAACGGAACTGTTTGGGAGGAACGGGTACTTCGACGCTGCAGAGAACTTGCCAATGAAGCCATGCAGGGGTATCGTGCGCTTGAACGAATGGTTCGTGAATTTGTTCCCCAAGACCTTTCGGTATACACATATTTTATTGAACTTGTAAGCAAGTTTGAGGACGCCTATGCAGGTGTTCTGGAAGGTCCTCAATCCTTAGAGGAAGTATATCATGCACAAGAATCCTTTGATAAGGGCAGAGCCACCGGAATGAACAAATTGGATGAGCGTGTGGCAGCGCGTATTGACTTTATTCGCAAAAAGTTAATCAATCTCCCCATGGAGGAAATGAAAGAACTTCTGGATGCTACAACGCCTGAAAAGGTACAGCAGGTGATTCTGTCTGCACCCAGAGTCAAGGTTTTGATTCAATTGGTCAGACAGACCGAGCGATTGCATCAGGCAATGAAACGGGAACGTTCTGCCCTTGATTTTAATGATTTGGAGCATGAACTGTTAAAACTTCTGGCGGATAAGTACGGAAATCCAACGCCGGTTGCAAAGAAACTTCAAAACCGGTTTGCAGAGATTTTAGTGGATGAGTATCAGGATACCAATGACATTCAGGATACCATCTTCCGGATGCTCTCTCAACAGGATAAAAATATCTTTATGGTAGGTGACTTGAAACAATGTATCTACCAGTTTCGTAATGCCAACCCCGGAATCTTTGCCGATAAATATCGCAGATACCTCAAAGGCGATGGCGGTCAATGTATTCGTTTGTTTAACAACTTCCGCAGCCGTAAAGAGGTCGTGGATTGTGTGAACGGCGTATTCGCATCGTTGATGACGGAAGATTTAGGCGGAATTCATTATAACGAGGACGAATACTTGATTCAGGGGGCGTCCTATCCGGAGGATGCCGGCAATCTTCTGCCGGAACTGTTGATTACGGACACCAATGAGGAAAATTATTCGGATAACAGTGTCTATCAAGAGATGTCCTCTTATGAATTGGAGGCAGTTACCGTTGCCCGACGCATTAAATCTTTGATGGAAAATCGGGAACTGATGGTCACGGATAAAGAAACCAAAGAACTCAGACCTCTTAGACTGGGGGATATTACAATCCTGATGCAGACTTCTACTCATATGGGCGAGGTAACAAAGATTCTGGAGGATTACGGGATTCCGGTGGCGGATAGCGTTGGACGAAACTATCTGGATTCCTTGGAAGTCATGACCGTTTTAAACTTTCTGCAAGTGATTGACAATCCGCTTCAGGACATTCCGCTTTTGGCAGTTCTTCGCTCCGGTATGTTTGATTTTTCTCCGGACGAACTTGCCGATATTCGCTTATGCGGTGAGGGCAACTTCTATACGGCCATTTGCAAGTCAGCGGAGCAAGGGAATGAAAAAAGTGCAGAATTTCTTTCGGTGCTGAATGGATTGCGTGACGATGCAGTCTATATGGGCGTGGATGAACTAATCTGGAAAATTTGTCATGAACTTCATTTGATAGAACTTGTAGGGGCAATGCCGGGCGGAAAACTCCGTCAGGAAAATTTGAACCTTTTATATGAGCATGGCGTTGTGTTTGAACAAGGGATATTGCATGGCTTGTTCCATTTTGTGGAATACATTGAAACATTGCGTGCGGGGAATGCTGATTTTGTTGCGGCAAAACCTTTTGCACAGGAAGAAGACATGGTTTCCATGTCTACCATTCATAAATCCAAAGGTTTGGAATATCCGGTGGTTATCTTATATGGGATGCACCAGTATTTCAGGGAAACGGATGCGGCAAAACCGATTATCTGGGATGAAAAATCTGGCATTGGCATGGATTGGGTGGATACGGTCAACCGAGTGCGCTATCAGGGACTTCCCAAAAAACTGACCAAGGAACATATTGTTCAGGAACAGCGGTCGGAGGAGATGCGTCTTTTGTATGTGGCATTGACCCGCGCAAAGGAAAAATTGATTTTCTCCTGTACGGTGGGGAAGATGCGCAATCAATGGAAAGAGGCGGTCTACGGAGAAGAAAAACGCTTGGAAACAGGATTTGCCCGCCGTTGTACTTCTATGAAAGATTGGCTGCTTGGTGCCCTTATGCCCCATCCTGAGGCAAAGATTTTGCGTGAGATTGCTGAGCGGGATGATGTGCTCCCCAATCATGAAATGCAATTTCCGCTTTGGGTTTCCTGGGTCAATCATGAAACATCACCGTTGCTGATTCCTGAAGTTGCACAGGAAGTCAAAAAAGAAAAAGAACCTGTCATAGAAGAGGTTTCAGAAACCATAGAAGAAAGACTTCGGTATGTATATCCGCATCATGAATTAGGGCAGACTCCGGTGAAACTTTCGGTCAGTGAATTGAAACGCAGACAGATGCCGGAAGAAGAGTATACCCCTCAAGTGTTAAACATTCCACGCACAATTCTGACCGAGGTGTCAGAAATCGGCGCAACGGAGCGGGGAACCATTCATCATTATGTACTTCAACATCTCGATGAGCGCAGAACAGATTCGCTTGCACAAATTGAGGAACAACTGGAAGAGATGGTTTTGGAAAAACTGATTTCGTCTAGGCAGAAATCTGCTGTTTCCGCAGAACAACTGTATGCATTTTTCTGTCATCCTTTGGGCAAACGGCTCAAAAAGGCAGAGGAGGTCTTTCGGGAATTTGATTTTTATATGCAGATTCCGGCAAGCGAAGTGATGTCGAATCTCTCAGATGACGATAAGAATGAGGCGGTGTTGCTTCAGGGTATTGCGGATTGTTTCTTCTATGAAGGTGAAAAGGTGATTTTGATTGACTATAAAACTGACCGGATTCAAGAAGAACAGGCTGGGGCAAGAGCGGAACTCTATCGAACCCAGATGGAGCATTATGAGCGTGGGCTGAATGCCATTTTGCCTCGCCCCATTACAGAGAAGTATTTGTATTTCTTAAACTGCAACTGCGCAGTTTCGATTTAGCAAAGGAGGAAAGCCATGAAGGGATTGATTTTTTCAATTACAGCAGGACAGGGGCATAATCAAACTGCCAGGGTTCTGGCGGATGCACTCAATGCCGCTGATGTGGAATGCAGTTATATGGATGTGTTTGAATACATCAATCCGTTGCTTTCCAAATCGGTATCAGATTTGTATCTTATGTCTGCCAAAACTATGCCAAAGATTTATGGCGGCGGTTACCGGCTTTGTGAAAAGCGGGATGTAGGCAAAGACAGAAAACTCCCCAAACTGACCACTAATATTTTGGGACGTAAACTGGTCAAATTGATTCAAGAGGAAAATCCGGATGTCATTATCTGTACCCATGTCTTTGCGGCACTTTTGGTGACCTATCTTAGAGAACAAATGAAAGACGAACTCTTTACCATAGGCATTGTGACAGACTTTACCATTCACCCCTATTGGGAGGATACCATGCTGGATTACTATGTGACAGCCAGCGAGTTTTTGACTCATTCCGGAGTTAAAAAAGGCATTGACAAAGAAAAGTTTAAACCCTTTGGGATTCCCATTGATCCCAAGTTCGCAATCAGCAGAACCCGAGAGGAAGCCTGTCGGATTTTAGGGATTCCCGATAAAAAGACGGTGCTTGTCATGAGCGGAAGTATGGGATTTGGCAATGTGCTTGATGGAATTATGGCACTTGACAAGTTGGATTTGGACTTCCAGATTGCAACCATCTGCGGTAACAACAAAAAATTAAAAACCCAGATTGATGAACTCAAGACAGAGAAACACATTTTCAATTATGGTTATGTTGATAATGTAGATGTGTTTATGGATGCGGCAGATTGTATTGTTACCAAGCCGGGCGGACTTACCACCAGCGAAGCGTTAGCAAAATCCTTGCCTATGCTGATGAACAACCCCGTCCCCGGACAGGAGGACAGAAATGTAGAGTTTTTGCTCAATGCCGGAGCGGCGGTAAAAATCAGCAAAACATTTCCGCTTGACGATGCGCTCAACCAACTGTTTGTCAGCGAAACACGCCGGCAACTTTTGCAAGATAGCATTCAACTGCTTCGCAAACCAAACTCCACCAAAGACTTGGTTGATTTTATTCTTGGACTAAAGTTTTAGAATTCCTATTGACAAAATGAATTTGGTGTGCTATGATAATCAAAAATGAATAAAGGTAGAGGTCGCATTGTATCATAAGTAGCATACAAGGATCGGTCTTCGCAGGACTTTGTTGTATGTGAAAGGGATAGGTGCCGAAGCCGGCTGAGGCGTAAGGCTGTGCTGACAAAACAAAATAAGATTTGTTTTGTTGTCGCATAACAATGCGGAGAGCTATCATATTTTACATAGGTGAATTGTGTTTTTTGAGGCTTTCTGTGTGAAGGCCTCATTTTTATTGCGAAAGGATGAATGAAATGAACAAGAAAACAGTATTTCAGGGTGTTGCAACAGCATTAATCACTCCGCTGGTTGAAAATGGCGTCAATTATGAGGAGTTTGGCAGATTGATTGATTGGCAGATAGATGAGGGTATCAATGCACTGGTTATTTGTGGAACTACCGGAGAAGCATCGACTTTGACGGATGAAGAACACCGTGAAGCCATTCGCTATGCCGTAGAGCGTGTGAATCATAGGGTTCCGGTCATTGCCGGTACCGGAAGTAACGATACAGATTACGCGGTTGATTTGACTAAGTTTGCCTGTGAAGTAGGGGTGGACGGTGTGCTTGTGGTGACTCCGTATTATAATAAGACCTCTCAGGCGGGACTTGTTAAGATGTTTACCACCATTGCAGATGCCAGCACTGTGCCGGTAATTCTGTACAATGTTCCCTCCAGAACAGGTGTGAATATTGAACCCCAAACCTATCTCAAACTCTCTGAGCATCCAATGATTTCCGGTATCAAGGAGGCAAGCGGAAATATTTCTGCTCTTGCCACCACAGCATCCCTGCTTAAGGGAAAATTAGACATCTATTCCGGTAACGATGATGAAATTGTGCCGATTATGTCTTTGGGCGGTGTCGGTGTAATTTCGGTTCTGTCCAACGTTCTGCCGAAGAAGACGGTCGAAATTTGTGACAGATTCTTCAAAGGCGATGTTGCCGGTGCAAGAGAACTTCAGTTAGAATTGCTCCCCCTGATTCATGCACTATTTAGCGATGTGAACCCCATTCCTGTAAAATCCGCGATGGCAAAAATGGGATTTTGCAAGAATTATCTGAGGCTTCCCCTTGTAGAGTTGGCAGAAGAGAAAGAAAAGGTTCTGTTCTCATTGATGCAGGAACAAGGTGTGATATAGAAAGGACAGAAGTATGTTTATTGTCAATAACTTATCGGTGAATGACGAGGGGCATCTTATGTTTGCCGGCATGGACACGGTTCAACTTGCAAAGAAGCATCAAACCCCGCTATACTTGATGGATGAAACTAAGATTCGCGAAAAGTGTCGGATGTTCCGTCAGGCAATGGAGCGCTACTTTGACTGCGGCGAGGTTTTATATGCAAGCAAGGCGGCATCCTTTGTCAAAATGTATGAAATTGTCCGTGAAGAAAACCTCTCTGTGGACGTGGTTTCAGGGGGAGAGTTGTATACCGCCATTCGTGCAGGGTTTCCTCTTGAGAGAATCTATTTCCACGGAAATAACAAATCCCCGGCAGAAATTGCCTATGCGATTGAGAGCGGAATTGGATATTTTATCGTAGATAATCTGTATGAACTAAAAAACGTGAACGAGATTGCAGGGCAACTGCAGAAAAAACAAAATATTCTTTTAAGAATCACCCCGGGGATTGACCCGCATACCTTTGATGCGGTGGCAACCGGAAAGGTGGATTCCAAATTCGGTTTTGCCATTGAGACCAACCAGGCAGAAGAAGCGGTCAAAGAGGCGCTCTCCTGTGAGAATATCAATCTGGTTGGATATCATTGTCATATTGGGTCGCAGGTGTTTGAACATAATCTGTTCAGCGATTCCGCCAGAATTATGCTGGAATTTACCGATACAATCAAGCGTCAGCTCAAGTATGAACCGGAGGTTTTAAACCTTGGCGGGGGGTTCGGTATCCGCTATGTAGAAACTGATACAGAATTGGATATCGACAGTTGTATTCGTATGGTTTCTCAAACACTTAAGGAAGAATGTGCAAAACGCAACTTAAAAGAGCCTAAGATTTTGATAGAACCGGGAAGAAGTATTGTTGGTGACTCCGGTATTACTCTGTATACTGTAGGCAATATCAAGGAGATTCCCGGATACAAAAATTATGTGGCAGTTGATGGCGGCATGTCGGATAATCCAAGATATGCCCTTTATCAGGCGGAATATACTGCAGTGATTGCCAATAAAGCAAATCAGCCCAAAGATTATGTTGGGACCATTGCAGGAAAATGTTGTGAATCCGGTGATGTGATTCAGGAAAATGCTCCGCTTCAAACACCAAAGTCCGGAGATATCTTGGCAGTACTATCCACCGGTGCCTACAATTATTCGATGGCATCTAATTATAACAAAATTCCCAGACCTCCCATTGTCATGATAAAAAATCAGGAAGATTATGTGGCGGTCAAGCGGGAGAGTTATGAAGATTTGATTCGTAACGAACTTGTATAAAAAATATTTGATTTTTCTGTTGACAAACCCAATTTACTATGTTATACTATTGCGGTAACCGCGCAGAAAAGGTCTAAAGATTTCCTCAGGAAACACCTTATATGGCGAGTCTTGGGTAATAGGAGGGATTACGAATATGTACGCAGTTATCGAAACCGGCGGCAAGCAGTACAAAGTTCAGCAGGGCGATGTAGTTTTCATCGAGAAACTGGACGTAGAAGACGGTGCTACCGTTACTTTTGACAAAGTTCTGGTAGTAGGCGGCGATGATTTAAAGGTTGGCGCTCCTTATGTTGAGGGTGCAACTGTTACTGCAACTGCTTTGAAGCAGGGTAAGGCAAAAAAGATTATTGTTTACAAGTATAAGCCCAAAAAAGGTTATCACAAAAAACAAGGTCACAGACAGCCTTATACCAAAGTTGAAATTACAGCCATCAATGGCTAAATTCCAAAGTTCAAATTGATAAAGGAGTGAGAAAACATGGCTCATAAGAAAGGTATGGGTAGTACCAAAAACGGTAGAGATTCCGAGTCCAAACGCCTTGGTGTGAAAAAGGGCGACGGTCAGCACGTTTTGGCTGGTAATATCCTGGTTCGTCAAAGAGGCACTAAGATTCATCCCGGTATCAATGTAGGTAAAGGCACCGATGATACCCTCTTTGCCCTGATTGACGGCAGAGTAAAATTTGAGCGTAAAGGTAAGGATAAGAAACAGGTATCTGTTTACGAAATCGCTCAGTAATCAAAGCATATGCTGGGGGTGGACGCAGGTCCGCCCCTTTTTTCTTGCAAAGGAGGAATATTCTTATGTTTTCGGATTTTGCTAAAATTTATATCAAAGCCGGTGACGGAGGAGGCGGTGCAGTTACCTTTCATCGTGAAAAATATGTAGCCGCAGGCGGTCCTGACGGTGGTGACGGCGGCAGAGGCGGCAATGTCGTTTTTGTTGCTGACAAAAATATCAGTACTTTGATGGACTTTCGTTATAAGCGCAAATATTTGGCAGAGAACGGCGTCAGCGGCAGAGATGCCAAACGCAATGGAAAAAACGGAGAAGATTTGGAAATTCGTGTTCCGGTTGGCACATTGATTCGTGAGGCAGACTCCAACCTGGTTATCTGCGACTTAAAAGAAGACGGCGCCCGCATGGTTGCAGCAAAAGGTGGAATCGGCGGTTGGGGAAATGCCCATTTTGCAACCGCAACCCGTCAGGTTCCCAAATTTGCCAAAGCGGGTATGCCCGGCGAAGAATTTATGGTTACACTGGAACTGAAACTGATTGCAGATGTAGGTCTTTTGGGGTTTCCCAATGTAGGAAAATCTACCTTTTTGTCTATTGTCAGCGACGCAAGACCCAAGATTGCCAACTATCACTTTACCACGCTTAGCCCGAATCTTGGTGTGGTGGACATGGGTGATGGTAGTGGGTTTGTGGTTGCGGATATTCCCGGAATTATTGAGGGCGCCCATGAGGGCGTAGGTCTTGGACATGAATTTTTGCGCCATGTAGAGAGAACCCGTCTTCTGCTCCATATTGTTGATGTATCCGGCATTGAGGGCAGAGACCCCATGGAGGATTTTAAAGCCATCAATCGGGAACTGAAACTTTACAGCGAGAAATTGGCGGACAAACCGCAGATTGTGCTTGCAAACAAAGCGGATTTGCCGATGTTTCATGATAACTATGAGGTTTTTAAAGCGGAACTTGAAGAGATGGGATATCAGGTGTTCCCGATTTCAGCCGCGACCAAACAAGGGATTCCCGAGGTGCTTAATTATACCTGGGAAACGCTTTCTAAGATGCCCAGAGATGCAGAGGAAGAGGACTATGAAATGTATGACCCTGACCTGATTGGCAAAAACGATGAAATCACCGTAACAAAGGCTGAAGACGCGTATGAGGTTGAGGGAATGCGTGTGCGTAAAATTGTTGGCTCTACCAACTTTGATGATTATGAATCGTTGCAGTATTTCCAACGCTCTTTGATTAAGTGCGGTGTCATTGGAATGCTTGAAGATGCAGGGATTCAGGAGGGTGACACGGTAAGAATGTACGGCGTTGAGTTTGACTTCGTAAAATAATTCAAAATTTTTTTAAAAAGTGCTTGACAAATACCTTTCTTTAGGGTACAATCTTATGGTATTGTAAAGTTGATTTGCTTTACAGACAAAAAATAAACTTCCGGAGGGATGAAAATGGAACGCAATGTAGAAATTGGTTTATTGTTTTCAATCTACCGGAATATGCTGACCGACCGTCAGGCAGAAAGCATTGACCTCTATTACAATGAGGATTTATCCCTCTCCGAAATCAGTGAGCATATGGGAATTACCCGTCAGGGTGTCAGGGATAATATCAAACGGGCAGAGGCAACGCTTTTTGATGTAGAACAGAAACTTGGTCTTGCCAAGAGATTTCTTCACATCAAGGAAGATTTGAACATGATTGATGACATCATCCGCGAGATTGAAAAATCTCCTAATATCATGTATCTGTCTGATGATATTAAACGGAAAATCAATCAAATATTAACCATCATCGGCGCAATCAACGAGGAGGCATAGCATGGCGTTTGAAAGTTTGGCAGACAAACTGCAGAATACCTTTAAAAAACTGAGGAGCAAAGGCAAAGTCAGTGAAAAAGATTTAAAGGATGCCATGCGTGAAGTCAAACTTGCCTTGTTGGAGGCGGATGTTAACTTCAAGGTGGTTAAGGACTTTATCAAGCAGGTTTCCGAACGTGCGTCCGGTGCTGAGGTTATGGAATCGTTGACGCCGGCGCAGCAGGTCATTAAGATAGTCAATGAGGAACTGGTTTCCCTGATGGGTGGAGAGGAAGCGAAACTTACCATTTCTTCAAAACCGCCGACGGTCATTATGATGGCGGGTCTTCAGGGTGCCGGTAAAACTACCACGGCGGCAAAACTTGGTGGACTTTTGAAAAAGCAAGGAAAGCGCCCTCTGCTGTGTGCCTGTGACGTTTACCGTCCGGCGGCAGTTAAGCAACTTCAGGTGGTTGGTGGCAAACTGGAACTTCCGGTTTTTGCAATCGAAGGCAGTACCGATGCGGTTTCCATTGCAAAGCAAGGTCTTGCCCATGCGATTCAGCATGCCAACGATGTACTGATTATTGATACCGCAGGTCGTCTGCATATTGACGAAGTTTTGATGGATGAATTAAAAGAAATCAGCAAGGAAGTCAATCCTGCCGAGATTCTTCTGGTTGTGGACGCCATGACCGGTCAGGATGCAGTTAATGTGGCAGATGCGTTTAATCAAGAACTGGAAATCGGCGGTGTAGTTCTTACCAAACTGGATGGTGACACCCGTGGCGGTGCAGCACTTTCGGTGCGTGCAGTAACACAAAAGCCGATTAAGTTCTGTGGTATGGGTGAAAAACTGACGGATTTGGAGGTCTTTCATCCGGACAGAATGGCATCCAGAATCCTTGGCATGGGTGATGTGCTCAGCCTGATTGAAAAGGCAGAACAGGCACTTGATATGAAAAAAGCGGAGGAACTGGAAAAGAAACTTCGTTCCCAAACCTTTACATTCACAGATTTTCTGGACCAAATGGGACAGATGAAGAATATGGGTTCCATGCAGGATATTCTTTCGATGCTTCCGGGCGTCAATACAGGTGCTCTTAAAAATCTGGATGTGGATGAAAAGAGAATGGCGCATATCGAGGCGATTGTTCAGGCGATGACGCCGAGAGAGAGGGAATTAAGGGATAAACTTACTCCATCCCGCAAGGAGAGAATTGCCAAAGGCAGCGGAACCTCAATGCAAGAGGTCAATGCCTTTGTGAAACAGTTTGAGCAGATGCAAAAGATGATGAAGCAACTCAGCGGCGGGTTTGGTAAAAAAATGAAGCGTCGCGGCGGATTCTTTGGCGGTATGCCCGGCGGTTTCCCGATGTAATTGAGAAAAGGAATAGGACTACGGTCCAAAAACATATTTATTTTTACAAAATTTTGGAGGTAAAGAAACATGGCAGTAAAAATTCGTTTAAAGAGAATGGGTGCAAAGAGAGCGCCGTTTTATCGTGTGGTTGTTGCAGATTCCAGATTTCCCCGCGATGGTCGTTTCATTGAGCAGGTAGGTACTTACAATCCTATGGTTGACCCGTCTGTAACTGAATTCGATGCAGAAAAAGTTCAAAAGTGGATTAAAAACGGTGCACAGCCTACTGATACTGTAAAGCGTCTGCTGAAAGAAAAGGGCATTATTTAACCTTGGAGGAAACACAATGCAGGAACTTTTAGAGTTTATCGCAAAATCCATGGTGACCAATCCTGATGCGGTAACTATCACAGTTACCGAAAAGGAAAATGCTACCGTGCTGGAACTTCATGTCGCAGAAGAAGACATGGGGAAAGTGATTGGAAAGCAAGGCAGAATTGCCAAAGCAATCCGCACTGTGATGAAAGCGGCGGCAAGCAACGAAAACAAAAAGGTCATTGTTGATATTGTGTAACAACCTTAAAGAATCGAGGGGGTGCAAGTATTTGCACGCCCTCTTTCGGTATCTTAGGAGGACGAAATGAAAGAGAGTATGCTGGAACTTGGCAAGGTGGTTAACACCCATGGAATCCGTGGTGAATTAAAGATTCAGCCGTGGTGTGACGAACCGGAACTGTTTTTTGAACTGGACTATTTTTATATCGACGGAAAGCGTTATGAGATTCAAAAAACAAGAATCCACAAAAATTGTATTATTGCAGCAGTAGAGGGAGTTCCGTCTATCAATGAGGCTGAATTGCTCAAAAACAAAGTGATTACCATTGAACGTGAGGTACTTGGCGAACTTCCCGAGGGAACGTATTATATTGCAGATTTAGAGGGGCTTCAGGTTCGAACTTTAGAGGGAAGAATCTTAGGCGTAATTGATGAAATCATCAAAACAGGCAGTAATGATGTCTATGTGCTAAAGGAAACCGAGAGCGATAAGCCGGTTCTGATTCCTGTGATTGATGAGGTCGTCAAAGAGGTAAATATTGACGGCGGCTATGTATTGGTGGAACTGTTAAAGGGGTTGATTGACTGATGCGTTTTGATATTTTGACTCTGTTTCCTGAGATGTTTGAGGCTGTTCTCGGTGACAGCATCATTGGCAGAGCAAGGGAAAAGGGCCTTATCACTCTTAACTTTGTCCAGATTCGTGACTTTGCTTATAACAAGCATCGTCAGGTGGATGATTACCCCTATGGTGGCGGTGCGGGTATGGTGATGCAGGCAGAACCTCTGTTTCAGGCATACCAAAGTGTTGCAGAAGGACTTGACTATAAACCAAAGACCATTTATTTATCGCCACAGGGAAAACCCTTTCGGCAGAGTACCGCCAAAAGGCTTGTCAAAGAGAAACATCAACATCTTGTTTTTTTGTGCGGACACTATGAGGGAGTAGACCAACGCCTTTTGGATGAAATTGTGGATGTGGAACTTTCCTTGGGTGATTTTGTCTTAACCGGCGGAGAGATTGCGGCGATGGCAATGGTAGATGCCACAGCAAGACTCATCCCCGGTGTCTTAAAAAGCGAGGAAGCATTTTCGGAAGAATCACATTTTTCCGGTCTTTTGGAGTACCCGCAGTACACCCGTCCTGAGGTATGGCATGACAGAAAAGTGCCGGATATTCTACTCAGTGGCCATCATAAAAATATTGAGGCGTGGAAACGGGAAATGTCCATCAAAACTACGTTTCAAAAACGCAGAGGGATGCTTGCCAAGGCGAGCCTTAGTGAACAGGAAAAGAATTTGGTGAAAGAACTCAAAAAAAGTGAAAACTTGTGAAAACATGGTTGTAATTCCATGCAAAGCATGGTATAATAAAAAGAAGTATAAACAAAATGAAACATAGCGGAAAAAACCTTAGATTTTCCTAGGTGGATTCCCATAGAAAGGCAGTGATATTTCATGAAATGTCCAAAGTGTGATATAACATTACCTGAAACTGCTCAGGTTTGCCCCCTTTGTCATACACCGGTGAAACCGGGGCTTGATACGGGTAGCAAAAACCGTGATGTCAGTCAGGAGACCAGACGCTTTGCGGCGATTGACCCGTCCAAAGACACCTATGATTTTGACCTGCAGTATACATTGACATTTAAGGACGCCGGAGAAATTCGTCAAGCAATCGATGAGATGGACTTGGGAATCGGCAAAGACCGTTCGGAACAACTGTTGCATCCGGAGCGAACCAGAAGAACAGATGCGGAGCAAAAGCCAGAACGCAGACAACGTACACAGGCAGAGATGGAAGAGGCGGCACAGCGTGCAGCACTTCGTCGTCAGCGTCGTAATCAGGGCAAAAAAACCACTTCGATCAAGAGAAGCCGAACCGAACAGAAAAAGGCGGCAGCATTGCGTTCTGCCCGTCCTGTGAGCGCCAGAGATAAACGCAAAAACCGTCGTTTGATTGCAGGCTTAGCAGCAGTTGTAATTGTGGTTGGACTCATTACCGGTGCAATTAACCTGTTTGCGAGTATGCTGGACGGAGACACGCATTATCCCACTGTTTACACCAAGGGTAACCAACTCTTTATGGTCTATGATAAAAAACCGGTTGCTTTGAGTGAAAATTTAATCAGAGTGCAGGCAACTGCAGAACAGACCAAGGCAGATAAAGTGCTTGACCCGAAGGTATATCGTGCAGAAAAACCGACAGAAAAGCAGTTGCTTTATGTATCCACAGACGGTCTTTACACCTTCTTTTTAGAGAATGTTGATATGAATACCGGGCGTGGTGATTTGGTTTACATTCAAAACGATTCTCCCAAGTCCAGAACAGCGATTGCAAGCAACGTATATTATAAACTCAAGGTAGGAACCGACGGAAAATCCGTTCTTTATTTGAAAGATACCGATGATACCGGTTATCATGGAGAACTTTGCTATTGGGCAGCAGGGAAAAAGGAAAGCATGCCAATTCAATGGGATGTATGTGCAGATAACTTTGCATTCTCTCAGGATGGTTCTTCTGCCCTCTTTATCAAAAACTTTAACCCCATTGTGAATACCGGTGATTTGTGCGTAAGGGGTCTTTCTAAAGATGCCTCTCAGGAAAACATTCATCTGGATGAAAAGGTTGCATTTGTGTTTGGAACCACCCCCAAGGGAGTGTTCCTGTACGCAAAGGATTACAATGTTAAGACCGGTGTCTATGACCTTTATGCAAAAGAGGGAAACAATACCCCGATTCTTGCCGCACAAAAGGCATTTTCTGCGCCTGAGATTTTGAAAAAGACAGAAGCAATTTATGCATACAGTGATTACCATGATGCTCTTCAATCCATCAGTTATGTGGATCTGGAGACCGGACAGACCAATCCTATGGTGAAAGATATTACACGGATTGAGCGGGTTCGAATGGACGAGCGTGCGGTGATTTATACCAAAGAGTATGAAAATGGCAAGAGTGACTATTATGTGATTGGTGCCAATGAAAACGCATCGCAAAAGATTGCAAACGGTGTTGCTGTAACTACGGAAAAGAGTCGGGTACAATTTGATGCCAGTGACGATTTCTCACGTGTTGCCTATATTGGTGCATACAGTGAGGAAAATGGCAAGGGTGCACTCTTCACTCTGTCTATCATCAACGATTATGTTGGAATCGAAAAACGGATTTCCGATGAAGCATATTCATGTGATGTATCATCCGATGGTGCTGTGGTTCGTTTTGCGGCAGGCTATAACAAAGATGCGGGTACAGTGAACCTGATTGCATACCAAAACTCCAATACTGTTACTATGACAGAGGGGGTTAGTGTAGGTGCCTTTACCTATGACAAAGCAGGTGAGGTTATCGTGTATGCTGCAAATGTACAGACTCAGCCTCAGGTTTCCGGTGACATTCTTTGTGTGACCAATAAAGGCAAAGTGCGTGAAATTGATACCGGAGTAAGTTCCTATGGTATGAAGAAAGACGGCATGATTCTCCTGCTTAAGCGAGAAATCGGTGCAGAGGCAGGAAGTTTGTATTATGCAAACCAAAAGGGTAAGAAGATGAAACTGATGGATGAGGGCGTGAATAAAGCGCTGGTTTACTAATCCTATGAAACAAATTGGAATTATGGGGGGGACGTTTGACCCCCCTCATCTTGGACATTTGATGATAGCCGAACAAATGCGTGAAGCCTTGAATCTGGATCAAGTTCGCTTTTTGCCCAACGGACAAATTTCTTACAAAGAAACCTCCCGTATGACAACGCCAAAACAGCGGTTGGAGATGGTTCGCCTTGCGATTCAAGGACATCCTGCATTTACGATAGATACCACTGAGATTGATTGGATAGGAACCACTTATACCTATCAAACAATGGAATGGCTTACCCAAAAGGAACCGGAGGCAGAGTTCACTTTTTTGATGGGAGCGGATTCTCTGGATTATATGGAGCGGTGGAAGTATCCTCAGCGGATTTTTCGTTGTTGCAAGATAGCGGCGGTACTGCGTCCCGGATTTTCCCTCAAACAAATGCAGGAGAAACAGAAAGAACTTGAATCCCGATTCGGTGCTCGCATTACGCTTGTGGAATCCCCGCAGATTTTGATTTCTTCGACTGAACTTCGTCAAAGACTGAAAGATGGTAAGTCGGTGCGCTATCTTGTTCCTGAGGCGGTGGATGCGTACATCAAAGAACATGGACTTTACAGCGGCTAGGAGGACGGCATGGTATCGATAGATGTAATTAAAAAAGAACTCAAACATCGATTGAGTCCAAAGCGCTTTAACCACTCACTGGGTGTTGCTGAGGAAGCAGAGCGGTTGGCAAAGCATTATGGCGCAAACCCGGAAAAAGCATATCTTGCGGGATTGATTCATGACTGTGCCAAAGAGATTCCAGTGCAAGATGCAATCCAACTCCTTAGTGAGCGATTTTCTGTAACTTGTGATGAAGTTGCACTCCAAACTCCAAGGATTCTGCATGGTCCTTTGGGGGCGTGTGTGGCAAAAGAAGAGTTTGGAATTGAAGATGCTGAGATTCTGGATGCAGTTTGGTATCACACCACCGGCAAAGCGGGAATGGACCTTTTTAGTAAAATTATTTATATTGCAGATTATATTGAGCCAAACCGAACCTATCCGGATGTGGAAGTTTTGAGAGCCTTGACCTATGAAGATATTGACCGTGCCATTTTGTTTGGTATTGATTATACCATAGGCGAACTGGTGAAACGCAAAACGGTCATTCATCCGGACACCATGCACTGCAGAAATGATATTTTAATAAAGATGAATGCAAAAGAAAGAAATGGGGATAACCTATGAGAGTTAAATCACCTGCGCGGCTGATTGTCGCCATTGTTACGATTTTAATTGTCATTTGGATGTGTTATAATTTCGTCATTGCATTGCTCACCGGGCAGCAATTTTCCTTTTTAGGAAACAGCCTTGATACCGAGCCTAAAAACATTGTAGTTGCCGGCGTCGACGCAGATGGTTACCGGACAGATTTGATTTTGCTCTGTCAGGTGAACCGTCGGGATGGCAAAGTGAGTGTTTTACAGATTCCCAGAGACACCAGAGTGCAGAACCGAAGGAATGACAGAAAGATTAACTCGGCATACTATTCAGGATTCGATGTTCTGGCAAAAGAAATCGGACAAGTAACCGGTGTAACCCCTGAGCATTATGTGATGGTGAGTTTTGATGCGTTTCGGGATATTGTAGATGCCTTGGGCGGTGTCAAAATTGATGTCCCCATGGAAATGAAGTATGAAGACCCCGTTCAGAATTTAGTGATTGATTTAAGAAAGGGCAAACAACGGCTTAACGGTAAAAAAGCAGAAATGTATATGCGTTACCGCAGCGGTTATGCCCAGGGCGATATGGGACGCTTGAGTGCCCAGTCCGAACTTTATACTGCAATCAAAGATAAACTTTTTTCTTTTTGGGGTGCCATCAGGATTCCGGCAGTTTTCTTTGCAGTGAAAAAGCATACGGATACAGATTTAAAAGGCGGACAAATGTTCTCGCTGATGCGGGATGTGCTCGCCATCGGCAAGAAAAATATTGAAATTCTTTCACTTCCGGGTGAGGGAAAGTACATAGGCGGTCGTTCCTATTTTGTCCCCTATGAAAACCAAACCAAGACTTTAATGCAAGAACATTTTGTTCTTGACTAAATAGCAACAAGGAGAAAACTATGGCTTGTGAAAATAAGATAGTCAATACCATTGTTCAGGTATTGGACGATAAACTGGCAAAAGACATCGAAGTTTTGGATGTCAGCGAACTTACCACCATGGCGGATTACTTCATTCTGGCAACCGGCGGCTCTGACAGACAGGTGCAGGCGCTTTGTGATCATGTGGAACAAAAACTTGCCAAAGAGGGAATCTTTGCAGTGAACAAAGAGGGTTATCGGACCGGCGAATGGGTTCTTTTGGGATATGACGATGCCATTGTGCATATCTTCCAAAGTGAAACCCGTGAATTTTATGGTCTTGAGCATATCTGGAAAGACGCTCGCATTGTGGATGTGGAACTGGATGCGGCAGAAAAATAGATTTTAAAACGGAGGTTGAGTCCAATGAAATATGATTTTAAAGCCATTGAGGCAAAATGGCAAAAACGGTGGGAAGAGGAGAATGCATTCTGTGCGGAAAACGGCTCTGACAAAGAGAAGTTCTTCGGCCTGATTGAGTTCCCTTACCCTTCCGGTCAAGGGTTGCATGTAGGTCATCCCAGAAGTTATACTGCAATGGATATTATTGCAAGAAAGCGCCGGATGGAGGGCTATAATGTTCTTTATCCGATTGGTTGGGATGCATTTGGTCTGCCGGCAGAGAACTATGCGATTCAAAACAATGTACATCCTGCGGTAATTACTGCAAAAAATATTGCAAACTTTAAGCGTCAACTTAAGATGCTGGGATTCTCTTTTGATTGGTCCAGAGAGATTAACACCACTGACCCTGAGTATTATAAGTGGACGCAGTGGATTTTCCTGCAACTGTTCAAAAAAGGACTTGCGTATAAAAAGGAAATGCCGATTAACTGGTGTACTTCCTGTAATGTAGGTCTTGCCAATGAAGAGGTTGTCAACGGCGTTTGTGAGCGTTGTCATGGTGAGGTTATCCAGAAGAACCAAAGCCAATGGATGCTCAAAATTACCGAGTATGCGCAGCGCTTGATTGACGATTTGGATGAAGTTGATTTCTTGGATAAAATCAAAACCCAGCAGAAAAACTGGATTGGTCGTTCCGAGGGTGCAGAGGTTACCTTTACCCTGACCACAGGTGATGAAATGGTGGTCTATACCACCCGTTGCGATACCCTGTTTGGTGCTACCTACACGGTTATCTCTCCGGAGCATCCGTTGATTGCAAAACTTGCGGATATCATTCAAAACTATGAGGAAGTTAAGGCTTACCAGACCGAGGCTGCCCGCAAATCCGAGTTTGAGCGTACTGAACTTGCAAAGGAGAAAACCGGCGTGATGCTGGAGGGTGTAAAAGCCATCAATCCGGTGAGCGGCGAGGAAATTCCGATTTTTGTTTCTGACTATGTTCTTGTTACTTATGGTACCGGTGCTATCATGGCAGTTCCTGCCCATGACACCCGTGACTGGGAATTTGCAAAGAAATTCAATCTGCCGATTATTGAAGTTGTATCCGGCGGTGAAGATGTACAGGCAGAGGCATACACCGATGTTTATAAAGGAACCATGGTTAACTCCGGTTTCTTAACAGGAAAATCTGTACAGGAAGCGATTCCTGCTATGATTGATTATTTGGAAGAAAAGGGTCTTGGCAAGCGTAAGGTCAACTATAAACTGCGTGACTGGGTGTTCTCCCGCCAGAGATATTGGGGCGAACCGATTCCGGTAGTTCATTGTGAGAAATGCGGCTATGTTCCGCTTCCTGAAGACCAACTTCCTTTGGTACTTCCGGATATGGAAGAATTTAAGCCCGGCGAAAACGGAGAATCTCCCCTTGCCAATGCAACCGAGTGGATTCAAACCACTTGTCCGCATTGTGGAGGCCCCGCAAAGCGTGAAACCGATACCATGCCTCAGTGGGCAGGTTCCAGTTGGTATTTCCTGCGTTATACCGATGCACACAATGACAAAGAATTGGCATCCAAAGATGCACTCAATTACTGGACACCGGTAGATTGGTACAACGGCGGTATGGAGCATACCACTCTGCATTTGCTCTACTCCAGATTCTGGCATAAATTCCTGTATGATATCGGTCTGGTTCCCACCAAAGAACCCTACCAGAGAAGAACTTCTCATGGCATGATTCTGGGTGAAAACGGAGAAAAGATGTCCAAGTCCCGCGGTAATGTCGTAAATCCTGATGAGGTTGTGGATGAAGTAGGTGCAGATGCTTTTAGAACCTACGAGATGTTTTTAGGTGCCTTTGACCAGAGTACTCCTTGGTCGCAGCAAGGTCTGCGCGGTTGTTACCGCTTTATGGAAAAGGTATGGAATCTCCAAACCATTATGACCGAGGATGCCGGATACAGTGCTGATATGGAAAAATTGGTGCATAAAACCATCAAAAAGGTTGGAGAGGATATTGAACGGATGAAGTTCAATACAGCCATTGCTACCATGATGAGTTTCATCAATGAGATTACCAAAAAGGGAAGTATCACCAAGGGTGAGTATATGACATTGATTACCTTGTTAAATCCTGTTGCACCTCATATGACAGAGGAATTGTGGGAGAAATACGGCGATGGAGGTCTGCTTTCTCTCCGTCCCTGGCCTGTCTATGATGAGGCGAAAACGGTGGATGACGAGGTGGAGGTTGTACTCCAGATTAACGGCAAGATTCGTGATAAAATGATGATTGCTCCGGATTTGACTCCGCAACAAATGCAAGAAGTTGCACTCAGCAATGAAAAGGTGCAGGAGTTGATTGCCGGTAAACAAGTAGTCAAATGTATTGCGGTTCCGCAGAAACTCATTAACATTGTAGTAAAATAACATCAAAGCCACGGAAGTGTTTCCGTGGCTTTTTATTCTGTATGACAAATAATTGATATTTTTATGCAAAGACTTGATTGTTTTTTAAAAATATCATGTGCTATACTGAAGAAAAAACACAAAAAGGGAGCGATAACAATGGCAAAGAACGATAACATTTTAGACCAGTTCAAATTTGACCAAAGCGTCAAACAAGTGGATGCAAGCAAAAAACTGAAAGTTGGTATTATCGGTACCGGTTGGATTGCAGATGCACATATCAAGCAATACAAAGAGATGGAGGATGTAGAAGTTGTTGCAGGTGCGGATCTTGTTCCCGGGAAAGCAGAAGCATTTTTCAAAAAATGGGAAGTAGAGGGTGTGAGATGCTATCACTCCCATAAGGAGATGCTGGATGCGGAAGAGTTGGATGCCGTCAGTATTTGTACCTATAATGCAACCCATGCAGAATGTACCATTGATTCTTTAAGACATGGTGTTCATGTTATGCTGGAAAAACCCATGTGTGTGACCATGGAAGAAGCAATCGAAATGCGTAAGGTAGAAAAAGAGACCGGATTGATTCTTTCCGTTGGATTTCAGCCTCGCCTTGACCCCAACATGCAGATGATTAAAAAGATAGTTGAATCCGGTGAGTTGGGCGATATCTACTATATCCAAACCGGTGGCGGACGCCGCCGCGGTATTCCCACACCCTTTGGCACTACCTTTATTGAAAAGGAAACTGCCGGTATTGGCGCATTGGGTGATATTGGATGTTATTCTTTGGATATGGTTCTCAATGCCATTGGTTATCCCAAACCTTTGACTATATCTGGGTATAAGTCAGATTTCTTTGGAACCCGTCCCAGTTACTATCCTACCCATCCCGAGTATGCAGAAAAGTTTAGTGTTGACGATTTTGCTGCTGCATTTATCCGCTTGGAGGGTGGCATTATCCTTGATTTCCGTATTTCCTGGGCAATGAATATGGATACCTCCGGTGATACCCTGATTTTGGGTACCAAGGGCGGACTTAGAATTCCGTCTACCGAATGTTGGAATGGAACGGTTGGTGGTCCTATGAAGATTTATCATGAAGTGGCGGGCGAACAGGTTGTGACAGAAGTTCCGATTATTCCGGCACCTGAAAAAGGCCTGTTTTACGAAAAGATTCGCTCCTTCTTAGACGCAGTCAAAGAGGGAGGAAGCGCACCGGTTCCCACGAGCCAAATTATTTATAATCAGGCAATTCTTGACGGAATCTTAAAGTCCAGCATTGCCGGAAAAGAAATCGAAATTGAAATTCCTGAAGTATAGATAAGGAGGAAATCCAATGAAAGAATTTAAGATAGGTCTTCAACTTTATTCCATCCGTGAAGAAATGGAAAAAGACATGGACGGGGCACTCAAGCAGGTCAAGGAAATGGGTTATGACTATGTAGAGTTTGCAGGATATTTTGGCCATAGTGCGGAAGAAGTCAGAGCCATGCTTGATAAATATGACCTTGAATGTGTGTCTGTACATCAATTTTTTGCAGATGCAAAGCAGAGTGATATGGAATACCTAAAAACCATTGGTGCCAAATATTGCGCAGTTCCGTGGTATGATAAACAAATGCCCGGAACCAAAGAGTGGGATGAAACCATAGAACTCTTTATCAAAAACGGAAAGATGTTGAAAGAAAATGGGATTCAGCAGTTGTATCATAATCATGATTTTGAATTCCAAAAGGCAGAGGGAAAATATATCTTGGATTGGATGTATGAAACCATTCCGCAAGACTGCATTCAGCCCGAAATCGATACCTGTTGGGTTCATTGGGCAGGTGTTGACCCGGTTGAGTATTTGCTAAAGTATAGTGGAAGAATTGATATTGTGCACCTAAAGGACTTTACTTGTAAAACGATTGGCGGCGGTCCTGTTTACGCCTTGATTGGGGATGACGGAAGTGAGGCAGTCAAATCCAAAGAGGATAATGATTTTCGCTTTTGTCCGGTTGGTCAGGGAATTCAGGATATTCCTGCAATCATTGCGGCATCGGAACAAGCCGGTGCAAGTATTTTAATTGTAGAGCAAGACCAGTCTTATGATATCCCTGCTATGGAAGCCGCAAAAATGAGCCGTGACTATTTAAGGAGTTTGGGTTATTAACACCCTGTGGAGAACAAAAAAAGAATGTTAGAAACCAAAGCTTCTAACATTCTTTTTGTTTTTTACTTACGCTTTTGCAATTGCAATCACAACGGCTTCGCCATTGATGTTCCAATCCTTGCCATTTGCAAAAGCATCGGTAAATACAATGCTGTTTGCCAAAAGTTGTGTTTGAATTTCCTTTTCGTTTTTCTTTACAATTTCAGCAATTTTTTCGCTTGCACTTGCAGTAACTGTGATGTGGTCAAGCACTTCAAATCCGCTGTCTTTTCTCATGGTCTGTACCTTGCTGATGAATTCACGGACGTATCCTTCTTCAATCAAAGCATCGGTCAAATTGGTGTCAAGAACCACAGTAAATCCTGCGTCGCTGTCGGAAACAAATCCGTCTTTCTGGAGTGTGTCAACCAAAACATCTTCCTTGTTGATTTCCACATCGGTGCCCTCAACGACCAATTGAAGCGGCTCGCCGCTATTGAGTTGTTCCATCACTTTTGCGCCATCCATTTTTGCAATCTCGTCAAAGATAGGACGCATCAGTTTTCCGTATTTGGGTCCCATGGTACGCATCTGGGGCTTAAACTGATAGGTGATGAATGCACCGGCGTCCTCGGTAAATGTAACTTCTTTCAGATTCAATTCTTCGAGTATAATGTCTTTGTAATCCTGATTTACCTCGGTTTGAGCCTGTACAAAGAGGTTGGAAAGAGGCTGACGATTCTTGATGTTTGCCTCGTTTCGGCAAGCGCGACCCAACATAACAATCTTGCGGATGGCGTCCATCTCGGCTTCGATTTCAGGGAAACTCCATGCATCGTTTGCTTTGGGGAAATCGCAAAGGTGAATGCTTTCCGGTGCAGTCTTGTCAACGGAGAGAACGAGATTCTGATAGATTTCCTCGGTCATAAAGGGAATGAACGGAGCACAAACCTTGGAGAATTCAACCAACGCAGTGTATAAAGTCATATAAGCGTTAATTTTATCTTCGGTGAGTTCAGTTGCCCAGAAACGGTTCCGACACCGGCGTACATACCAGTTGCTCAGTTCATCAACAAACTCGGTCATTGCACGGGTTGCCTCTGTAATTCTGTAATTTTCCAGATTCTTGTCAACCGTTGCAATTAAGGTGTTAAGTTTAGAGAGAATCCACTTATCCATAACGGAAAGTTTGTCTACATCCAAACTGTGTTTGCTGGGGTCAAACTGGTCGATTTCTGCATAGAGGACATAGAATGCATAGGTGTTCCAAAGGGTTCCAAGGAACTTACGCTGGGATTCCGATACGTTCTTTGCAGAGAACCGGTTGGGAAGCCAGGGCGCTGAGTTGGAGTAGAAATACCAACGCACAGCGTCACTGCCTTGGTCATTTAAGATATCCATCGGCAGAATGACATTGCCCTTGTGCTTACTCATTTTAATACCCTTGTCGTCCTGAACATGTCCCAGAACCACTACATTCTTATAAGGTGCGCGGTCAAAGAGGAGGGTAGAAATTGCCATCAAAGTATAGAACCAACCTCTGGTCTGGTCAATCGCTTCACTGATGAAATCCGCAGGGAAGTTCTTCTCAAAGAGTTCCTTGTTTTCAAAGGGATAGTGCCATTGCGCAAAGGGCATGGAACCGGAATCAAACCAGCAGTCAATTACCTCGGAAACGCGGGTCATTTCTCCACCGCATTGAGGACAGCGGAGTTTCACCTGATCCACGTAAGGTTTATGCAGTTCGATGTCATCGGGGCAGTTGATGCCCATTTCTTTCAGTTCCGCAATGGAACCGATGACATGACGATGACCACAGGAACATTCCCAGATAGGCAGGGGAGTACCCCAGTAACGGGAACGGGAGAGACCCCAGTCGATAATGTTTTCCAGGAAGTTACCAAACCGTCCGTGCTTGATGTTATCAGGCAACCAATTTACAGTGTTGTTGTTCTTAAGCAGATTATCGCGCACCGCAGTCATCTTGATGAACCAAGTGTCACATGCATAATACAAAAGCGGAGTATCACAACGCCAGCAGAAAGGATAACTGTGTTCAAAGGGGATAACTTGGAAGCATTGATTTCTCTCTTTCAAGTCACGAATTACCAGTTTGTCAGTATCTTTGACAAACATACCAGCCCATTCTCCGCAAGCATCAATAAAGTTACCCTGTGTGTTTACATGGTTCACAAAGGGAAGGTCGTTGTCTTTGCCAACGCGGGAGTCATCTTCACCAAATGCCGGCGCAATATGAACGATACCGGTACCATCGTCCATGGTGACATAGTTGTCAACAACAACATAGTATGCCTTTTTGTCAGGTTCGATAAAGGTGTAAAGGGGTTCATACTCAGTGCCGCAAAGGTCGGTACCGAGATAGGATTCCAGATAATTTACTTCCTGTTTGTCAAAGACTTTTTCCACCAATGCCTGTGCCAGCACATAAATGCCGTCCTCAGCCTGAACCTTTACATAAGTTTCTTTGGGGTTTACACAAAGTGCCACATTGGAGGGAAGAGTCCAAGGGGTTGTGGTCCATGCAAGTAAGTATTCTCCGTCACGACCCTTAATGGGAAATTTTGCAATGACAGAGTTTTCCTTGACATCCTTATAACCCTGCGCTACCTCGTGGCTGGAAAGTGAAGTTCCGCAACGGGGACAGTAAGGCATAATTTTGTGTCCTTTGTACAAAAGACCCTTGTCCCAGATTTGGCGGAGCGCCCACCAAACCGATTCAATATAATCGTTATGATAGGTTACATAAGGGTCGTTCATGTCTGCCCAGAAGCCGACACGGTCACTCATTTCCTCCCATTCGCTCTGGTAGGTAAATACGCTGCCCTTACACTTTTTGATAAAGTCCTCAATACCATATTTTTCAATTTCAGGTTTACCGCTGATACCAAGTGCTTTTTCAACTTCCAACTCAACCGGAAGACCGTGGGTATCCCAGCCGGCTTTTCTCAGTACATGGTATCCTTTCATGGTACGATAGCGAGGAATCAAATCCTTAATCGCACGGGTCAACACGTGACCAATGTGGGGCTTTCCGTTCGCAGTAGGGGGACCGTCAAAGAAGGTATAAATCTCCTGTCCCTCACGATTTTTCATGCTCTTTTCAAATATATCATTTTCTTTCCAGAATTTTTCCACTTCTTTTTCGCGGTCCACAAAGGAAAGATTAGGGGATACTTTCTGATACATGGAAAAAGAACCTCCGTTTCTAATATATACTATAACCTATTTATTTTATAACAGATTGCATCATTTGTAAAGAGAAAAAGCAAAAAAAGAAGAAAAAACTCCCGATGTTTCCATCGGGAGGACGATTATTCGATGATTTCCTTGCCGCCATCACCAATTTCGGTAATGTAGAACTCAGCCGGATGGCCAACGGCATCCAGATATTTTTTACCGACTTCCTGAATAAAGGTATCCACGCTTTCTTCTTTGACCAGGCTGACAGTGCAACCGCCAAATCCCGCACCGGTCATTCTCGAACCTAACACGCCATCAATTTTTAATGCCTCTGCCTGCAGAATGTCTAATTCCTCACAGGAAACCTCATAAAGGTCTCGCAGAGAAGTATGGGATGCGGTCATCAATGCACCAAATGCTTCAAGGTCACCTTGGGTTAAAACTTCAATGGATTTCTTTACTCTGTCATCTTCTTCAATGACATGACGGACACGGCGTTTTACTACCTCATCTGAGATAGCGTCCTCAACTTGATAGAACTCTTCGCATGTCACATCTCCAAGACAGTTGATATGGGGCAGTTTTTCTTTCAAAATCGCAAATCCTGCCTCACATTCGCTCCGGCGTTCGTTGTATTTGGATGCGCCCAGCGAATGCTTTTTCTTGGTGTTGGAAAGTACCAGTTTATAGCCGGAAATCTCCATGGGAACCAACTGATAATTAAGATTCTTGCAGTCTAAGAAAATAGCATGATTTGCCTTGCCCATGGCAGAGGCAAACTGGTCCATAATTCCGCATTTTACACCAACATAATTGTGTTCTGCAAGTTGACTCAGTTTCGCCATTTCAATGCTGTCAATTTTGGTTGCACCGCCAAGAGAAGCCATGGCAATTGCGGTAGAAACTTCAATGGCTGCAGAGGAGGAAAGTCCTGCTCCGTGCGGTGTAGTGTCATGGAAGAGCATGTCTGCACCTACCAACTGGTAGCCTACTTTTTTCAACTCAACAAAAACACCAAACTGGTAGTTCCCCCAAGAGAGATGCTTGAAATTATCAATGGTATCCAAAGTACCTTCCACCATATCGGGAAGGTCGGTGGCTTTTAACCGCAGAACCCCGTCCTCACGAACTCTGGCGATTACGGTGGTCGCAAAGGTCAGTGCAGCAGGAAACACAAATCCGCCGTTGTAGTCAGTGTGTTCTCCAATTAGATTGACTCTGCCGGGAGAGCGGAAGACACGGATGTTTTTATTGCATCCTCCAAATGTATTTAAAAATTCCTGTTTCAATTCCTGAATAGATATATTTATGGTTTTCAGTTCGGTCATAACAACCTCCCAATATCACATGGTATACCTTAAGTGTACCATATTCTCGCTAACCGTCAATAGTAAAAAATTGATGTCAGAACCCAAAAATCCTAACACCAAGTTGTCTGCATATTGGCTGTCCGTCTTTCATAAGATGAGGTAGAGGTGATTGCATGTTTGTGATTCGCATGAGGACAATCCTATTATATTTGTTTCTTGCGGCGGTAATTTTTTGTACTGTACACTTTTATACGACCCGTGAGGCAGAATTGGCAGTGGATGCATCCGGAGTGATGCAAGCAGAACTGCCAATTCTGATGTACCACGGGGTAACTCGGGATGTGAGCCAGGTCAGTCGGTTTGTTATTTCCGAGGAAATGTTGGAAAAAGACCTTAACTATCTCAAAGAAAACGGGTATGAATCCATTACGGTTGCGGATGCAATCGCTTATGTCAAAGACGGCGTTCCGCTTCCGGAAAAGCCGGTCATGATTACTTTTGATGACGGATATTATAACAATTACTGTTATGCGTTTCCGCTTCTGCAAAAATATCAAATGAAAGCCGTAATTTCCATCATCGGGAGATTTACCGACTTTTATAGTGAAACGCCGGAAGAAAATCCGGCATATTCCCATATCACATGGAATGAAATCAATGAAATGATGGCATCGGGTCTGATTGAGTTTCAAAACCACAGTTACGACCTGCACAGCATGACAAAGGGCCGTAGCGGTGCAAAGAAAAAATGGGGAGAAACCAATCAGGAGTACGCAGCATTTTTGGAAAAAGACTTGGGGTTATTACAGCAAAAAATGCAGGAGCATACCGGATATCTTCCAACCGCCTTTGCGTACCCTTTTGGAGGGGTCAGTGAGGCATCGTATGAAGTGCTAAGAAACATGGGGTTTCAGGCAACATTTTCCTGCGAAGAAAAAACGAATTACTTAACCCAAGGGAATATGGAATGTCTGGAAATGCTCAATCGATTTTTGCGCTCAGATAAAACAGGAGCCAAAGCCATTTTAGAGCGGTTATAGCATTCCGTATTTTATCTTGATTCGTTCTAGTTTCTCTAGCATAGGCAGAGCAAAAATCCAGAGAAAAAATACAGTTGCTCCAGCATGAATGAGGTCAAAGGAGAACCCCATTGCCATAGCAGAGAGGAACATGGAAAGAGTTGGATTTTCCTGATAAAGAATCACGTGGGAGGCATTCATAATACCGCCGTAGAGTATGAGGGTACAGAATCCGCCAAAAAGGCAAAGAAGAAGCCTGTTTCGTGGCAGCAGACCTTTGCGAAACAAAAGTCCGGAAAGAAATCCTATCAAGCCAAATGCAAACATCTGCCATGGCGTCCAAGGTCCTTGCCCTAAGAAGAAATTGGACACAAAGGCAGTAACGGCCCCTGTCAAAAATCCGGTTTCACAGCCGAAACATACGCCGGTGATAACGATAAGGGCAAGCATAGGTTTGAACTGCGGAAGCGCAGAAAAAACGGTGCGGGAGGCAACGCCAATGGCGCAGAGTACACTAATTAAAATCAATTCTCTTGCTTGAGGTTTTCTGCCCTCAAACAATAATACAAAGGGCAGCATCACTTCCAGTAAGACAAGTATGCTGATGGCATAATACTTTCTGCTATCAAGAAAAGAAAAACCAAAATAAATGGTAAGAGGAACAGCCAGCAACGCCATAAAGATTCCCAACCAAAAACGCAAAGAAAGGGAGTGTTTTTTCGTAGAATGCTCTGTAGTTGGAGTGAAATCTCCTTTTGTTGTCGGTGGAGTAGTGTCTTTGAACTCCTGTATTGGGGTTGGTGCAACAGGTTTTTGCAAACAGGCGCGAATGACGTCCTCGCACAAAATAGCATCGGGCAGAAGTTCCCGTGCAATTCGGTTTGCTGCGGTGGTGTAAAAGTTCTTTTCTTTAAAAAAGTTTCTGGGAGTGTCTTCGCTGACAATGGCACCATCGAAAAACATGCCGCACCGGTCTGCGTGCGCAGCACAGAACTCTACATCGTGGGAAACCATCACCACAGCGACCCCCTGTGCTTTTAACGAATCCAATATCTGTGCAAAAATTTGTTTATATTCAGCATCCAAACCTTTGGTTGGTTCATCCAAAAGCAGTATTTTAGGATGGAGCAAGAGGATTTTTGCCAAAGCAGCGCGTTGTTGTTCTCCGCCGGAAAGGTCATAAGGATGGCGGTGTAATAGATCTTCCAATCTGCATAAACGGATGATTCTGTCAAAATCGTCCGTTTCTTTTTTCGCCCAAATCACAGAAAGTAAATCTTCTTTTAGCGTTTGTTTCACAAATAGGGATTGAGGATTTTGAGGAAGAACTCCCAACCAGCCTTGATACAAATCTTTATAATCGGTGAGCGGTCTGTCGTTAAGTGTTACTTTACCGCGTTGGGGTTTCAATAATCCGCTTAAAACCGAAAGAGTGGTGGTTTTCCCCACGCCATTTCCGCCCAGAATGGCATAGCATTCCCCGGGATAAACCTTCATGGAAACACCGTTTAAAATATCGGGGGATTCCTTTTCGTAGCGAAAATAGACATCGTTTAAAGTAAGGATAGGTTCTCCTAAAGACGGTTGAGGTTTTGCAATCGGTTTGGGAATGAGGGTATGGGTGTCGGCGTAATGGTGTAGCCAATCTTTTCCCTCCCGCACAGTAACCGGGGTAATTTCGTCCGGATTGACTGAAAGAGCAATTCTGCTTGCTGTCGGCAAGGAGAAAAACATAGGGTGGGACTTTTGATGTAAAAGTGCACCAATGCGCTCCGGCGGGGCGTCGGCAAGCATCCGCCCTTGATGCATCACCCAAATTCTGTCAGAGAATGCAAAAGCCTCCTCCAACCGATGTTCGGTCAGGATAACAGTGGTACCAAGTTCTCGATTGATTTTGGAGAGGGTTTCTAAAAATTCGCTGACAGCAATGGGGTCTAACTGTCCGGTTGGTTCGTCCAAAAGCAGGACTTCGGGCTGCATTACCATAACAGAGGCAAGATTTAACAGTTGTTTCTGTCCGCCGGAAAGTTCGGAAACATTACGGTGAAACCAGGAATCTATCCCGAAAAAGGATGCCATTTCTGCAACGCGGGCACGGATTTCAGGTGTTTTTAGCCCCAAACTTTCAAGACCAAAGGCAAGTTCGTGCCAAACCTTGTCAGTCACCACTTGGTTTTCAGGATTTTGAGATACAAAGCCAATGCGTTGACTTTGGGTTCTCAAATCCATGGAAGAAAGAGGAGAGTCGCAATAAAAGATTTCTCCAGACATTGCGCCATGCGGGGCAAGCGTTGGTTTTAACAATCGAAGCAATGTGGATTTTCCTGAGCCGGATTGACCGCAGATGGTGATAAATTCCCCTTTTTTTACCGAGGCGGAAAACTCATAAAGTGCAGGTGTATTGGTGTTAGGATATCGAAAAGTCAGTTGTTTGATTTGATAGAGTTCCATTGTTTCACCTCCCAAAGTTCGAGTAACACAGGCAGAGTGCATAGTAAAAAGTAAGAGAAAAATACTGTAAAAGCATACGGCGTTACCGGCGATAGTTTAAGCGCGGGAAAATACGCGCATTTGGTCTGTCCTAATAAGATTCCGGTTATCAGATATCCAATGAGGAAAAGAAGAGAGCACAAGACAAATCCATCTCGCTTGCGAAAGCGATAAATGGAAAAGGCTGTCCGTCCTGTAAGACCGTAGCCTCGGCTTTTCATACTGTCTGCAGTTTCAATTGCGTTTTCCAGTGCCCATGTAATCATAATGGAAAGAATGTTCATCGCGTGTTTGCATCGCTCTTTTATCTTACCGGTGGTAACATCTTTGCCCATGCACCGTTGGACATTTACTACGATTTTGGTTTGATGAAGAAATCGGGGAACAAACCGAAGAGTCATAGAGAATACCAAAGAAAGTGAGGGGATGATTCTGCCGAACAGATAGATAAACTTATCGCTGGTCATAATTTGCTGATAGCAGAAAAACCAAGAGATTACAGTAATTAACATTCCTCCTGCCGCGAATCCGTAAAGAATGGATTCCAGCGTCAACGGGTTTCCGCTTGGCAGATAGGTCAGCACTGTGACTCCGGCGTGGTTAAATGCGGGATTCATGAGGGCAGTAATCAGGATAGCAGGAAGAAGAAAAAACAGTTGTAGTTTCACTGCTTTTTTTCCACAGAGCAAGAGAGAATAGGTAATTGAAGATACCAAACCAATGCATAGGCAAACAGGGTGCAGCAAAAACATGCTGAACCCTATGACTGCAACCAAATAAACCATTGTCACAACCGGATGATACTTTTTAAATTCCTGCATCCTATTCTCCTTAAATAAAAAACTGTGGCAAACAAAGGTTTGCCACAGCTGAGTATTCCTGTGTGCGTCACAATTCGTCTGTAACACAGACAAAACTGTACAAAAACTGTGCAGCAAAGCAGGTCTTCCGGCTCATATGATATAGAAATTTCTCTGCATTTTGATGCTCTGCCTTCTCAGTTTCCCAATGACCGGTTTTCACCGACGAACATCAAAACTTTCATACATACGGCGACAGGTATCGCACGGGATTTTCACCCGATTCCCTTTTCATCGGCGAAACCTAAACGGCAGTGCCGATACTTTGTGTGACTTTTTTTATTATACAAAAAGAAAAATTTTCTGTCAAGCAAAAAAGCCGCATATGCGGCTTTTTTAAACAAAAACTGTTTATTTATTTTACAACTTCCACCCGAAACGCAACGCTCTGGGGGGGAATACTAAAGGTTGCAGCCATGCTGTGAGTACCTTTTACTTCCATACCAACTTTCAAGTCGGTAGCGGATGCCACACCAGTAATCTCGGTTTCTTCAGTGATTACCAAACGAACTGCACCTTCTTCAGTGGGGTTGCCTACGGTAACCAGTTCACCGTCGATTTCGGTGATGGTGCCGGAAAATGCCACTTCTTCGGTTTCCTGAACTTCAACCTGATTTTCTACGCGAATAAAGCGAGCGGTGGTCTGCGGCGGGATGCTCATGGTCATTGCTACATCATAGCCGACTGCCAAAACTGCATCTTTGGTAATCTCGGCATCATTGGCAAACACGGTGGTGTCTGCAATGTGAACCAGAACTTCGCCGAGATAGTCGTCCTGAACAAGGAGAGAGCCGTCTTCCATAACCTCGGTCACAGTTACAATGGCGGGGTTGATGATTTCATAGGTCTTATCTTCGTTCTGGTTGTAAATACCGCCGATGATTTCGGTTACAAACTCAATGGGAACATAAGTGGTGGTGTCATTGTAAAGGACAGGAGCAGAACCCAAGGTGCGGGGTGCCTGACGGGAGAATGCGTAGGAATCGCTTCCGATTTGCATCGTGATGAACTGTGCACCTTTGATTAAGTCGATAGACTGATTTTCTCCGTTCCAGTTCACGGTGTAGCCAAGACCCTCACCAACCTGACGCAGAGGAATCATGGTGATACCACCAATCTCAACTGCTTCTACCACGGGAAGGGTTGCGCCATTTACCACAGGGGCAGGTTCGGTAACCGCCGGCTCCTGAATCAACATAATATTTTCTTCAGTTGCAAAAGCGGCACCGCTTAAGAGCATACCGGTTACGGTGAGTGCTGCAAAAATTCTTTTTGTGTTTTTCATTTTTTTCATTCCTCCAAATTAGGTATTTGTTTCTTTAGACGGAGGAGGAGAAAAAAAGTTCCACACTTTTTAAAAAAATTTTTAAATTAATACTGGCTGCAGTTGTTTACCGTCCAATGCGGCTGACACCGTTTCCGGAATTAAAGTAAAATCAGCAACCAGAGAATTCTCTTTTTCTATACAATCGTCCTGACCAAAGGGAACCATAAAGATATGTTTGCGGGCGAGCAGTACGCCGATGTTTCTTGCATTGGCGCCCAATCCATCATTGGTAGAAACTGCGACTACAACCGGTCGATTGTTTCTTAGATGAGATTTTACTGCAAGTGTGACTGAGGTATCCGCAATCCCGTTTGCCATTTTTGCAATGGTGTTTCCTGTACAGGGAGCAATGACCAATAAATCCAAAAGACGTTTGGGTCCTATGGGTTCAACCTGAGGTAGGTTTTGTAAGATGGTTTCGCCTGTAATTGCACTGATGTGCTCTTTCCATTTTTCTGCGGTACCAAAACGGGTATCTGTGAGTGAAGTATGTTCCGATAGAATAGGAATCACCCGATAACCTTGATGAACGAGAACTTCCATCTGGGGGATTACCTTATGAAAGGTACAATATGACCCGGTTAGAGCAAACCCTATTGTGTCGGTTCGATGCATCTGTTACACCCCCAATTCCTCCAGTATATTCATTATGGTGTCTTTCATGATATCTCCTGCAGTCTGCGGTGCAACCTTTCCGGGAAGCGATAGTGCCCAGATGACCTTTTTCCCCAATTCCTGTGCGGTATCAAAATCCACACCGCCTGGTTTTGAGGCAAGGTCAATGATAAGACAATCGCTTGGGATTTTTGAGAGCAAACGATAATCCAAAACGGTACTTGGGATGGTATTAAAGATAATATGGTAATTACCGATGACATGTTCCAATTCCTGATTTTTGATGCTTGTGAATCCCTGTGCCTTAATCCAGGCAAGGTCGCTGTGCTTTCTTGCTGAAACATGAGTGTCTGCGCCTAAAGCCAAAAGGCTTTTGGATAACAGTTTCCCAATTCTGCCATAACCCATCACAAGACAGGAACTCCCGTGAATGGTATATGGAGTTTCCCGCATGGCAATTTCTATTGCCCCCTCCACCGTCGGAATGGTATTGAGCACAGAAAATTCTTCCCGTTCCATATAATCCGAAAGCCGTATTTGATGGAGTTGCGCTAACGCTTTGAGATAGCCGTCTGTCCGTCCTGCAAGCATAATTTGTCCTTGTTGCATGGCACCGACAATGTCTCTTATGTAGACAGGCGTTTCTGCGTTTAATAGTTCTGAACCGGAACTATAAGGGAGCGGGAGAACCACTACATCGGCATCCAGGATGCAGTCCTCTAAGGTTTCACAGCCATGGACACCTGAGAGAGAAGATGTATCAAGGGCAAAAGTCTTTATACTGTGTCCTTCCGATAATAATCCGGAAATGACTCTGAGTTGGCGTAGGTCACCGCCTATAAATGCAAAAGATAAAACATGATTCAATTCAAACACCTCTGTACTCATAGTCTATGAGAAAGCGGGAATTTGGTGCCCCGACCCTTGACAAAAAAATACCCAAATGATAAACTGAAGTGAATTAGAACCATAAAGGAATCATTGTTATGAAAAAAACTACTTTAAATATTAAAATTTTCTATAATGAATTGGGCAGAGCGGAAAAGCGGATTGCCGATTGGATTTTAAACAATGAAGGGAAGATTCTCTCTCTTTCTATTGTAGAATTGGCAGAGCAATGTCAATGCGGTGAGGCAACCATTGTCCGGTTTGCAAAACGTTTGGGATTTTCCGGCTATCAAGAACTGAAACTCTCTCTGGCACAGGAAACCAGAGGAACCGTGGTCAATACCCATATGTCCTCAAACGATGATGCCTTTGCCATTTATGAAAAAGTCTGCAATGACATATACTGCTCGTTGGAAAAGACTAAAAATATTCTGAGTAAAGAGGCGTTGGAACAAACCGCCAAAGCGATTATGGGTGCAGAGAAAATAGTGGTATTTGGGCTTGGAAACTCAGCCGCTGTTGCCATGGATGCGGCACATAAATTGCTTCGTGCCGGCTATAATGCCTTTGCTTACACCGATAACCATATGCAGGTAATTGCGGCATCTCATTTAGGAAAGGGAGATGTGGCAATCGCAATTTCTCATTCCGGTTCCTCCAAAGATGTGGTAGAGGCGTTGGCGGTTTCCCGCGATCGAGGTGCAACCACCATCAGTATTACCAATCATGGCAAATCCCCAATTCAAAAACATAGTGATTGGATGTTACACACAGCGTCAGATGAAACGGAGTACAATATTCTGGCGATGAACTCAAGAATTGCCCAACTGTCCATTATAGATGCACTCTATTTTCATCTTGTCTATCAGCAATCAGAAAAAGCACTGAACTCCATTAAGGATACAGAAGATGCGTTAAAAACAAAGAAATACTAAGAAGCGGAAACGCTTCTTTTTTTTGCCTGAATGCAAAAATTATTTTCACTTTTACGGAAATAATTGAAACCATTTTTAAAAAACTTAAAAAATATTTTCAAAAACTATTGCAATTCCCATGGTTCTTTGGTATGATAAGAATAGCGAATTATGGGCGAGAAAGGAGTTTTTGTACCATGCTTGATTATAAAGTGAAGATTGGCATCGTCCCCAATGTTCGGGATTTGGGGGATTTTGCGACGCGTAAAGGCATCTTTGAACCCGCCAAAGGGGTAGAAAACAAGGAAAAAGCGATTGCTTGGATTCGTGCACATTACGAAGATGATATGACTTCGTTTTGTGATTTAGAGTGGCTCAATGACCTCGGTGTATTATATAAAAACACAGATTGTGATAGAGTCTGTGAATATTTAAAACAAGAAAAAGTGGATGCCATTTTTATCATGAACTGCAACTTTGGAAATGAAGAGGCGTGTGGAAGAGTTGCCAAAGAGATGAATCTTCCGGTGCTTTTGTGGGGGCCTCAGGATATGGTTTTTGAGCCTGACGGTCAGCGGTATACGGATGCGCAGTGCGGTTTGTTTGCCATCAGCAAGCAACTCAGACGCTATCAGGTTCCCTTTTCCTACATAGAAAACTCTCCGGTTGAGAGTGAGGCATTTTCAAAAGGAATGCATCAGTTTTTATCTGTGGTAACCATGGTGAAAAACTTTAAGAACCTTTCGATCACTCAAATTGGTACCAGACTCAATCCCTTTAAGAGTGTCATGTGTAACGAATTGGAACTGACCGAAAAATTTGGCTTTAATCTCAATACCATGAATCTAGCAGTATTTGAAAAGAAATTTACAACAGTTCTTTCTGAAAAGCATGACTTACTTGAAAAAGAAGTAAAGGATATTAAATCCTGCTATGATGTTGCGGGTTTGGATGAAGAAACCTTAAATAAGATGGCGGCATTCGTTCTTGTTTATCAAGAAGTTTTTGAAGAAACAGGAGCAGATGTTCTTACCAGCGAATGTTGGTCAGCAATGCCAATGGCAGTTGGGGCACTTCCTTGCCTCGCCATGAGTATTCTCGGTGACAGAGGGTATCTTGTCACCTGCGAATCTGATATTCATGGTGCAGTTACCAATGCATTGCTCTCTTGTGCAACCAGAGGGGAAAAACCTCCCCTGTTTGGTGAATTTACAACGCGCCATCCGGAGAATAAGAATGCAGAACTTCTCTGGCATTGCGGTCCCTTTCCGTATTCGGTAAAGCATGAGGCTGAACAGGCGAAAATTGTGGGCGGTAAGCCGAGTTTTCGTGCAAAGGATGGAAAGTATACCATAGCGAGATTTCAGGGTGATGCGGGAAATTACACCCTTTTGGGCGGCAAATTCCAAACCACAGACGGACCGAAAACATTTGGCACTTATCTTTGGGCTGAGTTTCAGGATATGTCAAAGGTTGAAAAGAAACTGATTTTTGGTCCGTATATTCATCACATGAGTGAAATTGAGGGAGATTACGCAGAGTGTTTACAAGAATTCTGTAATTTTATCCCGAATCTCACATTTGATCCTCTTGAAAATAATTAAAAAATAGAAGATAGAAAGGAAAAAGAAGATGAAAGATTTTTTGTTTGACATGATTGCATCTGAACTTGAGGATGCGGTCGGAAGAGAGAACTGTTCTACCCGAACGATTGACAAAATTACCCACAGCGTAGACTACTTCTGGCTTTCCAGAATGTGGGCGGACAGAGGTATGAGAATGCCGGAGGCGGACATTGTGGTCGCCCCCAAAAATGCAAAAGAAACCTCTGCGGTTTTAAAGATTGCAAACTACTATAAGATTCCGGTTACCACATGGGGTGCAGGCGGCGGAACGCAGGGCGGTGCTATTCCGGTTTGCGGCGGTATTGTATTAGATACCAAGCGGATGAACAAGATTTACGATGTCAACGAAAAGGGTATGTACATAGAATGCGGAACCGGTGCGATTTACAAGCATGTAGAATGGGCGGCAAATGAAAAAGGTTATGCAACCATGCACTATCCGTCCTCTTTGACCTGTTCTACCGTGGGTGGATTCCTGGCGCACAGAGGAATCGGTGTATCCTCCACCAAGTACGGAAAGATTGACGATATGGTTCTTCAAATGGAAGTTGTTCTTCCCAACGGTGATATCATTGAAACGTCTCCGGCTCCCAAGCACGCGGCAGGTCCTGACCTGAACCAGATTTTTATTGGTTCTGAGGGAACCCTTGGTATTATGACCAAAGCACAAATGCGTATTTATGAACAACCGGAATCCAGAAAATTCCGCGGATTTTTGTTCCACAATATGACCGATGCGTTCAATGCAGGCAGAGAATTGTTGCAGAAATTCAAACCCTCTGTTATGCGTCTGTATGATGAGGCGGAAACCGTTTCTTTGATTAAAAAGATTGTCGGCGTAGAGAAGCCCGGTGCGTTTATGAATATTGCCATCGAGGGTGTCAAAGAAATCGTTGAGGTAGAGGAAAAACTCCTGCTTGAAACCTTTACAAAGTATGGCGCAGAGGATTTGGGTTCTGAATACGGTGAAAAATGGTGGAAAGAGAAGATTACATTCTTCTATCCGGGTCACATGATGGATTTGCCTCAATGTTTTGGTACCATGGATACCATTGCTCCCTATGACAAGATTGAAAACATTTATTGGGCAATGAAAGAGGCAATTGAAACCAACTTCCCGCAAGCAAAATTTATTGCACACTTCTCTCACTGGTATGAATGGGGTTGTATGATTTACGACAGATTTATTGTTGACGGTAAAGACGTACCGCAGGATCCTCATGAAGCATTGCGGCTTCATAACGCAATCTGGAACTGTGGCGTCAGAGCGGCGTTGGCAAACGGTGGTGTAGTCAATGACCACCACGGTGTTGGTATTAAACTCGGAAGACTGATGAAAGAGCAGTACGGTCCTGCAATGCAGGTGTTTGAGGGTCTTAAAAAGCAACTTGACCCCAACGGCATTTTGAATCCGTACAAACTCGGTTTATAAGGAGGTAACATCATGCAAATTTCTCAAAAAGCAAAAGAACATATTGAATCCTGCCGATTCTGTTGGATGTGTCATCACATTTGCCCGATTGGTAATGCGACCGGTCAGGAAAGAAACACGGCAAGAGCAAGAGCGCTCGGTCTTTCTCTGGTTGTCAGAGATGCGATTGACTATTCAGAGGATATCATCAACAATGTATATGAGTGTTCTCTCTGCGGCGGTTGTGTTGCAGATTGTACCACCGGTTGGGATCCTGTTATGTTTACCAAAGAAGCAAGACTTGCAGCGGCACTCGAGGGAAAATTCCCTGATTATATCATGAACATGATTACCAACCTGCAAGAAAAAGGCAATATCTACGGTGTAGAGAATCCCAATAAAATACCTGATTTTGCAGAGAGTGATACTTTGTTCTTTATTGGTGAAGATACCAGAGCCAAAGGTTGTGCTAAACAAGCAGTAGAACTTTTGAAAAAAGCAGGCGTGGATTTCACCGTGCTTAAAGAAGAACCCAACAGCGGTTATTCTATGGACTTCATGATTGGTGCTGCGGCAGAAACCAAGGCGATGATGGAAGAATGTGCAAAGGTTCTTGCAAACTATAAAAAGGTAATTTGCTACGACCCCGCAGATGCAAAAGTAATGCTGCGTGAATACAAAGAATGGGGCATTGACTTAAAGCCGGAAGTCGTTACCTTTACCTCTTTTGTTGCACAACTGATTCAGGATGGCAAACTTAACGTTAAAAAGCAAGGCTTGAAATTTACTCCGCAGGATAGTGCACTTCTTTCCAGAGATTTGGAAGAAGTAGAACCCATGCGTGATATTTTATCTGCGTGCGGTGAAGTAAAAGAAATGCTGCTTTGCGGAAAAGAAACCATGCTTGCCGGTAATTTGATTATGAACGAGTATATGCCGGAGGTTATCAAGACCGTAGCAGCCAATCGCTGGATTAACGCAAAGAATGCAGATGCAGAGATTCTTGTAACTGCATGTCCGGCAGAATATATGATGCTTAAGGAAACCCAGCCAGAGGGAATTGAACTTATGACTATTGAGGAGGCAGTACTGAAATGCTTGTAAACTTAAAAGAAATCCTTGCAATTGCAGAAGAGAAAAAATTTGCAATTCCGGCGTTTAATGTGTATAATATGGAAACAACCATGGGTATTATTCAGGCGGCAGAAGAACTCAATGCTCCTGTTATTATCCAGAGTTATTCCAGACTGTTCACCAATGGCGAGGCTTATTATGTAACACCTATCGTTCTTGCGGCGGCACAAAAAGCAAAGGTTCCGGTATGTTTCCATCTGGATCACGGAGCAGGATATCAGGAAGTTGCTAAGGCGGTTCGCTATGGTTGCAGCGGTGTCATGATTGACGCCTCTGCCTATGATCTTGATAAGAATATCCAGATGACCAAGACAGTTTGCGACCTTTGTAATCCTATGGGAATTCCTGTTGAGGGTGAGTTGGGTCATGTTGGAACCGTAAACGATGAATCCATGGGAGAATACACCAAGGTGGAAGAGGCGGTTACTTTTGTAAAGGAAACCGGCGTTGCGGCATTGGCAGTTATGGTAGGTACTGCACACGGCAGATACAAACAAGCACCAAAACTGGACATCCAAAGAATCAAGGATATCAAGGATGCAGTACAAATTCCTCTGGTTCTCCACGGAGGCAGCGGTATTCCGGATGACCAGTTGCTGGCATCCATCGAAGCGGGTATTCGTAAGGTCAACTTTGGTACCGACGTATGCTTTGCTTTCCTTGATAAGGTATTCGAGTCCCCCAGAGATACCTATGCCATCGACCTCTTTATGAAAGATGTTGTTGCCAATATTGCTGAATTTGCCAAGGGCAAAATTAAACTTTTGGGAGCTGAAAATCAAGCATGTGTAAAATAGTGGGAATCGGAGCCAATGTGTTTGATACCTTATATACGGTCAGCACATTTCCGAAAGAAGATACCAAATCTCGTGCAGAATCCGTAACGGAAAGCGGCGGAGGTCCCTGCGCAACGGGATTGGTCGCGGCATCCAAGTTGGGAACTACCTGTGCGTTTTTGGGAAATTATACCGACGATTCTGCAGGAACATTCTTGAAGGCGGATTTTGAGGCGTACGGAGTCGAAACCGGACTGATGACCCTGAAAGAGGGACATACCTCTTTTTGCTCGGTGATATGGCTTGCTAAGGATACCGCCTCCAGAACTTGTGTCTTTCATCGAGGAGATGTACCTAAAACGGTATTAACTTCCGCACAAAAGCAAGCGATTGTGGAGGCGGAAATCCTGATGGTGGACGGCAATGATATGGATGCCGCCATAGAGGGGGCAAAACTTGCCAAAGCAAGTGGAACCAAGGTTCTTTACGATGCAGGCGGACTCTATGAGGGAGTAGAAAAACTGCTCCCCTATTGTGATATTTTAATTCCCTCGGAAGAATTTGCACTTGGTCACACCCATGCGAGCACGGCGGAGGAGGCAGTCAGAATCCTCTACGAAATGTATTCGCCTGAGGTTGTGGTTATCACTCAAGGGAAAAAAGGCGGAATTCTTTTTGACGGGAACGAGCGCTATGCTTATCCTGCATTTTTGGTAGACGCTGTTGACTCCAATGGTTCCGGCGATGTCTTTCACGGGGCATTTGCCTATGCTGTTACCCATAATATGTGCTATCATAAGGCGTGTGTATTTTCGAGTGCAGTTTCTGCAATTAAATGCACAAAGGTTGGTGCAAGAGAAGGTGTTCCGTCTTATGAGGAAACAATAAAATTCTTAAAGGAGCGTGGAGTAAGTGTATAAAAGAAGTTGGAATAAAAAATTTGGTAAATCTGAAATTTTCACAAAAGAAGACAGTTATTGTCAAAATGTTGAAATAGATATGGTGAAACTTGCAGATGGACAAACCAAGACATACTGCGAAAATAATAAAGAGTTTGCCTTGGTTATTTTGGGCGGTAAATGTACAGTTGAAGCGAAAGAGTTTAAGTACGAAAACATTGGGGAGAGAAAAAATGTTTTTGACGGCAATGCAACCTGTGTATATATTCCTAGAAATACAGAATTTACTATAATAGGTGTAGGCGAGGTTTCGATTGCGGTCAGCAAGTGTCCTTCAAAGAATGACCATAAGCCTGTACTCATAAAGCCCGAGGATGTTATTTCAAAAGAACTCGGTAAACCGGGCTGGCAAAGACATGCGATGTTTATTCTTGACGAGAGAGTAGAGGCAGACCAGATATATATCGGCGAATGCTGGATTGAGGGTGGACAATGGTCAAGTTATCCTCCGCATAAGCATGACGACGCTAATATGCCAACAGAAGCGGCAACGGAAGAAATCTACTATTATGAATTTGATAAGCCTCAGGGCTTTGGTATTCAAAAGGTTTATACTATGGAAGGTGACGTTGACGAAACCTATACAGTAAAGTCAGGCGATTTTGTAGAAATACCGAGAGGATATCATCCGTTCCATTCAGCTCCTGGTTATAAAAACTATATGTTATGGATAATGGCAGGTCCTGTCAGAGGCTTTTATATGACGACAGACGAGGATCACGCGTGGTTGAACAAATAAGTTAGGGTGTGAATGATGAAATATTTACTTGGTATTGATTTTGGCGGCGGTGCTTCCAAGGCGACTTTGTTAAGCGAGGTTGGTGAGATTGTAGCAACCGCTACCGCAGAATATCCAACCTCTTATCCGAAACCCGGATATGCGGAGCAAAATCCACAGGATTGGTTGAATGCAACGGTAACAAACATCAAAAGTGTACTGCAAAAAAGCGGAATTTCTCCTGAGGATATTGCGGCGGTGTCTTTGGACGCGGCAACCCATACTGCAGTCATTCTGGATGAGAATTTCAACCCGATTCGCCCCGCCATTTACTGGACGGACACCAGAAGTACCAATGAAGTTGCATGGCTAAAAGAGAATATGGCTGATGTTATTTTGGCTCAGGTACTGCATCAGCCGGATACCATCTGGTCTTTGCCGGAACTGATGTGGATTAAAAACAATGAACCGGAAAATTGGAGCAAAACCAAGAAAATCCTTTTCGCCAAAGACTATGTCCGTCACCAACTGACCGGTGATTATGTTACGGATTATATCGAGGCAGAAGGCAGTATGATGTTTGACATCAATACCATGGCGTGGAGTGAAGAACTTTGCGGCGTTTTGGGTATGGATACCGCTATGATGCCTGAGGTCGTAAAGCCAACAGACGTGGTGGGTACGATTACCGCTGAGGCTGCTGTACTTACTGGACTTTGTGAGGGGACATCGGTTCTCTGTGGTACGACCGACACAGTGATGGAGGTGTTTGCCTCCGGTGCAGTGGAACAGGGACAGATGACCTTAAAACTTGCAACTGCCGGTAGAATTTGTGTAGTTTGTGATAAGCCTTATCCCCATCGGGATTTGATTAACTATTCGCATATCATTGACGGACTTTATTACCCCGGAACTGCCACCAAATCCTGTGCGGCATCTTACCGTTGGTTCCGTGATACCTTTGGTGAAGAATATCAAGTGCTAGATGCCATGGCGAGCAATGTACCGATTGGTGCTGAAGGATTGATTTTTCACCCCTATCTCAATGGCGAATTAACGCCGTATGCCAATCCGAATCTTTGTGCGGACTTTGTTGGAGTGCGGGCATCTCATACCAAAGCACATTTCACCAGAGCAGTTCTTGAGGGGGTTGCTATGTCAATGCTGGATTGTAAAGAAGCATTGGATGCGCTAAAAATTCCCCACCGTGAAGAAGCGGTTATCATTGGCGGCGGCGGAAAAAGTCCTCTTTGGCGGCAGATGGTTTCCGATGCCCTTGGGATTAAGTTGACGGAAATGCAATATGTTGATTCCTCCTTTGGCAGTGCAATGCTGGCAGGAATTGCCTGTGGTATCTTTGCATCGGCAAAGAGTGCCCTTGAAATCTGTAACCATGTTGTTTCTGAAACACTACCTAATCCGGAAAACACCAAGGAGTATCGCAAGGTGTTTCAAAAATACAAAGCCATTCAACAGGCGTTGGAACCCATTTATAACCAAGCATAGCAAGGAATGAGAATGATGAAAATTCTGGTTTGTGTCAAAGTATCCAAAGGTGAAATCAACCCTTTTGATGAATCAGCGCTAGAGGCGGCACTTCGGTTATCGAAAGATGTTACAGTTCTGTCAATGGGTCCTAAACAGACCGAAGAGATATTAAAACCCCTCACTCGGCTTGGCGCTAAGGTGATTCTGTTGTCCGATTCCCTTTATGCGGGGTCTGACACCTTGGCAACCTCATACATTTTGTCAACAGCAATTAGAAAGCAGGAGTTTGACCTGATTTTCTGCGGCAGACAGACGGTGGATGGTGACACGGCGCAAGTTGGCCCTATGCTTTCGCAAATGCTTGAAATTCCTTTGATTACCAATGCGCTTTCTGTTTCGTGTGACGAAACGGGAGTGACCGCAACGACAAGAATCGGCGAGGAACAAACAACCTATCCGGCGTTGATAACGCTGGAACGCGGATACGTACTTCGGTTTCCAAGCATCTTTTCAAAACTTGCGGATGTTACGATTTGGGATAATACCCAACTTGGTTGCGATGCAAACCGCTGCGGACAACAGGGGTCGCCGACTCGTGTGATTCAGGTCTTTGAAAATGAGAGAGGCAGGCGCTTATGTCAGTTCATATCCATGGACGAACTGCGTCCTCTGATTGCAGAACTTAAGCAGAAGAAACGGATTCAAGTTACGGCAGACGAATCTGAGCATAAACTGAAAAGTGTCTGGGCAGTCGGCGAAGAAGTGCTTGAGAAAGCCCATGAGATTGCAGAGGAAGTCGTTTTGATTCCTAAAGAGAATGCGGCAACCATTGCGCAAAAAGCACAAAAAGAAAAACCGGAGATTATTCTTTGGAATGCAGATTTGTGGGGCAGAAAAACCGCACCTCAGGTTGCGGCTCTCTTGCAAACCGGTTTGTGTGCCGATTGCGTGGCACTTGAAACAGATGGAAATGAACTTTATATGTACCGACCGGCGCAGGGCGGAAACATCACTGCAAAAATTGTGTGCGAAACTACACCTAAAATGGCAACCGTTCGCACCCAAAGTGAGAGTATGGATGTGATTGTGGCGGGCGGTAAGGGCGTTGCCGATGATTGGGAGCGTATTCAGGCGTTTGCCCAAGAACTCGGTGCAGAACTCGGTGCCTCCAGAGGGCTGGTGGACATGGGAAAAGCACCCTATGAACACCAGATTGGTCTTACCGGAAAGATGGTAAGTCCCAATATCTATCTTGCGATCGGTATTTCCGGTGCAGTCCATCACACCTGTGCCATTGAAAGTGCAGGTACCGTGATTGCAATCAATCCTGATAAGAATGCCAGAATTTTTGATTATGCTGATTATGGCATTTTAAAAGAATTTTAACAATAAAAGAGCAAATGTCCAATTTGCTCTTTTATTGTACCGAAAAGTCATAATCTTATTTCGAAAATAACATTGTTTTTTTAGAAATTAGGCGTATAATGTGTGTATGAAAATTCATAAGGAGATGGCGGTAATGAAACAAAAATATAAGGTTGCGATACTTGGTTGTGGCACGCGAGGGCTTTGCTATGCGGAATTGATGGCAAAAAAACCAGAGGAGTTTGAACTGGTTGCAATTTGCGATACCAATCCGGAACAACTTAAGAAAATGCAAGCGCGTCTTGATTTGAAAAATGCAAAAATTTTTGATTCTCCCACACGCTTTTTAGAAGAAAAATATGCAGACATTTTAGTCATTGCAACACCTGACTATGACCATATCCCTCAGGCGGTTGCTGCGCTGAATCTAGGCTACCATTTGCTGTTGGAAAAGCCTATCAGTTGCAAGCGGGAAGAATTGCAACTTCTTTTAGATACCCAGGAAAAGACCGGCAAGCAGGTCGTAGTCTGCCATGAACTTCGTTACGGTGCCGCATTTCAAAAGTGTGAAGAAATTCTGCAATCGGGAACGATTGGTACTTTGGCTGTCATTGATGCCTTGGAGCGTCCTTTTTATTGGCATTGGGCACAAGCCTATGTACGTGGAATTGGGGCATCTATCGATTTAGGCTATCCTGCAATTTTGGCGAAGTGCAGTCATGATCTGGATTTAATTCAAAACTATGCACAAAGTGAGTGCGATACCGTCTCTTCTGTAGGTGAACTCCGATTCTTTAAGCCGGAGAATGCTCCTGAGGGGGCTGCAGAGCGTTGTCTAGATTGCAAACATATAGACACTTGTCCTTATAGTGCAAAGCGAATTTATATTGACCAATGGCACGAGGCGGGCGAACCGACCTATACATGGCCATATAACAAGGTGGCGATTCAAAGCCCCTTGACCGAGGAAAATCTCTATGACGGATTACGAAACGGTGTCTACGGAAGATGTGCATTTGGGTGTAAGGTAGATATGGTCGACCATCAATTGGTGCAGATGACCTTTAAAAACGGAGTCAAGGCATCTCTTAAGATGGTTTTTGGCGCAGAGGGCGGGCGCAGAATAACGTTCTATGGAACACACGGTGAACTGATTATGGATGAACGGGACGAAACCATTGTCATTATGCCCTTTGGCAAAGAAAAAGAAGTGATTGAAATGAGCACCATTTTAGAGGGCGGCAACGGACATGGTGGCGGTGACGCAAAATTGATTGATGCCCTTTATGGTATGATTTCCGGAGAACAATCGCAGGTGACGGGACTAAAAAATTCCATTGAATGCCATTTGATGGGAATTGCGGCAGAGGAATCCAGGGCACGCGGCGGTGCGGTTGTACAGGTACATCAATAATATAAAAATGGCTTATCCTAATTGGATAAGCCATTTTTTTGTTTTTTAACATATGCCTTATATTCCAAAGGAGTCATTCCGACGCGTGCCTTAAACTGTTTGGAAAAGTAGGCGGTATCAGTAAAGTTAAGAATATCTGCGATTTGTGAAATCGACAAATCGTCGTATTCGATATAGAGTTTTGCACGATTTATTTTGCTGACAATTCGGTATTCAACCGGAGACATTCCGGAATAATCTTTAAACAATCGGCGAAAGTAGGTTTCGCTTACATTGCAAAGTTCGGCAATTTCTGCAATGCTTAATTCTTGTTCTACATTTTCTTCCATATACAAGATTCCGGTTGAGATTAGATTATATCGTTTAAATCGATCTAATTTGTGGGAGGCTGCTAGATTTAAAAGTAGGTCGTACATTCCTGCCTTCATTTTCCCATAACAAGGGATGGCTACTTCGCTGTGCAATACTACTTTTGAAAATAAGAGTTTGTAGTTGTGTTTGTCTTCAAGATGAAAAATCAAAACATCATTTGATAAAACAAACGGCAGATTCTCGCTATCATAGAGATAGAAGTTGATGCCAAAAGTGCCGCTATGCTCGTTTTCAAAGTCAAAAAGCCGGATAGAGTACTCACTTCCAATAGGAGTATAAGTAATATCTCCGCTGTGCACATAGAGTTTCTCTCCATTTTTCAAGGTGTATTCAGCGCTGCATCCGTCAAGATATAGAAGCATATTTACAGTCTTTGGAGAATGAAAGCAACTGAAGAATTTTTCTCTTTCCCATTTGTAATTCAACGCATTTAAGACGTTGAGTGAAAAGTTATAATTATACAAGTCAAAAACAGAACGAACGCGCATTGCAAATCGCCTCTCTTTCTTATAGATATTATATTACATCAAAAAAGTTGTTGGGTCAATAGTTTGTGCCGAAAAATTATAAAACTGTCTTTATTTCTACATTTACATTATATAGAAAGAATTTTAAAATAAAAGTACAATACAGAGGAGGTGGAAATCCTGTGTTAATTAAAAATGGAACCCTTGTTTTGCCCGACGGATTACAACCTGATTGTGATATCAGAATACAGGGAAACAAGATTCAAAAAATAGGAAAATTGACCCCATGCGACGAAGAAGTTATTGATGCGAAAGGGTATTACGTTTGCCCCGGATTGATTGACATTCATACTCACGGCGGCGGTGGTGGGGATTTCATGGACACTACGGAGGAGTCGTTTGAACAGGCACTTGCCTTTCATTCTCGTTTTGGTACGACATCGCTTCTTGCGACATCGGTAACTGCGCCTCCGGAACAAATTGTCGATATGCTCTCTTTAGTAAGAAAATATAAAAAGAGAGAGAATACCAATTGCCGTGTTCTGGGTGCCCATATTGAGGGTCCGTATATATCCTACAAAAATAAAGGAGCGCAGCATGAGCAATTCTTACGGATTCCAAGCAGGGATTCCTATGAATTTATTCTGGAGAATAAGGATGTTGTAAAAACAGTGACCATTGCACCGGAACTGGATGGAGCAGCGGAAATGACAAAGCAATTATGCGATGCTGGTATTGTAGTTTGCGGAGGTCATGATGATGGAGAAAAAGAGACTGTCCTTCCGGCGATTGAGGCAGGACTTAGCCATTGCACTCATCTTTGGTGCGCAATGTCAACGGTAGCCATGCGCGACGGTGTCAGAAGTGTCGGACTTTGTGAACTTGGATTGATTGATGACAGACTCACGGTGGAGATTATTGCAGATAACCATCATATCACTCCGGATATGCAACAATTAATTTATAGGTGTAAAGGTGCATCCAAAATGTGCATTGTTTCGGATAGCCTGCGTGCGGGCGGAATGCCCGCAGACGGCAAATTGTATACGCTTGGCAAAAAGCAAGATGAAGAAGCACAAAAGTTCATTGTCTCTGATGGCGTTGCAAGATTGCCTGATGGAAGTCGGCTTGCGGGGAGCATTCAGCCACTCTCTCAAATGATACGCAACCTCGTCAATGATGCGGGAATTTCCTTATGGGAGGCGGTTAGAATGGCGTCTTTGACTCCGGCAACGGTAATTGGCATAGCGTCAAACCTTGGCTCTATTGAAGAGGGAAAATTGGCAGATATCTGCCTGATGAATCGAGAATTACAGGTGGAAGCAACTATGGTGAACGGAACATGGTTGGGAGAAGGAGAAGGTATCAATGGATAAAAGAAATTGGAAAATTATTTATGCCAAGTATGAAGGAATGGAGCAGAAAGCCATTGATTTGGTAAGTGCTGAGGTAGGAAAAATTATTTGCCGTGATCAAGGGGTTTATACCTTGCATGTGCTTCCTTGTGAAAAATTTGGATGCGAGGTAAATACCAATGCCATTGCCATCGGTTTGTATCAGGAAAATCCTTTTGCCCAGCAAGTTTTTAAGGCGGAAGAAGTGCCTGAAAACGGTTATGCAGTAAAGGTTTATGATAACCCTGAAGACGGTGAACGCAAGTTGGTTGTGATTACGGCATGGGATGCAAGAAATTTATTTTATGGTGCAGTTGACTTTGTCGATGACTATCTTCCCACCGCGGCTCCCGTTTCAGGCGGTCTCAGAACCCCTTATGAAACCTTTAACCATAAACTTCCGGATTATGAAAAGAAATCCTTCTCAAAGGTAAAAACCAGAAGTATCTTCACATGGGGACACCCCATCAATGACTATCGTAAGTATATTGAAAATATTGCAAGACTGAAAATCAATCAGTTGATTGTGTGGAACGATTTTATTCCTTTGAATGCAGAGGCGATAGTCAATTATGCGCATGAATACGGAGTTGAACTGATTTGGGGATTCCCTTGGGGATGGGGAACAGACTGTCATAAAGTCGATTTTGATAAATTGGACGAATTGCGGGAGAGCATTGTTCAAACATTCCGTGACAGTTACAATGGAACAGGTGACGGAATTTATTTCCAATCCTTTACCGAGATTAACGAAGATTATATCGGCGATGTTCTTGTTGCAGAGGCGGTAACCAAGTTTGTCAATCGTGTGGCAAAAGATATTTATGCCATCAACCCTGAGATTCATATTCAGTTTGGTTTGCACGCACTCTCTGTCAAAAATCATATTGAATTTTTTGAGGATGTCGATGAGAGAATCGAAATCATTTGGGAAGATTGCGGCACATTCCCGTATCATTATCTGCCGTCTACTGTCAATGATGTGGATTTCCCCAAAACGCTTGATTTTACTGAACGCATCATCGAACAACGAAACTCCGGTCAGGTTGGTCTGGTATACAAAGGTATGATGACAATGGACTGGAGCAAGTTTGTGCACCAAAGCGGCCCTTATGTCATGGGTAGAGGTGCAGACGGTTTGATTCAAAATGATGTAAATATGTTAAAGCCAATTTGGAAATATTTTCAGGCAGAATGGATGAAAGATGGAAAATATGTATGGGAGTTTACCAGATTTGTCAACAAGATTGGCGGCGGAAATGTCAACCTCTGTATTGCAGGAGCATTGGACGGCGGGATCTGGTTCCCAGAAGCACTTTGTGCGGAATTGATGTGGAACAGCGAAGACGAGTATCAAGCAATTATTGAGCGGGTTGCGAAGAAACCTTGTGTTACCATGGTATAAGGAGGAGATAGTATGAATCAGGAATTTTTTTTAAATTATAAAAAAGATATTGACCGGATTTTGATGGATGATTTTGTTTCCTTTTGGGAAGAAAAATCTGTAGACAAGGAGTATGGTGGTTATCTTTGTGGTTTTGACCGGGACGGAGAGTTGTTTTACGAAGATAAATCCGTTTGGCAGCAGGGCAGAAGTCTTTGGATGTTCTCTAAACTCTATAACGAATTTGGGAAAAAGCAGAGTTGGCTTGATGCTGCAAAATCCGGTTATGATTTTATCAACCAATATTGTTACCATGAAGACGGACATATGTACTTCCGTGTAACTCGTGATGGTAAGCCGTTGGTACTTCGCCGGTATTACTTCTCGGAAGCATTTGCAGTCATGGGCTATGCAGAGTATTACAAAGCAACCGGTTTAGCAGAGGCAAAAGAAAGAGCCATCGATGTATACCAAAAAATGGTGAAATATTACACGACACCCGGTTATTTTCCACCGAAAGTGAACCCTGAAACCAGAAAGAATAAGGGACACAGCATTGTTATGATCATGATGAATGTATCTCAAACCATGCGAGAGATAGACGACAATCCTATCTATGAAGAAATGATACAGAACTCCATAGACACCCTTGTGAATCAGTTTATTAAACCGGAGAAAAAAGCCCTTTTGGAAACGGTTGCGGCAGATGGTTCTTTTGTAAATACACCGGACGGCAGATTCATCAATCCGGGTCATAGTATGGAAACTGCTTGGTTTTTAATGAAAGAAGCCGTGCTGAAAAAGGACAAAAAACTGATGGAAACTGCGATTCAGGTTACCGAATGGTCTTTGGAGCGGGGTTGGGATAATGAGATGGGAGGAATCTTCTATTTCATGGATTTGGAAAACAAACCGGTTCTTAGTCTTGAGTGGGACATGAAACTGTTCTGGGTACATTGTGAGGCGATGATTGCGCTTACTTATTCCTATTGGTATACCAAAGATGACAAATACATGGAATGGTTTGAAAAAATTTATCGGTATGTTTGTGAACATTTTGCAGATCCGGGACATCCAGAATGGTTTGGACATTTACATCGGGACGGTACGCCGATTGCTATGATTAAAGGTAGTGACTGGAAGGGTCCGTTCCACAATGTGCGTGCTTATATGGTATTGAGTCAGTTGTTTGACCACCTGCAAAATGGTGACGAAATTGGGTTTTAAAGGAGAGAAAAAAATGGAAACAATGATTGGAAATCTGAAATTTCAAACAGTACAGGATGAATGGGATGTCTATTTTGATATGGCACTTGCTATGCTCAAAGAGATTATGAAAAACAATGAGGCAGATAAGGATACCGTTATGATTGTTCCGGTTGGTCCTACTCAGCAGTATCCCATTCTTGCAAGACTGATTAATCAACTTGGGGTATCGTTAAAGCGTGTACACTTTTTCAATATGGACGAATATATGATTACGCCGGAAACATCCATCGATGTCAATCATCCAATGAGTTTTGAGTATCGCATGAATACAGAATTTTATAACCTTGTAAATCCTGAATTAGTGATGCCCCAAAGTCAGCGGCATTTTCCCCGTCCAGGGAAAGAGAAAGAATACGATGCACTGATTGAACAACTTGGCGGCGTGGATTTATGCCTTGGCGGACTTGGTATCAATGGCCATATTGCGTTCAACGAAGCAGCAGAAGAGGATGATACCATCACGGTAGAAGAATTTGCAAATCTTCCGACAAGAGTGTTACCTATTACCAGAGAAACCCGCACCATCAATGCTTATGGATACCAGCGCGGTGATTTAAGAGGAATGCCTGAATGGTGTATTACGATTGGAATGAAGCAAATTCTCGAATCCCGTAAGGTCTATATTGCACTCAATCGTCCATGGCAGCATGGAATCGTAAAACATGTTTTGTTTGACGATATACAGCCACAAATTCCTGCAAGTTTATTGAAGTTAAATGGCAATGTTACCTTTGTTGCAACAGAGGAAATTGCAGATGGTTTGTTCTAAATGTTTTTTAGATAGAATCAATTATAATAAAAAAGCAAAAAATACAAAAAGCACATTTGACATTGAAATTTATATAATTTTATGGTTAGTTAATAATAAAACAAGACGAAATTTATCTATCAATTATTGAATCTAAAAGACAAGAAGGTGTCTTATGAGAGTTGAAGATGTTGCTAATTTTGTAGTCACAGATGTGTATTGGGGTCATACTGTTGATACACAGTCTGACAGAGTCGGGGTGTGGTATATGTCTCAGCATCCCCATTGGACATTATGCTTTAAGTATGAAGGGATGACCTGCTATGACTTGGGAGATACACGCCAGATTTCGGATGCGTCTTCCGTGGTGTTAATCCCTGCAAACCAAATGTATTCCTATAACTGTTATTCTCCGGGAAGAATGGCAAATGTTGTTTTTGATATCAAAGAAATCCCCGGACTTGAACCTGAAATTTTATTTATAAACATTCAGGATAAAGAAAAGATTTTCTATGGATTTCAGCGGGTACAGGATGCGTTGCATAACGGTGCCAGCAATGTAGAGGTTTTAAACTACTTCTATGAACTTTTTCATATGATTTTGCGTCAAAGCTTGAAAAAACCGGTGACGATGATGAGTGGAAATAATCATAAAAAAGTTGAACCGGCAGAAAACTTTATCAGGCAGAACTATGCGCAAAATATCACCAATGAGCAACTGGCGAAGTATTGCGGATTTTCTACGCAATATTTCCGTAAACTCTTTACGGAAGTTTATGAAATTCCACCTATGGCATATGTGTCAAGAGTGAGGCTGGAAGCGGCGGTTAAGTTACTGAAAGCAGATGATTTGCTGACCATTGCAGATGTCGCGGAAGAAGTTGGATTCTCTGATGTTTACCATTTTTCAAAAACATTCAAAAAGTATACTGGTGTATCGCCAAAGAAGTTTGCAATGCAACATAGAATGGGCAGATAAGAGGTGGAAAAATGCAAAACGCAAAGTTTCAAATTAGATTCAACCCAAAAGACGGAACCATTGCATCCATCAGCAACCCCGCTGATATCCACCGGATGAATTGGTGCGAGGAGGATGCGCATTGGGGAAGAATCCATTGCACCAACCGGGACGAAGTATATAGTCCAATCCATGATAGAAAACGCAACATGCAACTCATTTCATTTATGGAGACTGAAACAGAAAGCCATTCTGTCTACTCTAATGAAATGGTGGAAGTTAAGGTGTTTCGCGGGTTCCGGGAAAACGGAAACTTTTTTGAACGATATACCGTGAAAAACCTCCGTGCGCAGGACGTGTTTTTGGGTCAGGATAATTTTGGAATTGAAGTACCACTGAATGACAAGTATACCAATGCGGACGAATGTATGACAAACCGATGCCATGCGCACATTTGGTGTGGTCATCATACAACCTATGTCAATGCTTTGCGCATGGGTATTTCGGATTGTAACCTCGGCCTTGTGCTGACACAAGGGGCAGCAGATAGTTATAGCGTGATTCAGCATTATACCCTTGGGGAAAGTTACCGCGGGATATTTGTGTTAAATAGCGCTGCGTTTGCACTTTGCAGTGGTGAGAGTTATGTGCTGGAATGGGAACTGTTTTGGCATAGCGGCAACGAAGAGTTTTTCCGTCTTGCATCCCAAACATCCAACTTTATCGATGTGAAAGCGAAACAGGAAACGGTATTCGCGGGGGAACTAATCTGCTTTACAGCGAAACCATCTTTTTTGGCTAGAAATGTAAAAATTTTAGTTTCTGACAAGGAAGTAGACTTTACATATCAAGATGGAAGTATTACAGTTTCCTATCAGCCTGAATCCACAGGGGAATATACATTCTGGATTGAGGCAGACGGAGTAAAAACCAAAGCAGAATTTTTGGTAGTCTCCCAGTTCAATCAATTGCTTGAAAAGCGGTTGAATTATATTGTTGACAAACAACAGTACCATAATCCCAATAGTCCGTTAGACGGTGCGTTTTTGATTTACGATACGGAAGATGAGTGTTTGGTTTTTGATGATGCAATCCCTGACCATAATGCCTGCAGAGAACGAATTGGCATGGCACTTTTGCTTGCGCGTTATCTCCAAACCCACAAAAATCCTAAGTTTGAAACAGCGTTATGGGATTATGTTGCGTTTCTACATCGGGAATTTTTTGAAGAAACAACCGGAGAAGTGTTTAATTCTGTCGGCAAAAATCGTGACCAGGTTCGCTTGTATAACGCTCCGTGGGTGGCGTCTTTGTTCACAGAACTCTATTTCTTGACCAAAGAAACCCCTTATTTATCCAAGATTCAGAAAATCTTTCAGGTTTATTACTCGGGCGGCGGGAGTAAGTTTTATCCCAATGGGCTGTCGCTCTATCGCACGGTTCAGGCGTTTCATGATGCCGGATGGGAAGAGGAAAAAGCGGCAATCATTGCTTACTTTAAAGAACACACCGGCAATATGATAGAGTTTTCTACCTCCTATCCCAAACATGAAGTTCAGTATGAGCAAACCATTGTCACACCGGCGGCGACCTTCCTTTCGGAAATGGCACGAATCACAGCGGATGACAGATACAAAACTGAGGCGAAAAAGCATATTGAGGTTTTAAAACGCTTTAACGGCCATCAGCCAAGTTTTCATATGGATGAAATTCCTATTCGTTATTGGGACGATTATTGGTTTGGGAAAAGCCGGATATTCGGTGACACCTTTCCGCATTATTGGAGTTGTTTGACCGCCCGTTCCTATCTGGATTATTACCTCGTCTCCGGTGATGCAGAGTATCAGGCTTCAGCCAAGCGGTGCCTGCGTAATTGCCTGTGCCTATTTATGGAAGATGGCAGCGCCTCCTGTGCGTATGTGTACCCGTATCAAGTGGCTGGAATCAAAGGCAGATTTTATGATGCATGGGCAAATGATCAGGATTTTGCTCTTTATTTTTACCTGATTTCGGAGGAAATAGAATAATTTTCACTTTTTTACACAAAAAAGATGAAAAGATTTTGAAAAATATAAGCAAATAATGCAAAAAAAGCACCTCGTACATTGGCTTAATTGTTAATTTTGTTTAAAATAGTAATATTCCATAGTTTTTGTTTGTAATTATTCAACTTTAATCATAGGAAAGGAAGTGCGCTATGAAAAAATTTGTTTCTTTATGTACAGCAGTTGGTATTTTGGCAACCGCGATGTCAGCGTACGCGTTACCTGTTGTAAAAAAGACAGAACCTACCGTGGTTTCTATGACTTTTGATGACATCACCACGAATGGTGACCCATATGGTGTTATGTTCAGTGAAGCATCGTTGTATGTTAGACAACTGGATATGAATGTCAAAAACAAGGTTTTGGAAGTCAGTAAAAAGGCTCCAATTGCTACTGCGGACTTTGGTCTTTCTGAGGCAACGGACAAGATGGGGTTCTCCTTTGATTTGATGCTGGAAAGTCTGGCAACGGAACGCCGGATTCAGGTAGTTGATGTCGCAGGGACTGATAGTACTGCATTTACCATCCGTACCGACGGTAAACTCATATCTCCGGATGGCAGAACCCTTGGTACTGTAAAACCGGGTGAATGGAATACCTTTGACCTGATGTACCGCAAGGCCTCCAGCCGGTTTGAACTATATCGTAACGGCAAGTGCATCCTTTCTAATGCGTTAATTACCAATATTGATAAATTCGGTCAGTTCAAACGTTTGCGTTTCTGGGCAGACGGCGGTGGTTATGATTCCAAGTTCTATATTGATAATGTACATATCTACAAAGGCAATAAGCGACTTGGTAACAAGGGTCTTGCAACCTCTTACTCGGATACAACCACAGAGGAAGTAATAGAAACCGAGATTGTGGATGATTCCCATATCAGTCAGAACGCAAGTTTTGATAATGAAACTGTTGGGGCGTATCCGGAAACTATGTATCAGGCTATGACGGCAGATCCGGTATTAAACCCCGGCAACAAACTTCAAATTGTTGACTTCCCCAGTGCAGAAAACAAGAGTTTCTTAATTGAAAAGGCGGAGCAAAATAATGCGGGTCCCGCGATTGACTTCCCATTGGATATTTCGGTTGCTCATTACGCACATGTAGAATTCAAAGTAATGATACCGGAAAACAAAGCCAATGTCGGTCTTAGAATCCTGTTCCGTAGTGATAACCCGTCATGGAACAATATTATCGTGTTCTACACCAACGGAATTTGTACCGTAGGCGATAAAGTCAATAGTGAATACACCTTAAATGAATGGCACGATTGTCATGTATTGGTTAACTGTCGGGAAATGACCTTTGAGTCTGTGGAATTGGATGGCAAGGTAATTGCAGAAAATATTCCTTATCCGGACAGAAAGGCAATCTCTCCCACCATTCTTCGTATTGAACATACTACCAACGGAAGTTTTGCAGACCAGTTCTATATGGATGACCTGCGTATCTACAATGGTAAAGAGCGGAAAAACCAGGAGGAATTGAATCAGGCAACCGAGGGGGCAGAATTCAGCCGAATGATTACCCCGCAAGATCAGGTTCAGGCTTGGACCAAAGATGCGGTTGCAATGATGACCAAATCCAATAAGGTGGTTGTCAGAAGCGAAAGAAAGACCATCCCGGTCAGCGCACAACAAATTGACAATCAGGTTTATCTTCCTGCCGCGTTTGCAACAGAATCCTTTGGCGGCACCGTTTCTTTTGATGAGGACAGCGGCAAAGTTTCCGTCAAAGCAGGAAATAACAACGCAACCTACACCGTCGGCGCTACCGAATGTACGATAAACGGAGCCACAGACGAAACCAAAGCGGCTCCTTTGGTTGTGGAAGATACCTTGATGCTACCGATCGAAGAGTTTTCCAAATGGCTGGATATCAGCCTCACATGGTATGATGATTTCTGTTTGGTAGTGATGGATGGAGAGAAGAAAGCGTTCCAGCATGAACAACTGGAAGACATCTTTGACTATCTTTCCTATCATCGTCCTAAGACGGATGAAATCAAAGCAAAGTTTGAAGAAGCAGGCACTGCGGGTATGCACCCCAGAGTTTTGGTGAAACAAGATGATTTTGACCGCGTGCGTGAGATGGTCAAAACTGACCCGACTGCCAAGGCATGGTATGAAGAACTTCTTGCTCAGGCAGAAGCAAAGATGGAAAATGAAGGACCGCCTGTGATTGATTTGGAATATCTGGCTGCAAATTCTACCGTGTCCAGTATTCAAGGAACTTTCTTGACACAGGCAAGAACATTAGTTGACCGTGCAATTTTGATGAGTCTGCTTTATAACATTAACGGCGATGAACGCTACGTTGAATGGCTTGGTAAAGAAATTGACGTCTGGACGGGGCTTGAAACCTGGAACCCTGGGACGACGCAGCAGTTAACGGTAGCAGAGGCTGCCTGTGGTATCTCTATCGCTTATGACTGGTGTTATGATTACTGGTCACCAGAACGCCGTAAGGCAATGGAAGATATTATTGGTAATCAGGCATTCTGGATGTTTGAGGGCGGATATGACTACTCACTTGGATTCTCCACCCGTTGGACAGAGAATGAGAATAACACCAACTTCGTAGTTGCCGGCGGTTCCGGTGTTGCGGCTCTGGCATTTATGGAAGCATATCCGGAGCGTGCACGAAAACTGTTGGAAAACGCATTTATCTCAATTGAGAACGGTTTGATTACCTATGTGCCTGCAGGTGCAACTTTGGAAGGTCCCTCCTATTGGGATTATCAGACCACATACTTAAGTTGGATGATGATGACAGCCATTAACACCATTGGTACAGACTTTGGGTATGTAACGGAAAATCCGTTCCTGAAACTGGGTTCCAGATACTACACGTATATGCAGAGTCGTCAGGGCGTTAACAACGTTGCTGACGCCGGTGGTGAGAACCAGCAGTCCTCTGAGGTGCTATGGCTGGCAAAAATTTATGAGGACCGTGACTTGGCAAGGGCCAAACTGGATGAATTTGAATGTAACCAGATGGCACTTTACCCCTTGGATTTGCTTTTCTATGACCCCGGTTTTGCAAAAGAAAAAGCAGACTTGCCGCTCGATTTGATTTACGGTGATCAGGCACTCTTCCATAATGAGTACCATACCCAAGACTCCATCTATGTTTCCATGCACGCAGGCGATAACGCATCCCTCCATGGTAATATCGACGCCGGTACGTTCCTGATTGATGCACTCGGCGTGCGTTGGGCAAGAGAATTGGGTCATGACTCCTATGACCAAAAGAACTACTTCCAACCCAAGTATAGAAACAACTTCTATAAACTGACCTCACAAGGACAGAATGTTTTAGCCATCAACCCGACCACAGACTCCGGTCAGACTTGGAACGGTGTGGTAGAGTTTAGTGACTTTAAATCTTCCGGCAGAGGTGGCTATGCTGTGATTGACATGAAGAACGCATACGGCAGTTATGTCAATAGCGCACAGCGTGGTATTAAATTGGATACCGACCGTAGTCAGATTGTGGTACAAGACGAAATTGACCTGCGTGGTAAGAATGATGTGTACTGGTTCATGCACACCCCAACAACACCGCAAATTGTGGATAATGGTAAAGGGATTTTGCTCAAGAGCAACGGCAAAACCATGTATATGTCGCTCCAAACTAATATCAGTTCTGCCAAGTTCACGATTGAGAACCCGACCCCGCTCCCAGGTTCCGGCGTCAATCCCTCGGTTTGGTCACTGGGACAGACCAAGCGTCTGCAGATTCACATGCCAAAGGTAAGCGGAAAGGTCAACATTGCGGTTCGCTTTATCCCCATGGAAGATAAGGATGTACCGGAAAACCTTGCAGATATTGAAGTTGCCAAGATGGTTCCCATCAATCAATGGACGGCAGAAGAGGGCGAATATGTTGCCCGTCCTCTGTTGGATGGCATCACGGTAGACGGAAACCCCATTGACGGTTTCTCCAAGCGTGTCAATGAATATCTGCTGGAATATCCGCATGATACCGATAAAAACTATCTCCCTGTCATCGGCGCAAGTGCTAATACAAATGAAGTAACCTTGGAAGTAACACAGCCAAAGGATTTGGATGATGTGGCAACCATCACGGTTACCAGCAAGAAAGACACCACCAAATCCCGCGTGTATCAGGTGGATTTGAACCTGCTTCCGTGGCTTGGTGTCCCTGGGGGCAGAGTGGAACGTAAACCTGTTGCTCTGGAAGCAAGTCTGGAGCCGACACCTGCTACCAATGGCGTCGATAAGGCATTTGATGATGACAACAGCACCTACTTCTACAACGGCGGTAAGGGTGAATGGTTCATTGCCGACCTTGGCAGCGAACAACACGTGGATGTCGTTTCTATCCGCAACCACGTTGGTAATACCCGTCGTTCGTTCTTTGATATTGAAGTATCCAAGGACGGCAAAAAGTGGACCAAGGTATTCTCCGATGGTTCCTCCGGTAAATCTGCGGAGTACGAGAATTACTCAATCGGTGACCATAAGATTCGTTATATCCGCATCACCGGTTATGGTAACTCCAATAGTGATGCATCGTCTTATAACGACATTAAGTTCTACGGAAAAGGCGAATAACAAGCAAGCAAAGTACACGGGGACGGTTCTGTGTTTTAAGAACCGTCCCCCTAGCGGAAATTTTCCGTTACAAAGTCCATACATAATTGAGTCAATAATTAAAGTTCATATATTATAATGAAAGAAAGGTTGTTTATTATGAAACTTAGAATTGCAACCAAGCGTATACTTAGCATCATCCTCATGTCGGCCATGCTGCTTAGCATGATGCCCGCTCTGTTGGCATTTGCCGCAGGTGATGTGGAAATTATCTCCCCTGCCTACGGTGCGACCGTAGAAGTGGGCGAGGCTACCAAAATCCGTGTAGAATCAGCAACACAGCCGACCATTACCGCAGGCGGTTCCGCTTTGAGCGTGACCTCTGCCGGTGACGGCGTCTGGGATGCAGCATGGACCCCAGAAATCGGTGGCGTAGCAGAAGTTGCCGCCACTGCAGGTAGCGTATCTGATACTATTCGTGTTTATAGTACAGTATCTAAAACTGTAATTTCAGCAGCCGCAGATTTTAGCGGTTCTATACTTGCAGACAAACATTGGGTTGGGGCATCTGCGAATACTGTAACTTTGAACAGCGAGGAAAAGTATACCAACCTGGCAATTGGGAGTGGAATGCCTGCAACACTGCAATATTCCACCAAAGATGCGCAAAATGGTGCTAGTGGGACTGGTCCCAATAGCGGTGTTGTTGTTTGGGAAGCCGATTTGCGTATGTCAACAGACGGCAATGCGGTTTATATGAAACACCGAAACAACGACAACACTCAATCTGATTTGTTTATTTTATCCGGCTCCAACGGCACCTTGTATGTCAAAGATGATGCAGATAACAATTGGGTCAAGCGTTTCAGTTCGGGTACATGGTTTAATCTAAAAGTGGTACTTGACATGGACCTTAAAACCTTTACCATTTACGTAGATGACATTGCTGTTTCGGTAGATAATGCCATTACCGGTGCTGCAGCAGACGGAATTGATGGTTTGATCCTTCAAATGGCAACCTATGGCGATGACTCGGAGGGTTCTTTTGATATCAAGAACCATAGTGTTCGTTTTGAAGA
>JAZQFW010000019.1:0-1994 GCA_045539735.1 Ructibacterium sp. | reverse complement strand
CCACAACAAATTAACCCTTCCATCACTGGGGAACCCCTGCGTTCGTAAGAACGCGGGGGTTCCTTTTTTATTTTAAGGACAGAATATAATAAATTAATTCTATTTATTTCTTTCTTCTTCCTACATCCAGGAAGTTATGGTCTTTTCCTAAAAACTTAAGGTTTTTTCCTAAAACGCAAAATAAAAAGGCGAAGGAGCGTTTGTTGCTCTTTCGCCGGGAGGGATTCTGTATTGAGTTTTCCAATCAGGCATTAACAACTTCATTCTCGTCTGCCTCCGCGGATTGAGGAAAAGGAGTGATGTTGTTGCCGCGGGCTGCCTGTTCTTCCAATGCCTTGCGGTATTCATCCAGAGCATTCCAGACCAGCTTGCCGTCCTTTTCTACTTTCAGGTCATTGTAGTAGGGGAACGCATTTTCAAACCAGGTCAGCACTTCCTTATAGGGGTTGCGGGCAATTTTGCTCTTCTGGCAAACCTTCTGGTATTCCTGGAAGTTTTCTTTGGCATGGGGCATCTTGCTGATGAATACTTCCATCATCTGATAGGTGAGACGGGGAGCACGATTATGGGTATGGATTTTGATGGTAGGGTTAATGTCGTTTTGAAGGGTCAGGGCATCCACGATTTCACATTCCTTGGTTCCGTAGCGGTTGGCTTTTGCCTGGAACGCTTTCGTCATGTGGAGGGTATTGGTAAGGACTTCGTAGAAGTAACCACCGTTGGATTTGATGTGCTTGGAGATATTATTGTTCTTAGACATAGTTGTGTTACCTCTTCTTTCTTTATTTTCTAATTGAGTGGGAACTGTATGAAGTGCGGGAACCGTAGGGGCGTCAGGCATTTGCGGGATGATAGAGGAAGGATGCTTCACGCTCGCGGCGTTTTTGTTCTTTCTGCTTATCTTCAAGACGCTTTACTTCATCCTGATACTTATCCAGGAACCATTCCCGGATTTTGAGGTAGGCGCCGCGTTGTCCTTAGTAGAGAGCCCGCAGGTCGTTCATTTCATTCATTGCTTTGTCGCAGTTCTCCGTATCGGGTTCATGACCTTTGATAAATTCAGTCATATCTGCGTAGGTGAGTTTCCCCAGGACGCAGTTGCTCTTGCGCGTCCTCTTTGCCGGGACTTCAATCGTAAAGCGGGGATACCTGGCACGCAGTTCCAGGAACTCCTTATACTCAGGAGAGGAAATGTTGCCGGCGGCGACCAGGAAGGAACGGGAGAGGGTGAGGATTTGCTGGGAGCGGTCGATGTGAATGGAAGTAGTCATAAGGGGTAGCCTCCTTTTTGTTTTTCAAGGCTTTGAGGTTTGCTTCCCTCAACCTTGTGACTGTATTATATCCCGGGTAGGTGTGCGATAGACGGACATGTTATTTACCTTTTTCTCTTGACAAATACGGATTTTTTGTTCTCTGCCAGGTATAAAAAATGCGGCTTGCCGCCAGGGACAAACCGCTTAAGGGTGTTTTCTAAAAAGTTAAGGGAGAATCCTAAAAAACAAGGGGACTTCTAAAGATGTAAAGGGAAAGGTATAAAATATAAGACCTCATCTGTAAATGGGAATGAGGTCATGCTATAATCATGTGGAGGAACACGCATCTTGACAACATCATATACGAATGTATGCGTTGCTGAAAGGAGCCATAATGGCAAAGCGTATTCAGCAGCGGGTCAATATCAACGGCGAAACCCGGTGGATTTCCGGTTCAACCCAGCAGGAACTGTTTGACGCCTATCTGGAGCAGGCAATCAGGGCGGGCATTGTCATCAGTCCGCAGCAGACTACCTCCAGCCCCGTTGCTTCGCCGCTCTTCGGTGATTATCTGACCCAGTTCGTCAGTATTTACAAGAGCAAGCAAGAAGCCTTGACAATGCGGACGCGGGCGATTACGATTCGCAAGCACATTTTGCCGCGTTTAGGAGCCATTCCTATCAGCGAAATCAAAACTGCTGATATCCAGGTCTGGTTTGATGAACTGTGCCAGCAGGGATA
>JAZQFW010000018.1:0-79615 GCA_045539735.1 Ructibacterium sp. | reverse complement strand
GTGAGTCTTTGACTCACGGCTTTTTAATACTTAGTCAGAAGTATAAGGCATCAGGGCAATCTGTCTTGCTCTCTTAATAGCAACCGTCAACTGTCTCTGGTGCTTTGCGCAACAACCGCTGATTCTTCTGGGAAGAATCTTAGCACGCTCTGTTACGTATCTTCTCAGTTTGGCAACATCTTTGTAATCGATGTGCTCTACCTTATCCGCACAGAAAGCACAAACTTTTCTCTTTGCGCGTCTGTTGCGAGGTCTTTCCATTCTTTTTTCTTCAGACATTACAGTAACCTCCTTGAAAGAAATTAAAACGGAAGGTCGTCATCCGTATCAAGCAAAGGTGTAAACGCATCATCCGATACATTGTCAGGGAAAGCGGGCGCTGCCGGTGCTGCACCGCGGGGAGCAGACTGTTCAGGTGCAGAATAACTTCCGCCATCCTGAGTGCGCTTACTTTCACCAAAACTTACTTCACTTGCAACAACTTCAGTCGAATAGTTTTTCTTACCATCTTGACCTTCCCATGTTCTGGTCGAAATACGACCAATGACAATAATCATCTTGCCTTTGCTGAAATAGTTGCTGACGAATTCAGCAGTTTTATTCCAAGCAACACAGTTGATGAAATCGGTCTGCCGATTTTCACCATAACCATTATCAATAGCAATGCTGAAACTGCAAACCGGTGTGCCGGAATTGGTGTGTCTTAACTCCGGATCGCGTGTGAGTCTACCCATTAAAATAACTTTGTTAATCATAGACTAGTCCTCCTCGCGTCTTACAACGATGTCACGGATGATACCATCGGTAATACCATAGACACGCTCCAACTCAGTGGGAAAATCAGGGTTTGCTTTGAAGTTAACCAAAACATAGTAACCCTCAGTCAAATCATTGATAGGATATGCGAGTCTGCGTTTGCCCCATTCGTCAACACTTTCGATCTCACCATACTTTTCAATCAATGACTTAAACTTTTCAACCAAAGCAGTAATTTCTTCTTCGGTCTTTGTAGAATCAATCACGAAGATTGTTTCATACTTGTTCATGATTTCTGCCATGATAAGTCACCTCCTTTTGGACTTTGACCCTTAGCCTATGCCAAGAGTAAGGATTGTTGTATCAAACAACTCAAAATATTATAGTACAAAAAAACAAGATTGTCAAGCATATTTCAGTATTTTTTTCATAAATATGGCATTGTAAGACAAGCAATACGGAGGGTATATTATGAAAAAAATTCTTTTCTCGTTTTCTCTTTTTAGCGTCGTATTTCTCATAATCCCATGTATGCTTGTACAGTTCTTTTCCAAAACTATTCCGGCAAATGCACCACTTACCTATCATCCTCCTGAAACCATATCAGTATATCAAACCCAAACAAATACTATCAGTGAACTTCCATTAGAGGAATGTGTAAAACGAAATCTGGTTCATACAAGCATGGAAAATCCATCTATTGAATCCTTAAAAGCACAAGCCGTTGCAACAAGAAGTTATCTTTTAAACAAAATTTCTGCCAGTCCTCACGAAAACGCCATGCTCTGCGATGATTCAAATCATTGTATGAACTTTGTTGAAACGGAATCTACTATGGAAATACATGAACAAGCCGTATCTGAAACGGCAGGCGAATATCTTTCCTATCAGAATCTTCCGGCAAAAACCTGTTATTTTCATGTAAGTTCCGGCAAAACAGAATCGTCCTATGATGTCTGGAACGTAGAAATTCCATATCTTATTTCTGTACCTAGCGAATCAGATACTCGTGCCGCTAAATTTCAGAGTAAGGTCTTTTATCCAATGCAAGCATGGAAAACAACGTTACAGGGTGCCAAAAAAATTAATTTCGAAAACCCGCCCCTTGGCGAAATACAAAAAAACAAAAACGGTCATGTAAAAGAAATGGTTTTATATGGAACTCCGTTTACCGGTCACGAAATTAAATCGTTATTTCATTTAAATAGCACCAACTTTTCTTTGTCTATTCAGGATGAACAAGTAATCTTCTTGGTGCGTGGCGACGGACACGGGGTTGGAATGAGTCAATACGGCGCAAACGTCATGGCAGAAAACGGATATGATTATCAACAGATTCTTGCACATTATTATCCGGGTACCAAGTTAATCAAAAAACAATGAGGACGAAAAGTCCTCATTGTTTTATTTCCACTCTATAAAACCATAACTGTCAAGAATTTGGATATATTTTGCAAGGCGTTCATACAAGGGATGCGCTTGCTCACCAAACTTTTCCTCAACCTCTTTTCCTAAATCCAGTATGTTTTTGGTCCCGTCCATCAACGGCCAAAGAAAACTTCCCATTTCATCAAGATGTATGAATGAAATCTTGGGTTTCTTAAACCAATGCTGTGCAATTTTATGAAAAAAACCTGTATTTTCAACCTCAAGTATCACAAGATTTTCCTCGTTCATGGACCAAGAAAGAGTTTCCGAGCGGCAAGGTTTTCTTTCTAAATAATTTTCTTCTCTTCTATTCATGATTTATCTACGTTTCTTCCAGAGAGAGAATCGAAAAACAGTGAAAATTATAATAGCAAAAAGAATCAATCCTCCAACATTTGCAAATAAAGTTGGAATACCAAAACGAACAGAGAGATCAATGGCAGAGTCTACGCCAAATACAGCCAAAAGTGCAAGTAAAATTCCAATAAGACCTTCCCCTGCTATCATACCTGAACAGAACAAGATACCATCATTCACAATCTGTTTCTTTTGTTCTTCCTCTTTTTTCATTTTGTCAAGAACAAGACGAACAAGTCCACCGATCATAATGCAGGCATTGAGTTGTACAGGGAGGTAAACACCGATTGCAAATGGTAACACGGGGATACCAAGAATCTCGACAACAATTGCAATAAATACCCCAATAAACACCAATGCCCAAGGCAGATTTCCACCCATGACACCCTCGATAATCAATTTCATCAAGGTTGCCTGAGGTGCTGCCAATTGGTCAGTGCCAAACCCCCATGCGTTATCCAATAAATACAAGGTGCCGCCGATTGCAAATGCCGCAGCAACAACACCAACAATCTCAGCGACTTGTTGTTTCTTAGGCGTTGCGCCAAGAAGATATCCTGTTTTTAAATCCTGAGAGGTATCCCCCGCAATGGCAGATACAATACAAATAATAGAGCCAATAGCAATCGCACTTGCCATTCCTTGTGCTCCAGTCCCTCCAGTTGCCATCAAAATAAGGGTGGTAATTAACAATGTTGCAATCGCCATACCGGAAACAGGATTATTGCTACTTCCAACTAATCCAACCATACGGGAGGAAACCGTTGCAAAGAAAAATCCAAATACTACAACAATGATAGCCCCAAGCAAACTAACAGGAATGACAGGAACCAACCAGACCAAAAGTGTAAGTACGGCAATGCAGCCCAAAACTATTTTTAAATTAATATCTTGCTCCGTCCTTAATTGGGTTCCTCCCTGCACTCCGGTCATGCTCTTCATGGCTCCGCTGAATGTTTTGACAATCAAAGGCAAAGATTTAATCAAACTAATAATACCGCCCGCTGCCAACGCACCTGCACCAATATAACGAATATAGGAACTCCAGATAGCACTTGCTCCTCCGCTTGCATACATCTCTCCGATAGATACAGTACCGGGGTACAATACGATATTTTCGCCAAACAAAACAATCAGCGGAATAATTCCAAGCCAACTCAACACACCGCCGGCAAACATAAATGAAGCAATTCTCGCACCGCAGATGTATCCTACACTCATAACTGCAGGATAAATCTGTGTTCCGATTTCGCCTGCAAAACCTTTAATGCGGAATGAAATTTCACCGGATACCAATTTTAATCCGTCAATCAAAAATTTAAACAAAGCGGCAAAGCCCATTCCGGCAAAAACGGTAGACGCATTTGCACCGCCTTCTTCTCCCGCAAGAAGAACCTCCGCACATGCAGTTCCCTCAGGGTAAGGAAGAATACCATGCTCCTTAACAATGAGAGCATTACGCAGAGGTACCATAAAAAACACCCCAAGCAATCCGCCTAAAAGAGCAATAATTGTAATTTCTGCAATTCCGGGTTTGTCCATCTTCCCCTCTGCCGCCCACAAAAAGAGTGCAGGCAAAGTAAAGATTGCACCGGCAGCTAAAGATTCGCCGGCTGATCCAATGGTTTGTACGATATTGCTTTCCAGAATAGAATTTTTACGCATAACAACTCGAATCACGCCCATAGCAATGACCGCTGCGGGAATCGATGCGGAAACCGTCATTCCAACCCTAAGACCTAAATATGCATTGGCCGCACCAAATATGATAGCAAGTAAAATGCCCATAACAATCGAAGTGATTGTTATTTCAGGTGTAATTTTTTCCGCCGGTATATACGGCTTAAACTCTGTTTTATTGTTCATATTAACTCCATTCTATCGCAAGATTGCGACACATTATAAAAATCTTTTCTATTGTACCATATCTCGAATAAAAACACAAGATAAAACACTATTTACATCTATTTAACAGTTCAAGAACAATTTGGTAGGTTGCATCAACAGAAGAAACGCTCAATCGTTCATTGGTTGTGTGAATATCATACATTTCAGGACCGATAGAGATGCAATCAAGTCCTTGAATATTTGCAGCAAAGACTGCACATTCCAACCCTGCATGAATGGCAGTGACTATCGGCCTCTCGCCGTGATAATCTTCGTACACCTCTTGATACAATGCCTGCATCTTAGAATTCTTGCAAAACTCCCAAGGAGGATAATGTCCGTACGTATCTATATTACATCCCAGATAATCGAAAAAGTGAACGAGTTCTTCTTCTAGAAAAACAAGCGCAGAAGCCTTATTACTCCGGAGCGAGAAGAGCATTTTCACAACATCTTCCTCTGTTTTTACAATTCCAAGATTGAGTGAAGTTTCAACTAAGTCAGAAACATTTGCACTCATTGCAATAACACCATTTGGTGCATGCAATAATGAAAACAATAGTTTTTCTTCGGATTCTTTATCTAAAACAGAAAATTCATCTTGTTCCAATATCTCAAGGGTTGGTACAAACCCCTCCTCCTTATCACTGATTTCTTCTTGTATGCTGGATAAAAGGTCTTTTACTTGTTCAATAAAATCTACAGGATCTGGAACAACTAATTCAATACAGCAATTGCGGGGAATTGCATTCCCCTTATCACCTCCATTGATGCTGAGAATATGGCATTTCCCTGCTTTTTTTATGGTCTTCAGCACCCTGCCCGCAAGAATATCGGCATTCACTCGCCCTGCGTTAATTTCCACACCGGAATGTCCGCCTTTTAATCCTTGTAACTTTAGCACGACGCGTTGCCCGTAAATTTGTTTACGGTTAACCGAAAGGCTTACACCGCATTCACTTCCGCCTGCACAAGAAACCGTAAGTGTTTTAGGGTCTTCTGAATCCAGATTTAACATCTTTTTCCCTTTTAAATGAGAAAAATCCAGTTTTCCTGCCCCTATCATACCAATTTCTTCATCTGTAGTAAACACGGCTTCAATCGGTGGGTGAGAAATGGTATCATCCTCTAAAATTGAAAGCATCATAGAAACAGCAATTCCATTATCAGCGCCAAGAGTTGTCCCTCTGGCTTTAATAAAATCACCATCTAAATAGATATCAATGCCGTCGTTGGCAAAATCAATCTCAATACCCTCATTTTTTTGACAAACCATATCCAAATGTCCTTGCAAAATGATTGGTTCAGAATTCTCAAAGCCATTGGTTCCTTGTTTATAAATAATCACATTGTTTGCATCATCTTGAATAAATTTAAGATCATGTTCTTTTGCGAACGCAACACAAAATTCGCGAATCCTCTTCTGGTTTCCGGAACCCCTGGGAATTGCACTGATTTTACTAAAATAATAGAATATTCGATTAGATTTTAAATGTTCTAAATTCAGCATACTAGCCTCCTTTACGAGTTCATATTCAACTGCAAGTATATCATATTTTATCTATAAATTCAACCTTTGATTGAATTTAATTTTTTCATTATTTTATATTGACTTTTCCTTTTTTTGTGTTATGATAAACATAAATTTAAACAAGAAAGGAATTTATTGATATGTATAATCTTGGAGTTATTGGTGCCGGTATCATTGTAAATGAGCATTTGAAGGCTGTGGAAAAAACAAATCTTTTTAAAGTAGTTGCTGTTTGTGATATTGACGAAGCAAAGGCAAAGGAAAGCGCGGAAAAATGTAACTGTCCCTATTATACCGATTACAAACAGATTGATACGCAACTTGATGCCGTTCTTTTAAATCTTCCTCATTTCCTCCACTGTGAAGTTACTTGTTACTTCTTGGAAAAAGGGATTCATGTTTTAGTAGAAAAACCTATGGCTAATACCGTAGAAGAATGCGACAAAATGATTGAAGCGGCAAAGAAATCAGGTGCTAAACTTGCAGTTGGACATCTGCAACGTTTCGTCGGCCCTAACATGGCAATCAAGCAAATCTATGATGAAGGCACCTATGGAAAACTTGCCATGACCATTGACAACAATAATACCTTCTATTTTCCTGAAACAAGACCTCGCTGGTTCTTATCCAAAGAAAAATCCGGCGGTGGTATATCCAGAAACTACGGTGCACACTCTTTGGATAAATTGTTCTACATCATCGGCGATGATGTAGATGAGTTCCTTTCTTTCTATGGTAATGTACATAACGACTTCGATGTAGACGGACACGCACAGTTCTTATTACGCTTTAAAAACGGGGTTTCTTCCACCATCAATTTATGTGGTTATCACGGTTACCATACCAACCATATCTTATTCCATTTTACAGAAGCAACATTTCGTGTAACCTCGGGTTGGAAACTTGAAATCGCACAAGACGGTGGCTTTGTTGAATATCCTTTCCCAAATGATAAAAATGCATTTGAGCGACAGTTTATTGAATTTGCGAAATTCATTGAAGGCAAAGATGCAAATATTGCAACCGGTGAATATTCAAGAAAAATTATTGAATTATTAGAAAGAGGAACATTAAAATAACTCCAATGCAAAAGACGATTACTTATGTAATCGTCTTTTTGTTTTGTATCCCCTCACAACAATGGGTATCAATATCAGGTGTATAATTATTCCGGTTTTATTAAAAAATCAATTCCGTTTTAGAAAATTCCAAATAAAATAAATCCAATAAAATTAATCGCAAAATTAGCAAACATATGTACAAAACATGACGGGTAAATTGTTCCACTTTTAACATTTAAATAATTAAATAAGATTCCTCCTGCAAAAAGGCCGCTAAGAACAAGCAAAAATACTGCCGAAGAAAACCAACCAATCATCATTGCTACATGATAGAGAGAAAATATACTTGCGCTGAAGATATGTGCAAATCGTTGAGATGAAACCTGCCTAAGCGTAAGGAATGCAAAACCACGGAAGAGAAACTCTTCTAATAGCGAATTCACAAAGGAGATGTATAAAGAAACATAAACAAAATTTTCACGGTTCACCCCTATATTTTCCGTCAAACTCTTTGTAATTCCGCTAAAATCAAAGATATCTTTTAACAGAAAATACCCACCACAGATAATAGTAAACACTCCCAATCCTAAAGCAATGGCAAGTGTCAAACTTTTTTTATTAAAAATAAATTGCGTCTTGCACTTTAATTCATTATTTTGGGTTAAATAAATGATGGGGCAACATAAAAATAAGACCAATTTAATGATAGATTTTTGAAGGTAATTCACCTTTAAAAATCCGTCTATCACCGCCATAATCCCACATAATACTAAAACGATCAGAGAAACTTGGATTGCTTTTCTGGGTTGTTTCATTTAACCTCTCCTCCTGAGTTATCTGCAATATCCTTCTCATTTCTGCTAAGCAAAAAAACGGAACCAAGAATTAAAATAATTCCAATAAGCGAGGAAAGTCCCAACGCCTCATTCAAAAAAATGACACTAAACAACGTTGCAGACATTGGCTCAACAATCGCAAGGGAAGACGCTGTTCCTGCCGGAAGCGTTTTCATCGCCAACGTGTAAAAAAGATAAGGCAAAAGTGCAGTTACCACAGCAAGTCCAACCAAAGCAATCGTTAAGGCAAAAGGCTTTTGCATAATTAGAACAGGAATCGCCATTGGTTTGGATACGCATAATGCTAACAATGTCATAAATGCAAAACAATATAGTGTGGCAGATATCGGATTGCTCTTTTTTCGCATCTGCATCTTGGTGAAAATATTATATGCACTATAAGAGATGGATGACAAAAAGCCTAAGACAATTCCCAAAAGGCTAAATTTTAGTCCTCCGATTATACCTGAAACAAGAGCACAACCAATCATCATACACGCAACCGAAAGTCCTTTCCACCGCGTAAAGGTTTCTCCTAAAAAAGTGACAGAATACACCATAACAATCACCGGCGCTGTATACATCAATATAACTGCCGTTGAAACAGAGGATACTTGCATTGCCGCATAATAACAAGCAGCCGTTCCGAATAACCCAAGTCCGCTGCATGCAAATAAAAATAATTCCTTTTTGTTTATGCAAAATGCACGCTTATCACAAATAAGAACATAAAGCGCAAGGACAATCAAAGAAACTCCTCCGCGCACCACAACCATATGTAATGAGGAAAAACCATAAGGTGCGAGGTAATCTACAAACAACCCAGAGGTTCCCCATAAAACTCCTGCAGCAATAATATAAAAAATAGAACGTTTTTTCACAATCGTCCTCCTTTATATAAAGAATATAATCTTTAGATGCCACTTATAACCGCCCAAACAATTCAACAACATATTTATTGCAGGTTCAACCGTTCTATTTTGCACAAATTTCAAATATATCTTTTACAACATCAAAGTCCATATCAATATAACTTTTAATCGTTCTTTGTCTATCAAAAGTACAAAGTTCTGAAAGTCTTTCAATACAATTTTCGTCAAGACTAAAGTCTGCAAGACTTGATGGCATACCGATTGATTTAAAATATTCTTCCATTTTTTCAATTCCGGCTAATGCAGCAACTTCATCTTCCTTTTCAGTACAATCCCATACCCTACGTGCAAACTGTGCAAAACGCGGGATATTATGTTTGTAAATATATTTTGCCCAAACTGGAAAAAGCACCGCAAGTCCTGCACCATGAGCTATCTGATCATATTCACCGCTTAGGGCATGCTCCAACTGATGTACAGGAAGTGCATTTTGACGACCGCAACCGGTAAGATCATTATGAGATATACTTGATGCCCACATCATATTGGCACGCGCATCATAATCTTCAGGATTTTCCATAAGTTTTGTCCCCGCAGCAATCGTTGCCTTCAATACGCTTTCGGAGATTCTGTCTGTAAGGTCTGTTGGCTCACCAGGGATAAAATATCTCTCCATTGTGTGTGCCATAATATCAACCACGCCGCAAGCAGTTTGATATTTAGACACTGAATATGTTAGTTCAGGATTCATGATAGCGAATTTGCATCTATTAAATTCACTGTTAAATCCTCGTTTCATATTAAGTTCCATATTAGTGATGACCGCAGACGAGCTCATCTCACTTCCCGCTGCGGCAATCGTAAGAATACAGCCCACTGGCAAAGATTTTTCAACCTTTGTTTTGCCTGTTGGAAAATCCCACGGGTCGCAATCAGCACAAGCACCTGCGGCAGTATATTTTGAAGAATCAAGAACACTTCCGCCACCAACTGCAAGTATCATCTGAACTTCTTTTTCTTTTGCCACTTTTACCGCCTCTCGAACAAAAGAGAGTTTGGGATTTGGCTCAACGCCACCCATTTCAACAACATTTATGTCATATTCAGCAAGAGATTCCATAACCTCATCATAAAGTCCGGATTTTTTAATACTTCCCTGTCCATACTGAAGCATTATATTGTTATACCCAAACTCATTGATTATTTTTCCTACATCTTTGTGCTTTTCCTTTCCAAAAAATACTTTGGTAGGTGCATAGTAAATAAAATCTTTCATTATTTATCTCCTCATTTATCTCCTCTTGTTTTTATAAGGACTGCATAATTTAAATATCAAGTTTTTTAGCCAATGTTCGCGTTATGTTAAGACTGATTTTTTGTTTTTAATATCTAATAATTCAGCAAAATCATATATATAATAGTCAGCAACATTTTTTATGTCATTAACATATTCAGCAGATGATTCATCAAACACTCCGCATACACTCATTCCAGCAGACTTGGCTGTTTTATCTGCGTTATAATTATCATCAAGAAAAAGAATGTGTTCAACCGGCTTTCCTATCTTTTTTGCGGCGTTAACATAGATTATGGGATCTGCCTTCGTCATAGAAAAATCATCACAAGACCACACATTGGTAAATAAATCATATATTTTAAGTCGTTTTAAACAAGGATCAAGAACAGTATGCGGGCTTGCCGTAAGAACATTAAGGTTTGCGCCCCGGTTCTTCAATTCATTAAGAACAGAAATAACATTTGTTTTTGCAGAAATATTGTATATATACTCGTTGTATACATACTTATTCATCAACTGCATCATTTCTTCCTTTGACAAAGGAACGCCTAATTGCTTAAAATATTCAGCAGTTCCAGCATAACCTAAGGGTGTAATGATTTTTACTATATCGTCTTCATACTTTATATTGTTGTTATCAAGAATTTTCAACATACTAGCAATGAACGTCGGCATTGAATCTACTAATGTGCCATCAAAATCAAACAAATATGTACTATAATTCAATACTATTCCTTCTTTCTATAATTTCTCCTACATAATTCGACACTCTTGTTACGAAAAATGTAAAATCTAAATGACAATGTTTTTAGCATCGGGCTCGCGTCAAATTGAGCAGCAAAATTATACATTAACTGAATAGTCCTTTTTAAATCCATGTGCCCCATAAATCTGCCATTTCCCTACACCAAGTCTTTGCATGATTGCCTGTCGTTCTTCAGCACAAAGTTCAGGGTTGGTATCAACAGACGTCATAAGTATAGGAGCATATTGGTTGTATTCTGCCTGCTCCTGCGTTAATCCGTGGACGTTAATATAAATATCCCCGGTAATAGCAATATGATTTCGATAGTCAATAAGAACTACTTCTCCGGGAAGATGTCCACCCTGCCCCTCATACACCTCAAAATGGAGTTCCCCAAAATCATAAAAACCGATTTGAGTAAGAGGTTCTTCGGGATTTTCTATATCATCCCACAATGCGGTAACCTTATTGGGATTTACCGTTTTGTATGAGGTAAGTAATTTGCAAATATTAATATAAGGCTTGTGCAGGGCATTTTCCTCCCTGTACCCATTTTCCCCATTATATTCTTTGTTTAAGCACATTGCAGTTTTATGGCTTGCAATAACCTCGTCAAACAGTGGTAATAGTCCGCAATGGTCAACATCGGCATGCGTTATAAGTATTGTTTTTCTAATTTCATTAAATTCAGGTATAATTTTTTTGAATACACTGAGCATTTCTTCGCTATAGCAAGCATAACCGCTGTCTATAAACAAATATTTTTTGTCACTGTTTATAATGATTGTATTACTTCCGCAAGGAGGTTCTATTAATATTATCTCGGTTTTTTCGGTGATTTTGTGTTTAGTTATGCGTGGAGAAAAATTCCTCCCTTTTGAAGCGCCAAGCAATTCTGCAAATTTACTGATACTGTCAAAGGTACGATATGGAGACAATCCCTGCTCGTCCAACGTCTGCATTGCTAGATTTACATGTACTAAAAGTTCTTTGCTTATATTGGTAGTTAAACCCATAATTTGAGCCAGTCCCATAACATATGTATTGTAAAAAATACTGTTATCATAAACCTTCTCCGAACTGTTATAGTCTATTATTCGAACTTTACATATTTTTTCCACTTCCTTCAAAAATTCAGATATTTTTGGGGAATCATCAACATACAATCCCATCTTAAAATACTGATAATCGGTCCCATTCTCTTGTGAACTTATATATGATATGTTAAAATTAAATCTATCAATAAGAGTCAAAACATCCGTAACACTTCCCGGAACATCTTTTAGGCAAAACTCCAATAAAACAATGCTTGTTTTTAAGTTATTATTTTGAAGATAACCAATCTTTTCAAGTTTACTATCTGCTTTTTTCAACTGTTCCTCTGTTCCTTCTGCATCTATAAACAACGTATGAGAATCTACAGCCTTATTGTAACTTACACGAGTAATGTTAATTCCTAATGCCGAAAAGCACTTACTTGCTTTTAAAAATGCACCAATGCGGTTTGGCATTGATGTTATATATGTTTTTTTCATTTATCTTCCTCGCTTTCGCCAATTTTGGACAATCTTTATAGACTCGTGTCAAGTCAGGTCAAAAAAACTCTCCAAATATCCTTAATAAATATTTTTGTTGGTTATATGTATTTTTATGACTCTATATTATCAATTTCTACAAGACCATCGGGAGTTTCTACCATGTCGTGACGATTTAGCAAAAATCTTCTAACAACAAAAAGTATTGCAATCGCTCCAACTGTGATGAGGTTTTCCCAGGAGGATGCATGTCCTACTATTAGTTGTCGCGCAAGAGCAAATGCCAAAACCTCAATAATCGTTTCAGGAGTATGTTTACAAAGCATTTTTATAAGTTCGGCGCCGATAGCAAGAGCAATTGCTTTATCCAAAATCACAACAAGCGAATCAACACCATGCTCAAAGAATGAGACATTAACAATGTCCATTACAACCCGTACAGACATAATAATAACCGCCATGCCTACAAGAAGTGATATAAAAAGCTCAATAATATAACTTATTTCAAACATTTTGTCTTGAAGTTTTTTTCTCATAATATTTCTATTTCTCCTTACATTTATAATAATTTAAGACCAGACTTACATGTATAAAGCCTTTACATTATATCATATATTTATATTTTTTCAAGGTTAGATCTATAATAAAACATTCATATAGATAAAAAAACAATCCATGTTATGTCATGGATTGTTTTTTATAAAATTAATCGGTCATATTATCAAAATAACCCTGAACCAAAACAATTGGCGTACCTTTATCACCGGAACCGCTGGTCAAATCACAGAGCGAACCAATAAGGTCAGTCAAGCGACGAGGTGTCGTACCTTGCGAAGCCATATTACCAACAAGATCATCGTCTTTTTTGCGAATGGCAGTTTCGATTGCTTTCTTCAATTCCTCGCCGGATAAATCAGCAAAATCATTATCTGCAAGGTATTTCAGTTTTAATTCATTCGGAGTACCTTCTAATCCTTTGGTATATGCGGGAGACACCACAGGGTCAGCCAGTTCCCAAATCTTACCCACAGGATCCTTAAAGACGCCATCGCCATAAACCATAACTTCCATGTGTTTTCCTGTACGCTCTAGCAACTGACTTTGAATGTTTTCAACCAAATCAAAGCATTCATGCGGGAACAGTTTAACGGTATCTTCTGTTGATTTATTCGAACCCAGTAATCCGTATTTTTCGTTATATCCGCTTCCATTGACAGATTGAGAAAGGATTTCATCCAATCCAAGAACCCGTTTTGCTCCAGCCGCACGGAGAATGCGTTTGGTCCGCGCTCTGCTGTGAATGTCACAATTTAATACACTGTCAGTATATTGAAGAATTGCTTTAGGGTCATTGGCAAGAACAATTTCCGCCTCTGCTCCACAAGAGCGAATCAAATCACCATAATACTGAATATAGTCAACATGGGTAAAAGGATGAAGATTTTCACCAAACAACTCTCTATATTTTGCTTCACTCAATACATCGGTATAAGGATTGATGCCCGCTGCATCCAATTGGTCAAGAGAAACCAATGCATTTCCTACCTCATCACTGGGATAGTTGAGCATAAGAACAATTTTTTTAGCCCCTTTGGCAATACCGCGCAAGCAAATTGCAAATCGATTACGGCTGAGAATCGGGAAAATAACACCGATGGTTTCGCCGCCTAATTTATTCTTAACATCTTCTGCGATTGCATCAACTGAAGCATAATTACCTTGTGAACGAGCCACCACAGATTCTGTAATCGCAACAACATCTCTGTCGCGAAGTTCAAATTCTTCTGCCTCCGCTGCTTCAAGCACGCTATTTACAACGATTGCCGCCATGTCATCGCCTTCACGAATGATGGGGCATCGGATGCCTCTGGAAACAGTTCCAACTTTTCTTGCCATAAATATAACCTCCCGGTTCTTGACTTTTTGTTCTATTATTATTATAATACAACTACATGCATTAGTAAAATAGATAAAACTTACAACCACGATAAGGAGTGCTTATATGAAAACCAAACTTGACTATTATCGCATTTTTTACGAAACTGCTCGGTTTGCTTCATTTTCTACCGCAGCACAACATCTATATATTTCCCAATCTGCGATTTCTCAATGCATTCGGCAATTAGAACTGGATTTAAATATTCAGTTATTTTCTCGCTCGCGTAAAGGCGTTTCTTTGACAAAAGAAGGAGTGTTGTTATTTCAAAAAATTGAACCCGCAATGCAATCCATCGAACAAGGAGAAGCATTGTTAGAACGCCTGCAACATCTGGAAAGTGGCACGCTGACCATTGCCGCAGGTGATACAATTACCACGGAATTTCTTCTTCCCTATCTTGAACGATTTCATGCCTCCTATCCGGAAATCCGCATTGAAATGGCAAACTCCTACTCTTCACAAATGCTTGACCTTGTCAAAAAAGGAAAGGCAGACATTGCTTTTGTAAATTTACCTGCCCAAGATGAGGAACTTTGCATTACTCCATGCCTTACCATCCATGATATTTTTGTATGTGGCTCGGATTTTGACGCAAAAAAAATATATTCATGGGACGAAGTGACTGAACTACCACTTATTTTATTAGAAAAAAATGCATCTTCCAGACGATATTTAGACCAAAAATTTGCTGAAAAAGAAATAATATTAAATCCGCAAATTGAATTCGCGGTTCATGACCTTCTTCTGCGTTTTGCTTCCATCCATCTTGGTGTTTCTTGTGTCATCAAAGAATTCTCCCAAAAAAACCTGAATGATGGCTCAGTAAAAGAATTGAATCTTACCCCGCCCATTCCCGCGCGAAGTGTCGGATATGCCTATATGAAAAATAGTCCTCTTTCATTGGCGACAAAAGCATTTTTATCCTTAATCGAAGCAAATAGTGAGGTGTAATATGAAAATTATTGGACATATTTATAATGATTTCTCGTCTAAGTTTGGAATTCCAAGACAAAGTGGCATTGTTGATTCACTCGTTTCTGTGATTATTTTGGAACCGGAATTTCGAAATCCGGATGTATATCGGGGGATGGAGGGTTATTCACACATTTGGTTGTTGTGGAAGTTTTCCGAGGCACAAAAAGAATCCTGGTCTCCAACCGTTCGTCCTCCTAAACTTGGAGGTAACACCAGAATCGGTGTTTTTGCAAGTCGTTCTCCTTATCGCCCAAATCCTATTGGCTTATCTTCCGTTCGCATTGAACATATAGAAAGTCAAAGTTCTGACGGACCTCTTTTGTATATAGCGGGTGCTGATTTGATGAACGCAACCCCCATCTATGATATTAAACCATATCTTCCTTATACCGATTCTCACCCTGATGCTTTGGGTGGCTATGCACAGGTACCGGACGAAAATACCCTTTGTGTAACATTTCCCGAAGAATTGCTTCTTCAAATTCCTGAACATCTTCGCGCAGGTCTTATTGCTCTTTTGGAGCAAGATCCTCGCCCTGGATATCAAACAGAATCCAATCGCATTTACGGCCTCTCTTTTGGAGGATTTGACATCAATTTCTCTGTAAAGGATAAATACTTGACAGTTATTTCTTTAAGACCATTAAAATAACTATATTGCAATGCTTGTTCTTTTTTTATGTCTACTGCCATAAGATACTACTAGTACACAACGTATCAGGAGGTCACTCATGAAAAAAAGAACTGCATTTTCCTTAAACTTAAAAGGTAAGTTGATACAAGAAAAACGCAAATGTATCCTTGTTTTCATCATCTTTTTCTTTGGTTTGTTGCTTGGCGGTATCACTTCTGTATGTGCAAATGTTGAAACCACACACGAAATGCAAGAATACTTTCACAAATTCTTTTCCGCATATATGATTCAAGGAAGTGCAAAAAGCGAAGCCTTTTATCTTTCATTGATGAACTATTTACAGTTCGCTTTATGGATCTGGATTTCCGGCTGGTATTTGTGGTTGCTCCCATTGGGATTCTTTCAATGTATGCTCAAAGGCTTTCGCACAGGCTTTACCATCACATATTTGATTCAGTGCTATCCGCTAAAAGGCATCCTATTAAATGCAATTGCTATTCTTCCCCAAACTCTCCTTTTACTGCCTGCACTCTGCCTATATTTGATTTCACAAGTGCAATTTGCCCTAGACCGCAAACTAATGCGCAAAAGTGCTGTGTCTGCAACCATAAAGAAGCAAATTTATGGTCATCATTGCATTATGACAGGGATCTTCCTTATTATTCTTTTGCTTTGTTCTCTCATCGAGGGGTATATTGTTCCCACTCTTTTGCAACCTCTATGCGGGTTCTTTTTGTAATATTTTTCAACTTTTTTCTTAAAACCTCTTGTCAATTAAAAAAAAATTATGTAAAATAGAATGGCGATTGAGGAGGGAATAAATCGTGGATGTATGGGTAAAAGAATATATGACATACTTAGAGCGTGACAAAAAAGTTTCACGAAACACATTGGAATCTTACCGGAGAGATATTGTCAAATATCTTAATTATATCAAGGAACAACAGATAGCATCTTTCCAAGAATGCAGCGGTACGCACGTTCTTGATTATTTGCTTATAATGCAAAAACAAGGCAAAGCAACTTCTACGATTTCCCGCGCTCTTGCTTCTTTGCGTTCTTTTTATCATTTTTTAAATCAGCAGCATTATCTTACGGTTGATCCTACGGACAATATCCATGGCTTTAAAACTGAAAAGAAACTTCCGCAAATCCTTACTGCACAAGAAGTTGAACTTTTACTAGAACAACCAATTTGTAAGAATTTTAAAGGATATCGAGATAAAGCAATGTTGGAAATTCTTTATGCTACAGGCATCAGGGTTTCGGAACTGATTTCATTGAAAACGACCGACATCGATTTATCCGTGGGATATATCAATTGTATGCACCATGGTCAAAAACGTGTGGTTCCTATCTATACTGAAGCAAAGAACGCCGTAAAATCCTATTTGGAACACGGTCGTTCAAAACTGCCTAACATTGAAGATAAAGACATTCTATTTTTAAATTTAGGCGGGAGTATGTTAACCAGGCAAGGTTTCTGGAAGATCATTAAACACTATAAAGACCTTGCAGGTATCAAAAAAGAGATTACGCCCCATACACTCCGGCATTCATTCGCCATTCATTTGCTTGAAAACGGTGCAGATTTAAAATCTATTCAGGAAATGTTGGGACATACCGATATTGCTTCTACGCAAATTTATGCTCAAATTGTAAAAAGCAGACTGCAAGATGTTTATAAACAGGCGCATCCTCGTGCCAAATCTAAATAGATACAAAGGAGAATTGTTATGAAAGTACTGGTAATCGGCAGCGGCGGACGGGAACACACTATTATATGGAAATTGAGTCAGAGTCCCAAAGTAGATAAAATATATGCAGCCCCCGGAAACGGCGGAATTTCTGAATTGGCAGAATGTGTATCTATCTCCGTTATGGATTTTGAGAAACTTACTTCGTTTGCAAAAGAAAATGCAATTGATTTGACCGTAGTGGCTCCGGATGACCCGCTGGCAGCAGGCGCCGTTGATGCATTTGAGAATGCGGGATTGCGCGCTTTTGGTCCAAATAAAGCAGCAGCAATAATTGAGGGAAGCAAAGCATTTTCCAAAGATTTGATGAAAAAATACAATATCCCTACAGCAGGATATGAAGTTTTCGATAATAGTGCTGACGCCATTAAATATATAAAGGATGTGAATAAATTTCCTGTTGTAGTAAAGGCAGACGGTCTTGCTTTGGGTAAAGGTGTCATCATCGCCCAATCTTTGGAAGAAGCAGAAACTGCAGTTCACGAAATTATGGACGACAAGGTCTTTGGTGCTGCAGGCGGCAAAGTAGTAATTGAAGAATTCTTAGTCGGTCCCGAGATTTCCGTTTTGGCATTTACAGACGGAAAAACATTAAAACCAATGGTTTCGGCACAAGACCACAAACGCGCCTATGATAACGACGAAGGGTTAAATACCGGGGGTATGGGAACATTCTCCCCCAGCCGGATTTACACCCCTGAACTTGCTGAAGAATGTATGAACACCATCTTCCTCCCTACTATGAATGCTATGAATCAAGAGGGGCGTACCTTCAAGGGTGTTCTCTATTTTGGGTTAATGAAAACCAAAGACGGTGTTAAGGTGATTGAATACAACTGTCGATTTGGAGACCCGGAAACACAAGTTGTTCTTCCCCGATTGAAAACAGACTTATTTGACATCTTTAATGCAGTCATTGATGAAAAACTGAATGATATCAACATTGAATGGGAAGATAACGCAGCCGTTTGCGTGGTACTTGCTTCAGGCGGGTATCCGCAAAAATATGAAAAAGGGTATCCCATTGATGGCATTAAACAGGCTGAAAGCCTTGGTGCAATGGTGTTCCATGCCGGAACCGTGTATGAGGATGGATGCTTTAAAACCAATGGCGGCAGAGTTCTCGGTGTGACTGCCACAGGCGAAAACCTTGACGCAGCAATAAAAGCAGCATACTCCTATGTTCCTATGATTTCTTTTAAGGATATGCACTTTAGAAAGGATATCGGCATCAAGAAAAACCAATAAGAAACATCTATGAACGGCTATTCAAAAAGAATAGCCGTTTTTCTGCTTTTTTAGCGAAAAAACCTTGCTATTTTTTTGTAATTATAGTATAATAACATGATGCGTACAACAATAGAAAGAAAGCAGGTTATTGCATGAAAAATAGATTAACCCTTCCCTTGGTTCCGCTTAGGGGATTGACGATATTTCCCGGTATGTCACTTCATTTTGACGTTGGACGCCCCAAGTCAATTGCGGCTGTTCGTCACGCTATGGAAGAAGACAAACTCGTTTTCCTCTGTTATCAAAATGACATCACCGTGGATGAACCTTTACGGGAAGACCTTGCAAAGATTGGTTCTGTTGCTGAAATTAAACAAATTCTTAATTTACCGGACGGTAATATTCGTATCTTAGTAGAGGGGTTGTCTCGGGGCCGCATTACTCGATTTATGGATACCCCTCAATTGTCTACTGTCAATGTGACCAAACTTCAGGATATTCCTCCTGCTGATGATTTACAGGCACAGGTTCTGGTGCGCCGTCTCTTCCACCTTGTGGAGCGTTTTTTAGAGTTATATGACCGATTCAGTCCGGAGGCATTGACTTCTCTTCTCTCCATTGAGGACCCCGGTGAAATGGCGGATGTAATTGCATCTAATTTTCCGCTAAAACCTCAGTTAAAACAAGAGGTTTTAAATGCTGTCAATGTGGATGACAGGCTGGAATGTTTGATTGCAATTATGGAACACGAAACCCAACTTCTGGAACTGGAAAAAGAAGTTATGGACAAAGTTCAAAATAATCTTGACCAGAATCAAAGGGACTATATGCTCAGAGAAAAACTGCATGTGGTTCAAGAAGAATTAGGCGAAGACGATGCCGTAGAGGCAGATATCAAGAAATTCCGCAATGAAATTTCCTCTCGTGAACTTCCTAAATTGGTAGTGGACAAGTTAGAAGACGAGATTGTTCGATTAACCAAAACCCATCCGTTTTCTCAGGAATATGGGGTAGTACAAAATTATATCGAAACCGTCCTCTCTCTCCCTTGGGAAAAGAAAACCGAGGATTGTTTGGATATTCAAACTGCCAAAAAAATTCTTGACCGTGACCACTGCGGGCTTGATAAGGTAAAAGAACGAATTTTAGAGTACATTGCCGTTCGCAAACTATCCGGCCAACCCAAAAGCAATATTTTGTGTTTAGTTGGACCTCCCGGCGTTGGTAAGACCTCCATTGCCCAATCGCTTGCCGAGGCACTTGGCAGAAACTACACTCGTATTAGTCTTGGGGGTGTTCATAACGAGGCTGAAATCCGCGGGCATCGTAAAACCTATGTCGGTGCAATGCCTGGTCGAATTATAGAGGCATTGAAGTATGCCGGAAGCAACAACCCTCTGATGCTCTTTGATGAAATTGACAAAATGTCAAGAGATTACAGCGGCGACCCCGCCTCTGCCATGCTGGAGGTTTTTGACCCGGAGCAAAACAAAAGTTTTCGCGACCATTATGTAGAACTCCCCTTTGATTTGTCTCAGGTTTTGTTGATTGCAACCGCAAATACTTTGGATACCATTCCCAAGCCATTGCTGGACCGCATGGATATTATCGAGGTATCCGGATATACTCTGGAAGAAAAAATTGAAATTGCAAAAAAACACTTGATTCCAAAGCAAAAGGAACTTCATGGATTAGCGTTATCGCAACTGAAATTTACCAGTACAGCACTTCCTACACTGATCGACGGATATACCAGAGAGTCAGGGGTTCGTTCTTTGGAACGAAAAATTACTGCAATTTGCAGAAAAACAGCCATGAAATTGGTAGACGGAACTGCTGAAACCGTATCTGTTTCAGGTAAAAATTTAAATGAATTTTTAGGCAAACAGATTTATCATTACGAAAAAACGGATTCTAAAGACCAGGTTGGCGTTGTAAGCGGTCTTGCTTGGACAGAGTGCGGAGGCGACACTCTTTGCATTGAAGTTAATACTATGCCCGGCTCCGGCAAACTAGAGATAACCGGAAATCTGGGAGATGTTATGCAAGAGTCTGCCAAAGCAGCACTTAGTTTCGTGCGTTCCAACACCTTTCGTTTTGATATTCCCCAAGATTTCTACAAAACAATAGATATTCACATTCACGTACCGGAAGGTGCGATTCCCAAAGACGGTCCCTCTGCCGGTATCACCATGGCAACTGCGCTGGTATCTGCTCTTTCTGGTCGTCCTGTCAATCGTTTGGTTGCCATGACTGGTGAAGTCACTTTAAGAGGCCGAGTACTCCCTATCGGCGGATTAAAAGAAAACACGCTTGCTGCATTTCGTATGGGAATCAAAACCGTAATTATACCCGACGAAAACAGACCGGACTTTGAAGAACTTCCACAAAAAATTAAAGATGGAATGAAGTTTATATTTGCCAAAAACATGGATACTGTTTTAGAATATGCTCTTCTTCCATTATCCAAACATGAGAAAACGAAAAAGGAGATTGGGTACATAGATTCTCTGCTTGGCGGAAAAGACCGTCCCAACTCACAAATCAGCGCGCAAAGCAACTAACATGGAGGTATTTATGGATTATATTGATGCCAAATTTCTGCTTACCGCAGTAAAACCAAGTCAATATCCGGACACATTGGTTCCGGAGGTTGCTTTCGTTGGTCGCTCAAACGTTGGTAAATCCTCTTTAATTAACTGCTTGACCAACCGAACCAAACTTGCCAGAACCAGTAGCACCCCCGGGAAAACAGCCACCATTAACTTTTATGATATCGCCGGAACCTACCGTCTGGTTGATCTTCCTGGTTATGGGTATGCACAGGTTTCTAAAGCAGAACAAGAACGCTGGGCAAAAATGATTGAAACCTATTTATCTGACCGTTTCAATTTGGTTCAGGTCATTCAGTTGGTGGATGCAAGACACAAACCAACCAAAGATGACATTACTATGATGGGTTGGATTCGCCACTTTGGCTTTAGTCCGGTTGTAGTTGCAACTAAATTGGATAAACTAAAAAAATCACAGATTGAACCAAACCTTACTTTGATTTATGAAACCTTAGGACTGGATGATGATTGTATTCTTCTTCCCTTTTCTTCCGAAACAAAAGCCGGACGGGAAGATGTTGCAGAAGTCATTGACCTTGTTTGTAGCAGATTTAATCCCAACCAAGGGGATATCCTAAAAAAATAACCTAACAAAGGAGCACATGAGTATGATTAACAAACCCCGCGGAACCGAAGACATCCTTCCTTCTGACAGCCCTCTTTGGCAACATATCGAGCAAACCGCCAGAGAAGTCTGTGCATCGTATGGTTATCGTGAAATCCGCACTCCTGTTTTTGAAGATACGGCTCTGTTTCAACGGGGCGTAGGTGACACAACAGATGTTGTACAAAAGGAAATGTATACCTTCGAAGACAAGGGTGGCAGAAGTATTACACTTCGCCCCGAGGGAACTGCCTCTTTAGCGCGCAGTTTTATCGAAAACTCCCTCTATGCCGATCCTCAACCGACGAAACTTTTTTATTTAATTTCCTGTTATCGCTACGAGAAGCCTCAATCCGGTCGTTTACGGGAATTTCATCAATTTGGAATCGAGTGTTTCGGTGGAACTTCTGACGCTACCGATGCTGAGGTCATAGCGTTGGCACTTTCTTTCTTTGAAAAACTCGGAATCCAAGGTTTAAAATTAAATTTAAACAGCATTGGATGTCCCGTTTGCAAAAAAGAATATAACGAAAAACTGCGGGAATACTTTTCTGCTCACGAAGAAAAATTATGCGAAACATGCCATGGCAGATTACAGAAAAATCCCATGCGAATTATTGATTGTAAATCCGAAATCTGCTCTGCGATTGCAAAAGATGCCCCCAGAATGATTGACCATCTCTGCTCTGATTGTAATGAACATTTGCAGAAAACCCTTGCATATTTAGACGCTGTGGGAATTGATTACACCATTGACTCCGGCATTGTTCGAGGACTTGATTATTACACCCGTACTGTTTTTGAGATTACCTCTGATGCTCTTGGTGCTCAGTCTACAGTTTGCGGCGGCGGACGTTATAACGGTCTTGTCGAAGAACTGGGCGGAAAACCCACTGAAGGAATCGGCTTTGCAGTCGGCTTAGAGCGTCTGGTTATGATTATGAAAAACCAAGGGCTATCTGACTCCTATTCTGTAACACAACCTCGTCTTTTCATTGCATCCATCGGCAACCGTGCTGATATTGCCACACAAAAACTTGTCTATGATTTACGAAAAGCCGGTTGTTGGGTGGAGCGGGATTTGTGCTCAAGAAGCATCAAAGCACAAATGAAATACGCAAATAAATTAGGCGCGGCATATAGTATCGTTCTTGGCGACGATGAAATTGAGGCAGGGAAAGCCGAACTTAAGAACATGGCGGATGGAACCTCACAAACTGTTGGTTTGACGCCAGAGGAAATTTATACTATAATCAAATAGAAAACCCCAAGGAGGTTAAATATATGCAGTTTGAAACCATGGCAGGACTAAAGCGCACTCACTTATGCGCTGAACTATCTGCAAAGAATCAAGGAGAGAATGTAACTCTTACGGGATGGGTTGCACGAAACAGAAAACTAGGCGGTGTTAACTTTGTGACCTTACGTGACCGCACCGGCATTATTCAGTTGTCATTTAATGACGAAACTGACCGCGCAATATTCGAAAAAGCCGAACAGTTAAAAAGCGAATATGTGGTTGCGGTACAAGGCACTGTTTTGCTACGGACTCCTGAAAATATTAATCCTCAAATGAAAACCGGAGAAATTGAAGTCTTTGTTACCGAACTTAGAATTCTTAACGGTGCTGAAACCACTCCGTTTTATATTGAAGAAGATATTGATACCAATGATGCTTTGCGTTTAAAATATCGTTATCTTGATTTGCGCCGTCCTGATATGCAGAGAAACATGATGCTTCGTCATCGTGTGACAAAACTAGCACGCGACTACTTTGACAAGAATGGATTTTTAGAACTTGAAACCCCCATGCTTACCAAGAGTACCCCTGAGGGCGCAAGAGATTATCTTGTTCCCAGCCGTGTGCATCCGGGAAGTTTCTATGCGCTTCCGCAATCTCCGCAGTTGTACAAGCAGTTATTGATGCTGGCAGGTTATGACCGTTATTTTCAGGTTGCGCGTTGCTTCCGTGACGAGGACTTGCGTGCTGACCGTCAGCCTGAATTCACGCAGTTAGACATGGAACTTTCCTTTGTTGATATTGATACCATCATTGAAATCAATGAAGGATTTTTAAAGACAGTATTTGAAGATGTACTTGGAATCGAAGTAAAAACTCCTTTCCTCCGTCTCCCCTACTCCGAGGCAATGGACCGCTTTGGTTCTGACAAGCCGGATACCAGATTTGGTATGGAATTTATTGATATTTCCAACGAAGTGAAGGATTGTGATTTCAAAGTATTCTCCGGTGCGATTGAAAACGGTGGCAGTGTTCGTTGTATCGTAGCCGAGGGACTTGGTGAAAGCATGACCCGTAAAACGCTGGATAGCCTTGGAGAATATGTAAAGACCTATCGCGCCAAAGGTATGGCATGGATTGTAGTTGAAGAAGGCGGTCTACGCTCCCAGATTACAAAATTCCTGAAAGAATGTGAAATTCAAGCCATTCTTGACAAAACCTCAGCAAAGGTTGGAGATGCCATTTTAATCATTGCCGACACCAACAATGTGGTATATGATGCATTGGGGAATCTTCGTCTGGAAGTTGCAAGACGCTTTGATTTGATTGACAAAAACAAATTTAATTTCCTTTGGGTTACTGATTTTCCGTTGCTTGAATATGACGAAGACGAAGACCGCTATGTTGCAAAGCATCATCCGTTTACCCATCCGGTTGACGAGGATATTCCGAAATTAGAGACTGCCCCCGGTGAAGTACGAGCTAAGGCTTATGACATTATCTTAAACGGTACCGAAATCGGCGGCGGTAGTTTGAGAATCTTCCATACTGACCTGCAAGAAAAAATGTTTGCGGCTCTTGGATTTACCAAAGAAGAGGCTTGGGAACGGTTTGGTTTCCTGATGGAAGCATTTAAATATGGAACACCGCCCCACGGTGGACTTGCTTACGGTCTTGACCGCTTGGTAATGATTATGGCAGGATGCGACTCCATCCGTGATGTCATTCCATTCCCGAAAGTACAAACTGCAGCAGAACTGATGAACGGTTCTCCCTCCCCTGTGGATGCAAAGCAACTGGAAGAGTTGTATATTGCAACAACTTCTACCAAGGAAAATGAAGAGTAAGAAAGGATAAAAAAATCATGCAAAATGTATTTGATACCTTAAAAGAACGCGGGTTGATTGCGCAAACTACGCACGAGGAAGAAATCAGAAAAATTTTAGGCGAGAAGAAAATTACGTTTTATATCGGTTTTGACCCAACTGCTGATAGTTTGCATATTGGTCATTTTATGCAATTGATTGTTATGAAACATATGCAAAACGCAGGTCACCGCCCGATTATCTTGTTGGGCGGCGGCACCACAATGGTTGGCGACCCCACAGGGAAAACCGATATGCGTCCTATGATTACACAAGAAGAAATCCAAAAGAATGCAGACAACTTTAAAGTCCAAATGTCTAAGTTTATTGACTTCAGCGACGGCAAAGCCATGATGGTGAATAATGCTGATTGGCTTTTAAAACAAAACTATGTTGACTTTCTGCGCGAGGTCGGGGTTCACTTCTCCGTCAACAGAATGCTGACCGCTGAATGCTTTAAAACCAGACTGGAAAAAGGACTTTCTTTCCTTGAATTCAACTATATGCTGATGCAAGGCTATGATTTTTATAAACTCTATAAAGAACATGATTGTATCATGGAATTTGGCGGCGATGATCAATGGTCTAACATCATCGGCGGCATCGAATTAATTCGCCGTAAAGAGGGAAAACAGGCTTACGGTATGACCTTTACTCTACTTACTACTTCCGAGGGTAAAAAGATGGGTAAAACCGAAAAAGGCGCGCTCTGGCTTGACCCAGAAAAGGTATCTCCTTACGAATTCTATCAATATTGGAGAAATGTTGATGACAAAGATGTCATTCGTATGCTGAAATTAGTTACCTTCCTCCCGATGGAACAAATACGTGAGTATGAAAAACTGGAGGGACAGGAACTCAATAAGGTGAAATGCATCCTTGCGTATGAAGTGACTAAAATGGTCCATGGCAAAGAAGCCGCTGACGCCGCAAACGACGCAGCAACCGCTATTTTTGGTGGTGGCGGCAATACTGAGAATATGCCCTCTGAAATCGTAGAAGCATCTTCCATTGGCGATGGTATCAATATCCTCGACCTTCTGGCAATGGTTAACCTGATTCCTTCCAAGGGCGAAGGTAGACGATTGATTCAGCAAAACGGATTGAGTTTGAATGGAGAAAAGGTTTCCACATTTGACTTGACAGTAACCACAGATATGTTTGGTGAGGATGGACTGGTGGTTAAAAAAGGTAAAAAGACCTTTCTGCGCCTCGTTCTGCAATAGAACAGTAACATTAATGCAATAACTTGTGGAAGTTGCACAAATTTTATTAAGTTTTATTGTTAACTTCCACAAGTTTACCTATTGCATTTCTTATGAAAACGTTGTATGATATAGACATACCACAATTAACAATCTTTTTCATTTCCCTTCATTTAAGATATACGTCTTAAATGAAACTCCCTGCCGAGAGAAATCTCGGTTTTTTCTTGCAAAAAAACGGTATGAACAGTCATGTTCATACCGTTTTAACATTTAGTATTTAATAAATAAGAAAACAGGGTTCATCGTTTCCACTTTGGTTTGGATGCGATAAATACATTCGTCTACCTCTTCCCACTTAAGTTCTGTCAACGAGCCATCACTTTCCAGTTTCTTAATGGCAAATGGTTCTTTTTCTAAATAAAGTGTTAGACTTTCCATTGGGTCAATACCAAGTTCATAAATCGCAGTCAACAAAGTACCATCTTCGAGATAGCCAGCACGCAAGCAAATTTCATCATCACCATAACAATATACCGGCAGAACTCCTGCATCTTTCATCAAGGAAACAAATTGTTTTTTTCTTGATTCGTTCAAAAATGAAAATCCCTCAAGATAGGTAAAATTCTACATCCGCAGAGCCACAGAGCACAATGGAAAGCAATCCATTTTCTCTATGGTGCACAGTAACTGCAGGAGCAAGAATCTCTGCCTCCCCGTCTTTCTGTCGATAGTTGTATGAAATCGCTTTGGTTTGTTTGTTCATAATCTGGATTTCTTTTATGTTTTTCTGCTTTGTACACGCAGAATTAATCGTGCCATCAAAAGTTTCTGCTGAAACATTACCTTTTTCCCACGATTTAACGTCCACACCTAACAAGTCACCAAATTCACGTTGAATCAAATCCTCCGCTGATTGGCCATCTGCAAGAATAGATTTTTTAAACATCATCGCAATCTGTTCATCTGTCATATCCGGAACAATGCAGTACTTCTGGAAAGCCAGTGCTTAGCACCTTTTAATCCTTCTAGAATTGACGCTGCATAATGTGCATGCAAATACCTTGCACTTTTTGCATAGCGATTAAAAGGTATGGTATCCGTTTCTGCAAGAATGATTTCTATACCACGTTTCTTTAGTTTTGATGAACAGATTGCCGCATTACGCATTAAATCACTAAACCCACGAACTGTAATGGGCGCATAAATCCCATTTGGAATTCTGACAATGGTGGGGTTTCCTTCACCTGCCCAAATTTTGTTGGTATATTCCACAGATTCACAAAGGTGCCCGCTGGTACAGTTAATTCCTTGTATGGTTGGATCCACGCTATCGACCGCCGCTCGAAATGCCTTTGCTGCCTTGATTAAACTGTCCCGTTGGGTATCGCGAAATACTTGAGTTAGTGGATCGTCTTCCTCATGAGATGCGATATGGACAGCCAATTCCTCTCTTGTCATTGAACGCCCTGTGCGACGATTAAATTCTGCCATATGCAACGGACACGCACACCCCTGTCCACCTTTAAGCATGAGTCTAAAATCATCATCCAGCATGATAACAGCAGGTTTCTCCTATGCAAGTGTCACTAATACATCAGAAAAATGCTGAATAAAATTCTTATCTTCTGGACAGCAAGAATAGACTTCTTTACCATCTTTCATATTAATATGGTTCTGAAATGGGTTGGGTGTGTTCACATACCCATGTCCCAATGATGCCTGCACTAATATACCGCATCTTACTCCATCTTTCTCCAATGCATCACGATAACGCGCATAGAGTTTTGCCATTTTCCCCGCCTTATCCCAGACCGGATTCCCCTCAGGCACTAAGGTCATACAAAACAACGGCATGAATATTATATTATTTTTTACAAGGCTTCTAATATCCTCGCAACGTTCCTCAAAGTGGTCTTCTTTCAATGGTGTAACCGAATAAGAATACAACACGACGTGTCCTCCTTACCATATTTTTTTCATAGTAACACACGCCTGTTGCCACGTCAATATGGGAATTAACGAAACTTTTTCGTACTTACAATCAGACAGACCGCATAGGCAGATATCCCCTCTCCTCTGCCTTCAAATCCCAAATGCTCCGTTGTGGTTGCTTTAATATTAATCGCATCACCCTCCACTTCAAGAACCTTTGCACAATTCTCGCACATCAAAGGGATAAATTCTGCCAATTTAGGCTTTTGGGCAACAATGGTAGCATCGATATTCCCAATCTGCCATCCACGCTCAAAAAGGATTTTTTTTACACAGGAAAGTAATTTCAGGCTGTCCGCGTCTTTGTATCTCATATCAGTATCAGGAAAGTGTTTGCCGATATCACCAAGACCTGCCGCTCCAAGCAAAGCATCCATAATTGCATGCACAAGCACGTCGGCATCGGAGTGCCCCAAAAGACCCAATTCATAAGGAATATTTACGCCACCAAGGATTAAATCCCGCTCCGGCACCAGTTGGTGTACATCGTAACCAAATCCAACTCGCATACTCTTCTCCTATCTCCCCATACAGATTGCATTTGCAATTAAAATATCATCCGGGGTCGTAATCTTAATATTTTTATAATCTCCGGATATGATTTTCACCGGAATCCCAGCATACTCTGCAACAGATGCATCATCGGTTACAAAAATCCCATCCTCTTTGGCTTTTTGATGGGCAGCAATCATCATTTTAGTCGTAAATCCTTGGGGAGTTTGCACCGCAATCAAATCTTCCCGCGGAACAGTTTCACAAACTTCGTTGGTATCTGTTTTTCGTTTTATGGTATCTTTAACCGGAACTCCCGGAATCACAGCATCAAATTCTGCAAGACTTTGAATCACAGAATCAATGATACTTTCTGTGACAAAAGGTCTGGCTCCGTCATGAATCAATACCTTTTCTCCTGTAACATGCTGAAGTCCCGCTACTACAGAATCTTGTCGGGTAGCACCGCCGGGTACAATCGCTTTTACTTTTTTATTGACACGAAAGTTCTTTAACATATCACCAATCAATATAATATCTTGTTCTCTTGTCACAACAATAATTTCATGAATGGATGATACCTCCTCAAATACTTGCAATGTATGTACCAAAACAGGCTTCTCATCATCTAAAATCATTATTTGTTTGTTGCATCCGTCCATACGGGAACTATTCCCTGCCGCAAGAACAATCAACGATACATCCATAATTTCACCCCAATCAAAGAACATCCTCTAATACTTGACGAATATTGGAATATTCACAAACCTCAATTTTTTCAAACTTCTTTAATTTCTTGCCATTGGAAGCAGGAATCAAGCAACGGGTGAAGCCTAGTTTTTCTGCTTCAGCAATCCTACTTTCCAAAAAGTTGCAAGAGCGAAGTTCACCTGCTAGTCCAACCTCCCCGATAGCAACTGTACCACTATCTATGGGTTTATTACGAAAACTCGAAGCAATCGCAAGCAACACACCTAAATCCGCTGCCGGTTCCATCATGCGTAACCCGCCAACCACATTGACATAGACATCATGAGAGGATATGTGCATTCCTAAACGCTTTTCCATTACTGCAAGCAGCATCAAACTTCTGGATAACTCTACGCCGGTTGCCATTCGTCTTGGATTACCAAACGAGGTCGGTGCCGCGAGCGCCTGAACCTCTGCAAGAACCGGTCTGGTTCCCTCCATGGTACAAAGAATACATGATCCCGCTTCCCCCTCCGGTCGTCCGGATAACAACGCAAGCGATGGATTAGGAATTTCCACCAGACCAGTGGATGCCATTTCAAAAACACCTATTTCATTCGTAGAACCAAAACGGTTTTTAATTGCACGGATAATCCGATACGCCCGATGTTGTTCTCCCTCAAAGTAGAGTACACTGTCTACAATATGTTCTAAGATTTTAGGTCCCGCAATAGACCCCTCTTTCGTTACGTGTCCAACCAAGAATGTTGCAATCGATTCTTCCTTTGCGATTCTCATTAAAGTTGCCGCAACATCCCGAATCTGGGATACACTACCCGGTGCCGGAGAGATGTCTGGATTAAACATCGTTTGCACCGAATCAACAACAAGAATCTCAGGCTTTTCCTGATAGATGCAGGATATGATACTGGTCATATTGGTTTCTGAATAAATTTGAAGATTCTCTGTATCTACCCCTAAACGGTCTGCACGAAGTTTAATCTGTCTCGGTGATTCCTCGCCCGAAACATAAAGAACTTTGCAATCTTTTCCGAGATTTCCGCACATTTGTAATAATATCGTCGATTTACCAATGCCCGGATCACCGCCTAAAAGAACCAAGGAACCGCGAACAATTCCGCCACCAAGTACCCTGTCGAGTTCACCAAATCCTGTTAAACGGCGGCTTTCTTCCTCAATAGAAATTTCCTTTAGATATTTTGGCTTAGAGTTTGAAGTTATTGAGGTTGCTTTATGTCCGCCCTTGGGCGCCTCCGCAATAACTTCTTCTTCCATGGTATTCCAAGCGCCACACCCGGGACATTTTCCCATCCATTTAGGAGATTCTGTTCCGCAATCAGCGCATACAAAAATGGATTTCTGCTTCATATTACACCTTTCCATTCTATGCGAAAGATACGGCAGAAAAGTCTGCCGTATCTGCATTTATACTATTTTCATGGATTCAATCCGGATATCCTCCGTCGGAGTTCCACCCTCGGGCCCCACTCTTTTAACCGCAAGGAATCCATCAACAACATCCATCCCCTCAATTACTTTACCGAATGCTGCATACTGTCCATCCAAGAACGAAGCATCTGCATAGCAAATAAAGAACTGACTGCTGGCAGAGTTTGGATTACTCGAACGCGCCATAGAGATAACTCCTCTTTGGTGGGAAAGCGTATTCTCTAGAAAACCATTGGCAGAAAATTCTCCGGGAATTGTTTCCTCGCTTCCTCCCATACCATTACCTAACGGGTCGCCGCCCTGTGCCATAAAATCATCGATGACACGATGAAATGTCAAACCATCATAAAACCCATCTTTTACCAATGCTTCAAAATTAGCAACCGTTTTCGGTGCAAATTCCGGCATCAGTTCAATGATAAAACTTCCGCCTTTTTCCATTGTAACCTGAACCTTTGTATTAGCCATTTTGATTCTCTCCTTCTGTTTTCTCTTCTGTTTGGCTCATATTTTGTTCCTGGAGGATTTTTTGCGCACCAACTACCGCGTTTACTACATCAGGAACAGATATTTTTCTTAAAATACCATCTTTTATCTTAACATCAGATTCTTCAACCCAGTAATTTTGGGCTTCCGTAATATCTACAATTCTGCGAATAATATGATACCCATATTCAGTTTCCACAATATCACTAATTTCATTGAATTCCAAAGCAAAGGATGCTTTTTCAAACTCTGGCACCATTTCACCGGGTCCAAAGGTATAGCCTGAAACAGATGCACCCGGGTCTTCGTTATACTCATAGATTAATTCGCTGAATGGAACACCGGACTTTGCTTTTTCATAAACTTCTTTTGCCACGGCTTCAGGATTTTCATATTTGGAATCCTGACTCAAAATCAGCACATGCTGAACGCTTGCCTTATCTTTATTTTTGTAGGGCTTGAGAACATCAACGGATGGAACATACTTACCAATGTTATCCCGAACATTCTCTTGCATTTTTTGAACAATCATAACCCGTTCATATATTTTTTCATACTCTTCCTGAGAGTCAATCCCCATTGCCTGCATGTTTAGTTTAAACTGCTCTTCCCCGTTTTCTGCAATAAAATTGGAAATAAGTTCTTTAACCTGCGCCTTTTCCTCCTCTGTAAACCGAATTTCCACCGCAACAGACTGGCGAATAGTAGCCAAATCCGCAATCGCCGTGCGCATTGCCTCATCCAGAATAGTTTCCTCTAATGTCTTTCCGGATTTTAATTTCTCATCCCACTTCACCTTTGCAATATCACCGGAAAAATTAGGGTTATTTTGATAGATTTGCATCATCGCTGTATGATAAATGTAATACTGTAAGTCAGCAACTGTAATGGCCTCTCCATCTACAAAAGCCACCTCTTTGACGGAATCTTCCAAAAGCGCAAGCATAGGTGTTCCATCTTCACTGGTATGCATATCTCTCCCAAAACACCCTGTTAACATCGTAACAGAAATCGTAACAACCATAATCAATGCAAATAAAGATTTCCGTTTCATAGTTATCTCCTCACTTCCAAAAACATTACTTTTATTATAGACAAAAGAAGAAAAAAAGTCAACCGCTGAAAGAAAAAACCTCAGTGAATTTCACTGAGGTTTTCTAACTTTTTAGTACATTCCGCCACCGGCACCAGCCATCGCAGCAGCCGCTGCAGCATCTGCAGCGGGGTCAGGTTTATCTGCAACCAAACTTTCTGTGGTCAGGACCATAGAAGCAATGCTTGCAGCATTCTCAAGCGCAGAACGAGTAACCTTGGTCGGGTCAACGATACCCTCTTTGAGCATATCCATATACTCATCGGTTAAAGCATTATAACCAACACCTTTTTCGCTGCCCTTAATTTTATTCACGATTACACTGCCCTCAACACCGGCATTGTAAGCAATCTGGCGAACCGGTTCTTCCAGTGCCCGAAGCACAATCTGTACGCCGGTTTTCTCATCGCCCTCAGTGGATGCAAACAACGCCTCTACGGCCGGAAGTGCATTGATGAACGCAGTACCGCCGCCTGCAACAATACCTTCTTCTACAGCCGCACGAGTTGCAGCCAGTGCATCTTCAATCCGGAGTTTCTTCTCTTTCATTTCAACTTCGGTTGCTGCACCAACTTTAATCACTGCAACACCGCCTGCCAGTTTAGCCAAACGCTCCATCAGTTTTTCTTTATCGAATTCAGATGTGGTCTCTTCAATCTGACTGCGAATATTAGAAACACGATTTGCAATCTGGTCTTTATCACCCATCCCATCAACGATAATGGTATTCTCTTTCTGTACTTTAACCTGACGGGCACGACCTAACTGTGCGATGGTCGCATCTTTCAGTTCTAAGCCGATTTCTTCCGAAATTACCTGACCGCCGGTAAGAATTGCGATATCGGTCAGCATTTCCTTTCTTCTGTCACCAAAACCGGGAGCCTTTACTGCTACGCAGGTAAAGGTACCACGCAGTTTGTTAACAATCAAGGTAGAAAGTGCTTCTCCCTCAATATCCTCAGCGATAATCAACAATTTCTTGCCTGCCTGTACAATCTGTTCAAGCAGAGGCAGAATCTCCTGAATATTCGAAATCTTTTTATCGGTAATCAGGATATATGCATCATCAATAATCGCTTCCATTTTATCGGTATCAGTCACCATATAGGGTGTGATATAACCGCGATCAAACTGCATACCCTCAACAACTTCAGAATAAGTTTCAGCGGTTTTAGATTCCTCAACGGTAATAACACCATCGCTGGTTACCTTTTCCATTGCGTCTGCAATCAAAGTACCAATGGTATCATTGGCAGCAGAAACAGATGCAACACGGGCGATATCTTCCTTACCATTGATTGCCTTACTGTTAGCAACAATTTCTTTTACTGCAACTTCTACGGCTTTTGCCATACCTTTACGGACAATCATGGGATTCGCACCGGCTGCCACATTCTTCATCCCTTCACGAACCAAAGCCTGTGCAAGCAGAGTCGCGGTGGTAGTACCGTCGCCGGCAACATCATTGGTCTTAGTTGCAACCTCTTTGACCAGTTGCGCACCCATATTTTCAAATGCATCTTCCAGTTCTACTTCTTTTGCAATGGTAACCCCATCATTGGTGATTAACGGAGCGCCGTATTTCTTATCCAAAACAACGTTTCTGCCTTTGGGACCTAAGGTTACCTTAACAGTATTTGCCAACTGGTTCACGCCGCTTTCCAAAGCGCGTCTTGCCTCTTCTCCAAACAAAATCTGTTTTGCCATTTTTGCTTACCTCCAATACAAATTGTCTTACTCAACTTTTGCCAGAATGTCACTCTGACGTAGAATGGTATATTCAACACCATCCAGTTTTACTTCGGTACCGGCATATTTACTCATGATAACGCGGTCACCGACAACAAGTTCCATCTTCACCTCTTTGCCGTCAATCACGCCACCGGGACCAACTGCAACAACCTCCGCAATTTGGGGCTTTTCCTTTGCAGTTCCTGCAAGAATAATACCACTTTTAGTGGTTTCTTCTGCCTCCAGCATCTTGATGACAACTCTGTCACCCAAGGGTTTCATCGTCATATCTATTTACCTCCTTATATAAAAATCAACAAAATGTTAGCACTCTCAACACACGAGTGCTAATGTATTAACTATACAAAAACAAGCAGTATAAATCAAATTGAATTAGCATGAATTAATTACGATTATTCTTAATTATTCCCGATTATTCCAAATTATTCATATAAAATTATTTAATTGGATATTTTTCCTATTTTACAAGAAACCGACCTCTCAGGCGCTGACCTGAGAGGTCTTATAATTATCTTGCTTTGGTTGCAATTTCAGTTTGAATTTCCGCCAGGAATTCTGTCAGTTTCATTGCTCCCTTATCGCCATCTTTTCTGGAACGAACCGCAACCGCATTGTCTGCCTGTTCTTTCTCGCCCACAATCAGCATATAGGGAACTTTCTCTAACTGTGCTTCACGAATCTTATAACCGATTTTTTCGTTTCTGTTATCCAATTCCACGCGAATACCTGCATCAGAGAGTTGTTTTTCCACCTGCTTTGCATAATCCATATAATGCTCGGAAATAGGCAGAATTTTGACCTGTACAGGCGCCAGCCATGTGGGAAATGCACCGGCATATTTTTCAATCAAAAGTGCCAATGTTCTTTCATAACAACCGATGGATGTTCTGTGAATGATATACGGATTTTTCTTGGTACCATCAGAATCCACATATTCCATTCCAAACTTTTCAGCCAGCATTTGGTCTACCTGAATGGTAATAAGAGTATCTTCTTTACCAAATACATTCTTAATCTGAATGTCCAGTTTGGGCCCATAGAACGCTGCCTCACCAATACCGATTTCATAGGGAATTTCCAGATGGTCAAGAATCTTCTGCATGGTTCCCTGTGCCTCATCCCATTGTTCATCGGTACCGATATATTTTTCACGGTCATTGGGATCCCATTGAGAGAAACGATAGGATATATCCTCATACAAACCAAGAGTTTTTAGCATATAAATTGCCATTTCCAAACAGGATTTGAATTCTTTCTCCAACTGGTCCGGACGGCACATTAAATGTCCCTCGGAAATGGTGAACTGTCTGACACGAATCAAACCATGCATTTCACCGGATGCCTCGTTACGGAACAGAGTCGATGTTTCCCCGTACCGCAGAGGCAGGTCACGGTAACTCCGCATTTCAGCCAAATATGCCTGATACTGGAACGGACATGTCATGGGACGAAGTGCAAACACCTCTTTATCCTTGGACTCATCTCCCATAATAAACATTCCGTCCTGATAATGATCCCAGTGACCGGAGATTTTATACAAATCACTCTTTGCCATATATGGGGTTTTGGTACGCACCCAACCATGTGCATCTTCGTGGTCTTCTACAAATCTCTGAAGAATCTGCATCATCTTTGCACCCTTTGGTAAAAGAATCGGCAATCCTTGTCCAATGGAATCAACCGTTGTGAAGATGCCAAGTTCACGTCCCAATTTATTATGGTCACGCTTTTTTGCTTCTTCCAACTGCTCTAAGTATGCATCCAGTTCTGACTTTTTGGGGAATGCAGTGCCATAAATACGGGTGAGCATCTTATTTTTCTCGTCACCACGCCAATATGCACCCGCAGTATATTGCAGTTTAATCGCTTTCAACTTTCCGGTAGACATCAAATGCGGACCCGCACATAAATCTGTGAAATCACCTTGACGATAGAAGGAAAGTTCCGCATCCTCAGGCAAATCCTGAATCAGTTCCACCTTATAGGGCTCACCCAACTCTTCCATCATAGCAATTGCCTCGGCTCTGGAAAGAGAAAACCGTTCAATGGCAATATCCTCTTTGATGATTTTTTTCATCTCTGCCTCAAGATTTTCAAGGTCGGTTGCGTTGACCGGAGTTTCAAACTCAAAATCATAATAGAATCCGTTCTCAATCGCAGGACCTATTGCAAGTTTCGCAGATGGAAACAAACGCTTTACCGCCTGAGCAAGCACATGCGATGCAGTATGACGATATGCGGCTTGTCCCTTGGGGCTATCCCATGTTAATAAGTTTACAGAACAATCCTTTTCCGGCACGGTTCGTAAATCAGCAACCTCACCATCTACCTCAGCAGCCAGGCAAACTCTTGCAAGGCCTTCGCTGATTTCTTTCGCCATTTCCAGCAGGCTGGTGCCGTTATTAAACTCTTTTACACCGCCATCTTTTAATGTAATTTTAATCAAAGAAATCCCTTCCTTTCGTAAACAAAATCAAAGTCCAATCAGAACTGCAGCCAAAATCGCAATGATAATCCCTAAAAAAGCGCCGGCAATTACCTCAATGGGTGTATGCCCTAACAGTTCTTTTAATCGAATCTGCTTTTCCAGCGGGTCACTTTCTTTTAGCGCATCAATAATCATATTAATCATTTTTGCTTGTTGTCCCGCTGCACGGCGTATCCCCGAAGCATCATACATAACAACCAATGCCAGGGCGCAACATACCACAAACAAGGTGCTGTCAAATCCGGATTTTATTCCGACACAAGTAGCAAGGCTGGTAACAATGGTTGAATGAGAAGACGGCATGCCGCCAGCACCCATAAATCGGCTTAAATCTAATTTTTTATCCTTATACCAAACAAGAAAACCTTTTAGGATACAAGAAAAAATCCATGCGAACAGAACCACAAAAAAGACCCTGTTGTTTAAAAATTGTTCCATGTAATTCATTATCGTTTGCCTTTCTAACATTCTCTTTTTAGAAGATAATCCGCAAGTTCAACAAGAAAATCCGTATGTTCAAAGGAATCAAGTGCCTCTTTTGCCTCACAGGTTAACTGTTCCAATTCCTCTTTCGCACCATCCAGTCCAAGCAAGGTGACAAAGGTATTCTTTTCACTTTTTGCATCACTGCCTATCGGTTTTCCAAGCGCTTCTTCTTTTCCAATTACATCCAGTATATCATCTTTTACCTGAAATGCCAAGCCAAGTTTTGAAGCATACTCCGATATAGATTTAAATGTATCATTTGTTTCATCCAAAATTCCGGCACAGATGCAACCGCACTGTGCAGAAACCAAAATTAGCGCTCCGGTTTTTAACCGATGCAATTCTCTTAGGCGTCCTTCGGTTACATTAGAAAGGCCCTCACTTTCTAAATCAATCACTTGTCCGCCAATCATCCCGTGTATCCCTGATGCTTTTGAAACCTTTGCAATTAGTTTCACAATGACAGATTCTGACAAAGTTTCATATCTGGAGGTATCCGACAAAAGTTCAAATGCAAGATTCAAAAGACCATCGCCTGCCAGCAATGCAATATTCTCCGGAAAAACCTTGTGGCAGGTAGGGCGTCCGCGGCGCATGTCATCATCGTCCATGCAAGGTAAATCATCATGAATCAAAGAGTATGTATGAATACACTCAAGCGCACTTGCGACCTTAATTGCGTCCTGATGATTTCCGCCAAGCATATCACAAATTGCAACCGTTAATACCGGACGAATTCTCTTTCCTCCGCCTGTTAAAGCATAGTTCATTGCAGCAAACACGCTCTTCTGCAGAGATTCGGGCACACAAGCAATCGATGCAATTTCCTTGTTGATGTCATTTAAGTATTCCTGATATTGCGAAGAAAAATTCATCTTATTCTCCTGTTCCGCCAAAGGGTTCTTCCTCTAACTCTCCGGTTTCCCGATTTTTCATTAAAATAGTGATTTTTTGCTCTGCCTCATCCAGTGCTGTTGTGCACTCTTTGGTTAAATGAATCCCTTGTTCAAACAAAGCAAGCATACGTTCCAGAGAAACATCATTGCCCTCCAGCGCTTTAACCACTTCTTCTAACTGTTTCAGATTGGATTCAAAACTATCTTTCCTCTCCATATCGCTCCGCCTTTCTAACTTTCATTCACAGATTCAACTCTGGTTTGAATCTTACCGTCTTCGACCATCAATTCAAGTTTTTCACCCGCTGTAACCTGCTTGACGGAATGGACTACTGTACCGGTTTCATTTTGAACAACCGAAAATCCTCTGCTAAGAATCCCAAGAGGGCTCAATCCGTCTAATTTTGCTGCCCTAAGTTTGAGTTGTTGCTGCTTATTCTCAAAAATAGCAACACATCCATCCGCAAATGATTGCTGGAGTCTATCTAAGTAGATGCGTTGTTCATTTAATTTCATCAAAGGATTTCTAAGCGCGGGGTGTTCTACCTGATGCTTAAATTGAAGCCGTGCACGCTCTATAATACGGTTGCTTTGCTGATAGAGCCGATGATATACATTGTTGAACTTTTCTTTCAACTCCACCTGAGAGGGAACCACCAATTCTGCCGCAGCCGATGGGGTAGGAGCCCGTAAATCCGCAACAAAATCCGAAATCGTAAAATCAATCTCATGTCCAACCGCAGAAACCACGGGAATCTCACTTTGATAAATTTCTCTAGCAACGATTTCCTCGTTAAAGGACCACAAATCTTCAATCGAACCGCCGCCACGCCCGACAATCAAAACATCTGCACTTTTTGTTGTGTTGAAATAGCGAATTGCCTCAACAATATTTGCTGCAGAATTTTCACCTTGTACCAAGACCGGATATAACACAACATCCGAATAGGAAAACCGTCTGGATAACACATTGATAATATCCCTGATTGCCGCACCTGTTGGTGCGGTAATTACTCCAACTCTGCGAGGATATTTTGGAAGCGGCTTCTTGTGTGCCATATCAAACAAACCCTCTTTGTTGAGTTTGTTTTTCAATTCTTCAAAGGCAACATAAAGGTCTCCGATTCCCTCTTGCTGCATATCGTCAATGTAAAGTTGATATTGCCCATCACGTTCATAAACTGTTATCCGTCCGTGCACAATTACTTTCATGCCATTTTGAGGGGTAAAGTTCAGTTTTGATGCACTTGAGCGGAACATCACCGCCCGCATGACGCCACCCTCGTCTTTTAATGACATATACATATGTCCGGAAGAATGAGCCTTAAAGTTAGAAAGTTCTCCTTTTACCAAAACATCGGTCAAAACATCGTCCCGATTCATCAGTTCTTTGATATACAGATTCATCTGTGTCACAGAAATGGCTTGTCTTTCTATCACAAGGCATCACCTCCTTATCATACCGAAACAGAGCGGCACATAGTGACCGCCCTGTAGCGTTAACATTGTTCCTTTAAATTTCCAAGAACACCGTTGACAAAGTCAACAGAATCCTCTCCGGCATACTCCTTGGTAAGTGCAATCGCCTCGTTCACCGATACATTCAAGGGAATGCTTTCTATATATTTCATCTCATACACCGCAAGACGCATCGCCGCCATACAGACAGCAGAAATCCGGTTTAATGACCATCCTTTGGCATAAGATTCAATCATTGCATCGATTTCATCAATGTGCATAACCGTGCCTTCTACCACCTCTTTGATATAAGAAGTTTGTTCTCCCGCATCATGTTCGCATAAAAAATCGTCAAGGATTTCTTGGATATCTTCCGGCTGAAATTTATATTCAAAGAGCAAAACAAACGCATACTCTCTGGCTTTTCTTCTGTTTATCATAGTTTGGAATTACTCCTCTGTTTCGATGGTTTCTTCCTGAACAGGAACCTCTTGTTCTGCTTTGGGAACATTCACTCCGTCAACAGAAATATTGACTGCAGTTACAGAAAGACCGGTCATAGCCTCAACTTCGCTCTTTACCTTTTCCTGCACCTTCCAAGCAACATCAGGAATTTTGGTTCCATATTCCACAACAATGGATAAATCCAGTTGAACATTGTTCTCATTTAAAAGCACTTTTACACCTTTGGAAAGGTTCTTTTTACCAAGCAACTCTGCAAATCCGTCTGTAAGGGAATTTGCCATGCCCGCAACACCTTTTACCTCAGTCGCCGCAAGAGATGCAATGACAGAAACAACCTCATCAGAAATATTTACATTACCATTTAACTCAATTTCAGGATTTACGATATTTTCCATAAGAAATCCCTCCTATTCTTATGGTATTATAACACATCAAATCCAAGATTACAATGCTTTTTACAAAATTTTAAAAAGATTCTGCACTGATTTTTATCTTTCTGACCGGAATATCTGTTTCCGATAAAATCACATCTTTGATTTGCGCAACTTTTGCTCCATTCACCTCTCCGCCCGATACAACAACCGAAATACCATTTTCATTGATATGTGCAAAACAATCACTGTACCCTTTTGCTTTTACCAATGTTTCTATTGCTTTTTCTTTTTCTGTCCATCCATTGGATTGTTTTACTTTCTTTTCAGCATCCGTTTTTGCCTCTTGAGACGCCTCACGACTTTGTATGGTCTTCTGCCACTGTTCCATCGCCTCTCCTCTACCTTGGTCCCGTGCTTGCCTTAGTTCCGCAATCCCCTGACTCTCTTGGGTTTCTGCCCCATCACCCGTATCTGCATTTTCCGGAAGCGCATCACCGGTAACAGGAACGGTTTCAAACTCTTTGGTTTCCACTGTCCAGCGGTAATATCCGGCGGTAATGACTAACGCAACCAACCCCCAAAGCAATATCTGTTTCCCTTTAAACATCATTTTTTGATTTCGACTCACCATTAACTCCTCCTTTAATATGTCACTTTGATTCTGTGGGCAGAAAGCCCAAATATTGCCTTAACAGCCTCATACAACTCCATTTTTACATGCTCATCTCTCGCCCCCTCTGCAACTACTAGTACCCCTGACGGGTATGGCATTTTTTCTTCTATGATATACGGACTCTGTCCGGAATTATCTTCCATAAACACAATAGATTCTTCTTTTTCCCATTGTCTTTCGTTTTCTTTTGATTCCGTCTTTACATCGGTTGCCAAAATTTTACTTCCACCGCTTTCCATGCTCAAAAAAACCTGTACAGAACCCGCTCCGTCGATTGTTTCAAGCACAGAAACCAGACGCAATTCCAATTGACGCATATATTCATCCTGCGAAACAGATGCCTGTTGAAATTCCTTTGCAATATATTCCTCCTTTTTGGTTTCCTTTTTATCTGTAAAACTTCCGATTGCCAAAAACAGAATGGCAGTCAATATCCCCCATACCAAAAGAGGGTGCGGCTTTTTTCCGTCTGCCTTGGGAATAGGAAGTTTCAAGAACGCCTGAATCTTATCGCATTTCATTGGTTTTGCTCCTTCAGATACGTAACCGTCACATTTGTCTTACTGACTCCAAAATTCTGACTTAGACACTCTTTTACAAGGTGTGAAACTTCTATTTCACATTCAGCATCCATAATGATTAAAACATGATCGATGGCTCCAAACGTATCCGCTTTCTCAGTTTCAACGCTGCATCGGACCTGCAACGGAGTTGTGCCGATATGATTGGAAAGTGCATCTTTTATTTTTGTATTTAAATTCTTTTGATAGAGCCGAATTACCTCTTCTTTTTGAACATCATCCATTTCCTCTCTTTGTTGATAGGCAGTATAGGATAGTTCGGGGTACTCCACTTGCACACCTCGATGAAGAAATTCCTGTACGGGAGAAATGAAAACCATAACAAGAATAAGGCCAATGGCAAGACGCACATACTTACGGAAGCCATCGTCAGGCATGATTACTTCACACGCTGAACCTAACACTACAATTCCCGCTATGGTCATCGACCATTCTTTTAACCCATCCAATTTACGCTACCTCCCAAGCATGACCGCAGTATTTCCTGCATTCATCACAATTGTTACTATCATAATAAACATAACCGTTACTGCTACAAGAATGGAAAACAGAACGGAAATAGAATTTCCAAGTTCAGACATGCATTGAATTACCTTTGGCTCGGCAATCGGCTCACAAACCGCTGCCGTTAAGCGAAACAATATTAAAATTGCTCCAATCTTTATAAGAGGCAACAAGGTTAAAACAGCAAGGCAAATGATACCAAGAATTCCAATTGAGTTTTTAATCAACACACTGCAATTCATGACAGTTTCAACGGATTCGGACAATATACCTCCGACAACAGGAATCAGGTTTGCGGCTGCAAATTTACTAAGTCTAACCGTTAGCGCATCTGCTCCACTTGAAGCAATGCTTTGAAGTCCCGCCACACTGACAAAAACCGTCAGCATAACACTTAATCCCCATTTCACTGTTTGGTTTATGAATTTGGTAAGTTTTTGTGTTTTAAATCTATCGGAGAGATGATTGACAATACTAAGTCCGGTTGCAACCATCACAAGAGGAATCATAACATTTTGAATCAAGTTGACGGCTACCTCAACAATGGTTACCACCACAGGTTCAAAGACCGTCGCTGACACGATGGCTCCGCAGGTAATCAGTGCAGTCATCACAACCGGTACAATCATTTTCATAAACAACGCAATTTGTTCCACAGTTTGACCCACACAGGTTGCCACCTGAAAAAATATTGCGGTTGCAATACCTGAAATAATGACATAGCAGACATAAAATGCTGCCATTCCCACACCTTCGCTGCCAAATCCATTTTTCATTCCAACCAGATAAGAAGTAAGGACACATAAGGCAATGAGAAGCATCATCATTTTAAGCCCCGCAATTACCTCCTGAAAAAAATAAGCAACCAATGTCCGCGTCAGAGATGAAAATGAAAGTTCAATTTTCCCTTTGACTAAACCATCCAACAAGTCTTTCCACGATACATCAGCAAGCAATAGTTCAAACCCCTCCGTGGCATCCAGTTCTTCTGTTTTATCCGCAAAAATATCGCTATAAAACTCTGTATAGGATTCCAAGAGTTCTTCTTGTGCCAAAACAATAGATGGTAAAGAAATCAAAACGATTGCCAGCAGAGCAACTATTCTTTTTCTCATGATTTAAAATTGATAATAGAACTTACCAAATCCAAAAAACTGGCAATCACCGGCATGGATAAAGCAAGAATCATTACTTTACCTCCAAGTTCAATTTTACTGGCAATGGAACTTTCACCTGCATCTCTGCAAAGTTCTGCCCCAAACTGGCAGAGATAGGCAACGCCAATAATCTTTATCATCATCTTAAGATACCGGCTTTCCAATCCAACCTGTTTTGCCATAGTTTCAAATAAACGAAGTACCTCTTCCATATATGGAAACGCACAGTATAAGATTGCTGCTACGCCAAGAATTGGCAATGTGATTGCAAGTTCAGGACGTTGTTGTCTAAGAAGCAAAGAAAGTATCGTCGTAAGTACCCCTATCCCTATCATTCGAAAAACATCCATCGCTACAAATGAAAAATGCTCTTGATGGTTTCAAACAGATTACTGATTTCCTGAAGAACAACCAGTAATACCACAACCAATCCCGCGATTGTTGTCATCATCGCCTGGTCATCTCTTCCTGCCCGAACCAAAAGCATATTTAAAACCGCAACCAGAATCCCAATTGCCGCCACCTTAAAAATTAAATCCACACCCGTCATTCTTTAATCTCCTTACGCTAATACAAGAACAATAAAGATTCCACTCAAAAAGCCCAAGCCTTTGCAAAGTTTTCCGTCCTTTTTTTGTTTCTCTCTTGCCTGTTCTATGCTGATTTTGAGTTTCACAGACGCCATCTGCATTGCATTGAGGGCAGATTCTTTATCACCCTGCCCTACATACTTTGCAAAGGCATCCATGGTCATCAAATCATCTTGGTCTAGACACAACTCTTTTTGCGAACAGCGAACCGATTCCTCCCATGCCTCCCGCATGGTAATATGAGGATATCTTTGCATCAATTCCGTCACATGATTTAGCAAAAGTTTAATCGTTCCTTCCTGGGAATCCGCCGTTCTTGAAACTGCCTCACCAATCGGTAAGGATAAAAAGCCAACATTAAATGCAAGTTGTCCAAGCATTCGGTCCAAGCCTTCTAACTGTCGGATTCTGGTATCTAATCCTGATGAAAGCATAAAACCGATATACCCGCACCCGAAAATCACAAACAAATCAAGTAAAAAACGAATCATAACGACACCGCCGTCACATGGACTTCAGACTCCATGGTCGAAAAGTCACGCTGAAGTATCATCACCTGTTCAAACACGCCATCTAAAAAAATTGGTTTCAAGACTTCGCGTTGCTTTACTTCCTCAAGTGTTCTGCCATGGGTGGTTGCAATCACAGAAACACCGGTTCCGTGTGCAAGGCGAATTGCGTCTACATCCTTCCGGCAGGCTATTTCATCACTGATAATAACTTTGGGTGACATCGTGCGTAGCAATAAGGATATCGCTTCTGCTTTTGGTGCATTATCAATCAAATCGGTTTGAGCACCTAAGTCATTTTGCGGTTCACCGTCAAACATTGCCCCTAATTCTCCTCGGTCATCTGCAACGCCGGTTTTAAACCCGCGATTGGAAATCTGTCTTGTGATGTCCCGAAGCAATGTTGTCTTACCTGTTTGCGGCGGAGAGATAATTAACGTACTCTTTACCTCTGTTCCATGGACTATAATATCCATGACATCATTTGCAACACCAAGCACCTCATGGGCAATTCTGAAATTTAACGAACTGACTTCACGAAACATTTTTATGCTTCCGTCCTCCACAATTGCTTTCCCGCAAATTCCTACACGATGCCCGCCTTTCAAGGTTAAGAACCCCTGCCGGATTTCATCCATATGTGCATAGACTGAATTTTGGCAGATAGCCTGAAACGCATGTTGTACCTCTTCTTGTGATATCCGCATGGCATCCCGTTCATGGTTGCTGATTCCTCCGTGTTCCGTCACAAAGCAACTCTCGCCCCAGATTCCAATTGTGAGAGGCGCATTGCTACGCAGACGAATCTCTTCTACTTCAAGCCAATGAGCCAACGCAAGTTTTTCAAGGGTATAGCGTATTCTCCCCGGAAGATACGGTAACACTTCGGTCATTTTAGGTTGATTCATAACACATCACCTCTTTGGTTTTCAAAACTCTATGTAGGATTCTATGAGACTTTGTCCGCATTTAGAACCAAACAAAAAACCGTATCATAAAAAGATACGGTTTTTTGCTAAATTATTTAAATTGATACGTTGTTGTGGTTTGGTAAACCTCACCTTTTTTTAGAACAATAGAGGGGAAGTGAGAATACCTCATTGCGTTGGGAAATGCTTGTGTCTCAAAACATACTCCTTGATGTTTTATGTACTTTACTCCGTCTTTACATACATCCGCTTCAGGAATCATGTTTCCGGTATAAATTTGTACACCGGGAAGATCTGTATAGATCTCCATCACGATTCCGGTTTTATCACCTGTCAGGCTTCCGATTTTCCGATATCCGGTCCCGGTTAGACAAAAATTATGGTCAAAGCCACCGAACATAGTGACTTGCTCCTCTTGTGACGCAAAAACATCACCGAGTTTCTTTCCGTTTTGCAAATCAAACGCGGTTCCGTCTACTGCCAAAATTTCACCATATGGCATACACTCATCGGTGTTCGGAGTATAGAATTCGGATTCCAGTTGCACAGTATGACCATCTATCGCGCCGGAATCATGGCCGTTTAAGTTAAAATAGGAATGATTGGTCAAGTTCATCAAGGTATCTGCGTCACATTCGCCCCGATAGTCAATTTTAAGTCCATTCTCTTTGGTGAGTGTATACTGTACAACAATTTCTGCATTACCGGGAAATCCTTCTTCCCCATCAGGGGATGAAAGGTTCAGTTTTAAAACAGGTTCTTTCCCATCGATTGCTTCCGCATTCCATACCTTTTTTCTGAAACTGTTTGCGTCACCGCCATGCAAGTTGTTTCTTCCATTATTCGCCAAAAGATGATAGGTTTTCCCATTCAGAGTAAATTCTGCGTTTTCCAGCCGATTGGAATTTCTGCCAATCAAAGCACCGAAACATCCGCCCCCATTATGATATTCCTCCGGGGTGTTTCTTCCAAGCACTACATCTGTGCCCTGAAAGGTCAAACGTTTGACAATGCCCCCATAAGTAAAAATTTCAGCGGAAAGTCCGCGCCCGTTATCTAGGGTATAAAGAAACACCTCTTCTCCGTTTAATGCTCCATAAGATTGTTTTTGAATCATAATTCTGACTCCTTTCTCGTTTGAATTTCTACCAGCGCACGATGGGCAATCGCCTCGGCTTTCTGGCGTTTATCGCGAATCCTCTCATTTAAGGGTTCCATAATACCAAAATTAATGTTCATTGGTTGAAAATTGGTAATACTTTGATTCGATATATAATTACCAAGCGCACCTATCGCAGTTTGAGAAGAGAATGCAATCGGTTCTTTGCCTTGCATTTTTGCTGCCACGCTCAAGCCTGCAAGCAAACCGGATGCTGCGGATTCCACATATCCCTCAACACCGGTAATCTGTCCTGCAAATGTAATTCGAGGGTATTTTCTCATACTATAATCAGGATTTAATAGATTGGGTGAATTGAGATAGGTATTTCGATGCATTACACCGTAGCGTACAAACTCTGCATTCTCAAGACCGGGAATCATGGAAAACACTCGCTTTTGTTCAGGAAACTTTAAATGAGTTTGAAATCCAACAATATTGTACATACTTCCAACCGCATTATCCTGACGCAACTGAACTACTGCATACGGACGAGTGCCATCATGGGGATTGGTAAGACCAACCGGTTTTAAGGGACCAAAACGCATAGTATCTTCACCACGCCCTGCCATAATTTCAATGGGCATACATCCTTCAAATACTTTGGGGTCTTCTACCCCCTCATGCACAAGTGCGGCTTCTGCGGAAATAAGCGCCTGATAAAACGCAAGGTATTCCTCTCGATTCATTGGACAGTTGATGTAGTCATCGCCGCCTTTTCCATAACGCGCCGCCTTAAACGCCTTTGTCATATCAATGCTTTCATAACTGACAATCGGTGCTGCAGCATCAAAGAAGTGAAGATATTCCTCCCCGCAAAGCCGTTGGATTTCCTCTGCTAAACCATCTGACACCAGCGGACCTGCGGCGATAATGGTCGGACAGTTTTCATCAATTTGAATCACTTCTTGTTCTTCCACTTGAATATTGGGGTGTGCCAAAACTTTCTCGGTGACCAAACGGGAAAACGCTTCTCTATCAACCGCCAATGCACCGCCAGCCGGTACTTTGGTGGCATCCGCACATAGCATAATCAAGGAATTAAGTTGACGCATCTCTTCTTTGAGTAGTCCAACTGCATTATAAATGCCATCTGCACGCAGAGAATTGCTGCAGACCAATTCCGCAAAATGTTTGTTTTTGTGTGCAGGAGAAAACTTGGACGGCTTCATTTCATACAAACGAACTTGAATCCCTCGTTCCGCCGCTTGCCATGCCGCCTCACAACCCGCAAGACCTGCTCCAATGATTTTCAATTCCATGCTGTTTCCTCTCTATCCAGAAAAGCCTCCGCATAGCGGAGGTTTTTCATTTACTTCTTTTTCTTGGTTTCCGGTTTTCTTACATAATTACATTCCGGATTGAAACATTTATAGGTAATAGGTCCTCTGCGCCGATAGGGTTTGGATTTCATGATTGTCCCACCACACTCAGGGCATACCTCTTTGGTCGGTTCATCCCAGGAAATGAAATCACATGCCGGACTGTTTTCACAGGTATAGAAAATACTTCCTTTGCGTGATTTACGCACAGATACTTTTCCGCCACACTTGGGGCACGGAACATCCAAATCCTCTGTAATTGCTTTGGTGTTTCTACACTCAGGGAATCCCGGGCAGGCAAGGAATTTTCCAAACTTTCCTTGTTTGTAAACCATCATCCGGCCACATTTTTCACAGGGAACATCAGAAACCTCATCTGCAATCTCAATGTTGCCGATTTTGTCTTCTGCTTCTTTGAGCGTCTTGGCAAAGGGTGTATAAAAATCTCTGATAACTGTCTTCCATTCCGTTTCGCCGTCAGCAACCGTCTCGATTTTATCTTCCATATTGGCGGTGAATTCCACATCGACAATATCTTCAAAATTTTCTTTTAACAGGTCGGTAACGATATAACCAAGTTCTGTCGGATAAAGATTCTTTGCCTCTCTTGCTACATACCCTCTTGCTGTAATGGTTGCAATGGTCGGTGCATAGGTACTTGGTCTGCCAATACCCTCTTCTTCCATTGCCTTAACCAAAGACGCTTCGGTATACCGTGCCGGAGGTTGGGTAAAGTGTTGTTCCGGGTCTAATTCTTTTAACAGCAATTCCTGTCCCTCTGTCAGGTTGGGAATCTTCTTTGCCTTTTCCTCTTCTTCATCTCTGCCCTCAACATACAAGGTCATAAATCCGGCAAATTTAATGTCAGAACCGGTTGCTCGTGCCAAATATTCACCACAGGTAATATCAGTGGTTACAGAATCCAAAACGGCATCGCTCATCTGGCTCGCCATAAATCTAAGCCAAATTAATCGATACAATTTGTAAAGGTCAGGCTTGAGTTTCTCTTTATATTTTTCAGGCGTATTGGAGCATACAGTGGGACGAATTGCTTCGTGTGCATCCTGTGTACTCTTTTTTGCGCGATAAACCTTGGGGGTTTGGGGCACAAATGCTGACCCGTATTCTCTGCCGATAAATTCTCTTGCCTCATTTTGAGCCACTGCAGAAATACGCAGAGAGTCAGTTCTCATATAGGTAATATAACCCATTTCGTATAATTGCTGCGCTGCAACCATGGTGCGACGAGAGGTAAAATTCAATTTTCTGGACGCTTCTTGTTGAAGCGTACTGGTCGTAAACGGCGGTGCGCTCCGTCGTTTGGTTTCCTTGCGGACAACCGAACTCACAACATAATCCGCCTGCTTTAATTTTTCTGTTACCTGAGTTACAATCTTTTCATTGGGAAGCGGCATTTTTTTGCCGTCTTTGGTGCCATAAAATTTAGCAACAAAAGGTAATTTCCCTTTGTCATTGGTCAATTTTAAGGAAATCGTCCAATATTCCTCAGGACAAAAAGCCTCAATTTCACGTTCTCTGTCAACAATCAAGCGAACCACTACTGACTGCACCCGTCCGGCGCTTAAACCTTTTTTCACTTTCTTCCAAAGCAGAGGGCTAATCTGGTAACCAACAATTCTATCAAGAACTCTTCTGGTTTGCTGAGCATCCACCAAATCCATATTGATAGGGCGTGCTTCTTTCACTGCTTCTTTGACCACATCTTTGGTCACTTCGTTGAATGTAATTCTGCAATCACTATTGGGGTCAATTCCCAATACGTTAGCAAGATGCCATGAAATTGCCTCACCTTCGCGGTCAGGGTCAGTTGCAAGGTATACTTTAGATGCCACACTTGCCTTTTTCTTTAACTTTGCAATCAAATCACCCTTGCCACGAATGGTAATATATTTGGGGTTGAAATCGTCTTCCAAATCCACACCCAACTGGCTTTTAGGCAAATCACGCACATGCCCCATGGTAGCCTCAATGGTATAACCGCTACCAAGATATTTCTTTACAGAATCCACCTTGGTCGGCGACTCCACGATTACCAGTTTTTTTGTTGTGGTTTTCGTAGCCTTTTTTTCGGCCATTCTATCTTCCTCCAAACTAAATAATTTATTCCGTCATGGTAAACTGAATACCATACTGTCCGCCGGCGCTTTGTGAAATCACTTTCTTCATTTGCAGAATAATCAGCATACTGCTTAATTGACCTGCATTCATTTCGCAGCCTTCGGCGAGTTCATCAAACGATACCATACCGATATGCTCGGACAAATATTGTAGAATTTTCACTTCTTCCGGTTTGTAATTCCCGCGTTGAAGCATCAACTCTAGTTGATATTTCTGCTCCTCAGCCGTCGGGGCAGAAGGTTCTTTTCTCGGTAGCGCAGGAGTTTTAGGCGGATGATTCAAATCCTCTATCCTGCCTGTTACCGAAACGCCTCGCACACTAAGACCATACTCCAAATTTTGAGGGTATAGATCAATATATTCTTCCAACACATCCAATGGACCGATTACCTGTTTTGCGCCATCCCGAATTAATGAATTTGGCAATTCAGATGCAGGATTAATAGGACTTCCGGGCACAGCAAAGATATCACGATTGTTTTCCGTCGCCAGACGAGCCGTAATCGCTGTACCGCTCTTACTTTCCCCTTCAATGATAACTGTTCCGCGGGAAAGGCCAACCATAATTCGGTTTCTGTCTTGATAAAACTGAGGTTTCCCCTTAACTCCGGGCGGTTGTTCGGAAAGGACACCGCCATGAGTAAGGATATGTCGATATAAATCAGTATGCTCGGTTGGATAAATCATATCCACGCCGCCGGCAAGCACTGCCAGTGTAGTCCCGCCTGCCTCCAATGCACCGCAATGCGCGGCACCGTCAATTCCTTTTGCCATACCGCTTATAATGGTAATTCCATTCTCAGCCAAACTGCGACTGAGTTGTTGTGCCATTGTTTCTCCGTCTTTGGTTGCTTCTCTGGTTCCTACAATGGCAACACCAAGGATTTTGTTTAAATCCGGAAGATTGCCTTTTGCGTAAAGAAGATTGGGCGCCATGGATACGTGGCATAACAATTCCGGATACCTCGCATCTTGGCGGTCAAATACATGGATTTCATGTTCCTTACAATACTTTAACAGCCGCTTCGCACTTTCCAAAGTGCGATCCAATTTCAAAATACGTCCAAGACCAAGAATTTGTTTCAATTCACCCTCATAGGGATTCGCCGAAAACGCTTCTTCCGGTGTATGATATTTGGCAAGAACTTTTGCAATTGTTTTGGGATTATGCCCACAGGATTGGTTGAGCCAAATGGCATACAAAAGTCTTTTCTCATCTTCCACAGGAACCCCTCCTTAAGGCTTAAGCAAATACATTGAAATCCCTGCTGCAACGCCTGCGTTTAAAGACTCTACTTCACCTTCCATAGGAATCTGCACTTTGATATCTGACAATTTAAGCATCGCATCAGATACTCCAAATGCCTCACTGCCAATCACAATTGCACGCTTTCCCTCTATTTTTGCTGATTGAATAGGGACAGAATCCTGAAGAGATGTTGCAATTAAGGAAAATCCTTGCTCTTTCAACTGCGCAACCGTCTCTATCTCTGCTCCTAACAAGCAGGGGACGCGAAACAACGAGCCCATGGTTGCACGAACCACCTTAGGATTATACAAATCTGCACATCCTTTTAAAAGAAGAACGCCATCAACGCCTGCCGCCTCTGCGGTACGAATGATAGTGCCTAAATTTCCAGGTTCTGAAACACCGTCAAGTACAAGAACAAATTTTAATCCGGACCAATCCATTTCCATCTGTTCCTGCATAGAAAGCACGGCCCCAATTCCCTGCGGTGCTTCGGTATTACAAATTTCTTGAAACAGACTCTCTTTGGCAGTATATACAGTTTTTCCGCTTTCGTCAAGGATATGAACAAAAGTTTCATTTTTTTGCAGAAAAGAATCGGAAACAATTAAAAACTGAATGGAATTTTCTGCAAAACGAAGCGCCTCTTCTACCATACGGACGCCTTCCACAAAATAAAGTCCTGTTTCGTATCTTACTTTTTTACGACCTAAAGAGCGAATCAATTTTATTGTCTTGTTATCCCGACTTGCAATAGGAATCATCATAGTATGACACCTTCTTACACGGATTTTCCGTAAATTTCTAAGTTAGTTTGCTTCGTTTTAAGAATCTTAACACCAGATAAACCACTATGGTTTGAATGGGCAGAAGCAATAAATTTTTAATGATTCTGGCAGGTAAAATCCCAATAAATCCGCTTCCAACCGTTGGAGCCAAAGCAATAGAATTGAGCAAAATATTCCCAAAGACTAAAACCAGAATCTTAACAGAGAGCACTCGCGAAAAGGTAATCGGTTTATGATAAAGCATCAAACCATAAATCATACCGGAAATACCTACGCATAAGGTATAAACCGGAACATATCCTCCCACGGGATTGAGTATGTAGGAAAGAATATCCTGTATCATCCCTGTCATGCAAGCAACTAAGGGTCCATATAACATTGCAACAATGGGCTGCGTTACAAATCCAAATCCAATTCTTAAATAGGAACTGAACCAGATGGTGTAACACCCAAGCACAATATTCAACGCAATCATGAGTGCTGCTATTACTAAGGTTTTGGAGCGACTCATCAATTTTCCGAATTGTTTTCCATGTTTCCAAATAGAATATCCTAAAAATATAAGAAAAATAATTCCAATAACGCCCAAACCTGTCCAAAAATCAGAAAAAATACCGCAGTAATCTTTCAGCGGTCCTAAGATGGTTTTGAGGAATTCTTTCACTCCGTCCATCCAAAGGTCAAATGTTTGACTCATAAGAAAATACCTCTCCTTTCTTATCCTGCTATCACAGCGAAAGAGGTATTTCTGTGCAACAGCGGGATGCGGCAGCCACATCGCGACAGATGTACTTCGTCCGGCTATCAACTCCCTGTATAACCGGCACTTTAAGCCCGAAGGCTAACGCGTGGATGCCTACTCTGTAATTGACAATAAGAAAGAAATTCCCCAACATCGAGGCAAATTGCGGACAAATGCCGCAATTTCCTCTCGTTGAAGAATCCTTATGTCACTCTTCTTAGCGAACCTGGTCAACCAGTTTTTTGAATGCTTCAGGGTCAGAGATTGCAATCTCGGACAGCATTTTTCTGTTGATTTCGATTCCTTTTTGCTTCAGTCCGTTCATGAACTTACTATAACTCATTCCGTTTGCACGGGTAGCAGCATTGATACGGGCAATCCAGAGTTGTCTGAACTCTCTCTTCTTTGCCTTTCTATCTCTGTACGCATAGGACAGGGATTTCATTACCGCCTGATTTGCAGTTTTGTACAGTTTGCTCTTTGCACCTCTGTAACCCTTTGCAAGTTTCAAAATCTTTTTATGTCTGGCACGGGTTCTCATTGCGCCTTTTACTCTTGCCATGATAAAACTCCTTTCTCAATTCACGGTTTGTTAAAAACTGTAAGGCTAAGCCTTGTCCGCCTTATTTATAAGGCATCATGCTCTTGATGGTTGCCTCGTTTGCAGCGGCCAAATATCCGCCCTTTCTCAACTGTCTCTTTCTCTTGGTGGACTTCTTGTTCAGGATGTGGCTTCTGAAAGCCTTACCTCTTTTCACTTTACCGCTCTTGGTGATACCAAAGCGCTTTGCCGCACCTCTGTGAGTCTTGATTTTCGGCATAGTATTCTCTCCTTCCGTTTAATAAATCAATTTTAAGCCTTTTTGGGTGATAAAATCATAGCCATATTACGACCTTCAAGTTTGATGTCCTTATCTGCGCCGCCAACTTCACCAACCGCATCACGAAACCGCTCCAACAATTCCCGACCCAATGTGCTGTGAGTAATCTCACGGCCGCGGAACCGAACCGAAACCTTTACCTTGGCGCCGGATTTTAAAAACTTAATCGCTTGATTCAGTTTGGTATTAAAATCATGGTCGTCAATATTGGGGGTCAGCCGAACTTCCTTCAGGTCAATCACTTTTTGGTTTTTGCGATTTTCCTTTTCCCGTTTCGCAAGTTCAAACTTATGTTTACCATAATCCATGATTTTGCAGACGGGCGGTTTTGCCTGGGGTGCAATCATAACCAAATCCAAGTTTCTTTCCTCTGCCATGGTCTGCGCGTTAGCATTGGCAACAATGCCTAATTGCTCACCATCAGGTCCAATCAAGCGGACTTCCTTGTCTTTGATTTCCTCGTTAATCATCAACTCTTGCTTAGCTATTGCAAAACACCTCCAAAAAACTGATAAAAGCATCCGTCTGCCTCGTTTCCACAAAAAAAGCGGAGTACAAAAGCACTCCGCACATATTTCAAGCATTGCATAGAAATAAGACCTAATTTAGGTTGCCCTTTTGCCTGAGGCTAAGGGGAGAAGCGGATGACTTCTGCTTTACCGGAATATACTACCATATGTTTCCCTCTTTGTCAAGGATTTTTTTAAAATTTATAGAAAAAAAATTATTTGTTATTTTCTTCCTATTGTGATATACTCATTGTAACGATATGAAACGAGGTGAATGTTTTGTCATTCGCGTGGCTACTTGCAATTCTATACTTATTGGCAACAATTGTTGTATTTTCTGCACAAAAGAATCCACTCAAAAAGGAAACTTCGGTTCCGGTTGGATTCATCCTCCTTTTCTTTCTGCTTCTTCGGCTGATTGCTGCAAGGCTTACTGACGGTTATGCCTCAGACATGGCATGTTGGGCAGCATGGGGAAACCAAATGGAACAACTGGGTGCGTCCAATTTTTATTCACCTGACTATTTTTGCGACTATCCGCCCGGATATCTATATATCCTTGGGATGCTCTCTCGCATCGCATCCTTTTTCCATCTGCCGGAATCCGGTTATCATTTTCTTTTAAAACTTCCTCCCATTTTTGCTGACCTTGGGATTGGCATTATGGTCTTTCGATATGCAACAAAGAAGTTCAATCCCTCATTTGCTTGCCTGATTGCAGGATTTTTTCTGCTTTCTCCTGTCTTTTTCCACGATTCTGCGGTTTGGGGACAGATAGATTCCGTTCTTTTGTTCTTTTTAATCCTTGCAACCTTACATTTAACGAAAGAACGCTATTACTCCGGCATATTATTTTATGTAATTGCGGTGTTAATCAAACCACAAGGGTTACTGCTGGCGCCCATTGTGTTTTTTTCTTTGCTTGACTCTAGAAGTGTTAAAAAAACATTTCTTTCTCTTTTTGCAGGATTTATTTTTTTCCTCCTAGCAATAATCCCTTTTTCGCCTGCATGGCAAAGCCAGACCGGATTGACGTTATGGCTTAATTTGCTAAATCCATGGTGGCTAATTGAACGATACTTGTCAACCATGGCATCTTATCCATACTTCAGTGTCAACGCATTTAACTTCTATGCTTTGCTCGGATTAAACTGGAAACCTCTTGCTCAGAATTACTCACTTTTGCTCTCTGCGATTCATAGTTTGATTCTCGCCATCGGCGTTGTAGGTGCCGGCTACTTTTATGTAAAAACAGAGCACTCTGTGCGTTTGTGGCTAAGCGGATATTTTCTCTTTGGATTCTTGTTTACCTTTGCCTTTAAAATGCACGAGCGATACCTTTTGATGCCTTTACTCTTTTTGTTTTTTGGCTACCTTGCTTCCGGAAATAAAAAACTACTGTTTCTTTTTTCCGGATTCAGCGGTGTTGGATTCTGTAATTTGTTTTATATTCTGCGCCTTTCAGAAACTACACAAGCACTTCCGGATTACCGCATCATTTTCCCCCTTGCTCTGGCTGAAGTAATTCTGTTTTTCATCAGTATTTTTGTCATCGCAAAGGACTTTCTTGGTTACGATATTCCTTTCCCTAAAATACCAAAAATAAACTTGACGCAATCATTTCCAGCACGAAATGAGAATAAAATGACCCGCCTTGACACTCTGCTTTTGTCCGGAATTATGATTCTATATACCTTGGTTGCCTATTCCAATCTCGGTGATACTTCCGCACCGCAAACATATTATCAACCGACTCATAAGGGAGAAACAATAACCCTTACCTTTGAAAAGCCGGAAGCCATTACTGAAATTAACTATTATTGCGGAATTGGTAAGGTATCAAAACAACCGGGACTCTTGCTTGCTTATTCCGTAGACGGAGAAACCTGGCAATCCCTTGAATCTCCGGTTTGCCAATTAAAAACCGTATTCTATTGGGAGGTTCAACCGCTGGAAGAAACCATTGTTGCAAAACAAATCCGGTTGACCGCGGAATCCGAGGAATATATGCTCTTTGAGATTGGTTTCAGAAACACAGAGGGCACTCTGATAGAAGTCACTTCTGCTCACCCAATGGTTGATGAGCAATCCTTGGTTACTAATATGCCAAGTTATGAAAATAGCACTTATTTTGACGAAATCTATCACCCGCGAACCGCATTTGAGCATTTGCACTTTCTCCCATATTACGAAACCACCCATCCGCCTTTAGGGAAACTGATTATGGCAATCGGGATTGCTCTGTTTGGAATGACACCGTTCGGTTGGCGGTTTATGGGAGTTTTGACAGGCATTTTAATGCTCCCTTTGTTCTATCTGTTATTAAAAAAATTGTTTTCACGCACACGATATGCAGTCATTGGTACGATTCTTTTCGCCTTTGACTTTATGCATTTTTCTTTAACCAGACTTGCTACCATTGACTCCTATCCGGTTCTTTTCATCATTGGCATGTATTATTTTATGTATCGATTTGCTTGCCTGATGCGCAGTCCCTCCATTCCATGGAAATCTACCCTCTCGTCCCTCGCCCTCTCAGGTTTATTTATGGGATTGGGATGCGCCTCAAAATGGACTGCCGTTTATGCCTCAGCAGGGCTTGGGATAGAATTTGCAATCATTCTCTTTCTCAGATACCGTGAGTATAAGCAAGATTTCTGGCGCAGTGTCTTTAAACTCTGTCCCTGGTGTCTGCTATTTTTTATTGCAGTTCCTGCAACCATCTATATTCTCTCGTATCTTCCCATCGCTATGGTTGACGGATACGGAAATGTATTTGAAGTAATGCTGGAAAATCAAACCTATATGTATCAGTATCACTCACTCCTCAATGATACACACCCATATTCTTCCCCTTGGTATTCATGGCCTTTTGTTTATAAGCCTATGTGGGCATATCAGGCTCCGGAAACCAGTATTCCAGACGGAACCATTGGATGTATCTCCATCTTTCAAAATCCGCTTTTAAGTTGGGCAGGAATCTGTGCGTTTGGCTACTCTCTTGTCGTTGGGTTTAAAAAGAAAGACATACGGGTATTATTCCTTACCATTGGTTTGCTTTCCCAATACCTGCCTTGGGCATTGGTCAGCCGATACGCAATGCAGTATCACTTCTTTGCAAGCATGGTATTTCTGGTTTTGTTTGTGGTTTATGCAATGCAAGACTTGGAATCACGATATCAAAATACCAAACATCTATCTACAGCCTTTACATCTCTCTGCCTTATTTTATTTCTCATGTTCTATCCGGTTCTTTCTGGCGTTCCTGTTTCCCGATTCTGGGCGGAATCAGTTCTAACATGGTTTGATTCCTGGGTGTTTTTCATTTGAATATAAAAAGCCTGTAATTCTAGGAATTACAGGCTTCTTTATTCGGATTTAATCGCTCCAATAGGGATTCATAGATTGGCTTTGAATGCATCAAATCTGCAACAAGGTAAGCAAAAATTGCCACCAGAGATAAATCTAACATCTGGGTGAAAGAACCGGACATTTCTACAATCAGGATAATCCCCGTAACCGGTGCACGGACAATTCCTGTAAACATTCCTACCATACCAAGAAAAAGGAAATTGAAATAAAATCCGCTATCTACACCGCAATAGGAAATAACAATTTGCCCAAACAATGCTCCGACAAGCGCACCCAAAACCAACAACGGAAAAAAGATACCACCCGGAGCGCCGCTACCAAAACTAACCATGGAAAATAAAAATTTGCAAACCAACAAGATTGTCAAATATCCAATCGTATATCGGTGTTCTAATATAGATGTAATAATCCCATGCCCGCCTCCAAGTAGTTCCGGCATGCAAAGACCGACAACACCGGCAACCAAAAAAGGCAGAATCATAAGATAGGGGCCTTTAAAAAATGGAACCTTTTTGTATAAATCTTGGGTTAATAACAAGACCTTATTATAAAACCATCCGCAAAAACCCAAAAGAATTCCAAGCAACGGAAGCATCAAATAATGCATCAAAGGCATAGGCATTAATGTGCACCCGCCAAAGACTGACTCCATGCCGAAAAACAATTTACTCACCATATCTGCCGTGACAGCAGAGGCAAGCGTAGAAAGCAAAACCTCAACCGAAAAATTTTTATGAACTTCTTCAAGTGCAAACAAAACACCTGCAAGCGGTGCATTAAATGCCGCCGCAAGACCGGCGCTGGCTCCGCAAGTTAGTAAATAGCGTTTTTCACTCTCATCCCGTTTCAAAAACCCCGAAACACCTTCCCCTGTCGCTGCACCCAACTGAATGGACGGCCCTTCTCTGCCAAGAGAAAGTCCTGCCATCAAGGAAAGTCCTCCGCCAAGAATTTTGCCAAGAATAATTTTCCACCAAGTCACATGGAACATTCCAAACACCTGTCCCTCAACTTGGGGGATTCCGCTTCCTTTTATCATGGGTTGCCAACGGGTTAAAAAGCCCACCGCTACACCGACAATAGCAAGGCCGGCAAATAACCCAAGAATTAACCATCCATTTCCTCGAACTACTTCATAAATCCATGAGGAAAATTCCTCCGCATGTCCAAGCAAAAACCGATAAAAAGAAACCACCAAACCGGCAGCAAGACCGATTAAAATTCCTTGCCACACCATTCGATATTCAAAATTTCTAATCAAGTTTAGTAAGGAATACTTTTTCTCATTCTTCATATGCATACTTCCTTTACTGTCAAAAACCGCCCATGCAGGCGGCTTTTCTGTTATTATACTCGTTTTTCGTCATAATTCTTTATAATATCAACCAAGTAAGCACCGGCGGATGCCACCATGGTTCCAACCATAAATAAAAGTAAGGTAAGTGCCCACGCCGGCGTAATTGACTTCCATAAAATCAATACAAAAATAATGGTGTAAAATACAACCGTCGCCGCTTTCCCATACCAATTGGAGGAAACTACAATTTTCTTTAAATACAAGATTCCGCCAATCACAATCATGGTAAGTTCTTTTACAAGCACAACTGCAATAATCCACACCGGAATGATATCTGCAAGGGCAAGGCAAACAACCGCAGTGATTTGCATCAATTTATCGACAAACGGGTCATAAATCTTTCCGAAATTAGAAATCATGTGAAAACGCCGCGCTATGTAACCGTCCACCACATCTGTAATTCCTGACAGGATAAAAACGAATGCCGCAAGCGGTAAATTGCTTGCACCAAGAACCAGATAAGCAAATACAGGAACCAACGCAAGTCTTGCTGTTGTTAATAGATTGGGAATCACAGGGAATCACCTCGCAACTCTAAAAGAATTTGATATAATTCAGGGTATGCTTTTTTTAAATTGAGCGGTTTTAACTCCGGTGTTGTAAATCCGTGAGTGGTATACCCTGTTGCCAACAGGCTTTCGTCATCCACCCGAAGAATCCGGTAGGAAAATTTGCATTTTGCAACTCCCAGTTCTTGGAGGGTAACCTCAATCCAGACTGCATCTCCATATCGTGCACCCTCAAGAAAACGGGCATAGCAATCAACCAAGGGAAGCCAAACTCCCATTTTTTCCATATCGTCATAGGACATTTTTGTCTGTTTTAAAAACTCAGTCCTGCCGACTTCAAACCACGGAAAATACCGGGAATGATGGACAACACCCATTCGATCAGTTTCACAGTAACGAACCTCTATTTTTGTTCTGAACACAAAGCATGCTCCTCACATTATAAAATCTTAGCCACACCGCTGTATACCTGACCTCTTACACCGTCAATGGTAATCGTTGTTCCGTTTTTCAAGATTCTGGTTGCGCCGGCAGCACCGCAAATCACAGGAATATCCAGCGTTAAACCAACAACTGCCGCATGAGAAGACAAGCCTTGCTCCTCTGTAATAATCGCAGATGCTTTACGCAAAATTCCAATAATGTCATTGCTGGTTTCCGGTATGACAAGAATGTCACCGTCTGTAAAATTCTTGATTGCCTCGGCAGTGTTCTGCGCAACACAAACAGTTCCGCAAACAGATTTCGGGGAAATGCTGATGCCGCTGAGAAGAACATCACCGACAAGTTGTACTTTTAAGATATTGGTGGTACCTTTTACACCAACAGGAACACCGCCGGTAATTACCACAACATCTCCCTTTTCAATCAAATCAGTTTGCTTTAATGCCTCTTCAACCACATGCTCAAATAATTCATCCGAGGTATCTTTTTTCTGAGTAAGAATGGGTGTTACACCCCAAGAAAGTGCTAGTTGACGATAAACCTTTTCACTCATACATCCTGCAATGATTGGAGCCATGGGACGGAAACCCGATAAAACACGAGGGGTAAAACCGGACTTTGTTACCGTAACTATTGCTGCCGCACCCAAATCATGGGCTGTGGTACAAGCCGAATGGCTGATAGCATTGGTAACATCCATGACTTCATTGACACGCCGTGCCTCAAAACGCTTGATATAGTTAATATCCTCTTCTGCCTTGGTACAGATTTGTGACATTGTTTTTAATGCACGAACAGGATACTTGCCGACTGCCGTTTCACCGGAAAGCATCACGCCGGAGGTGCCGTCATAAACCGCGTTGGCAACATCAGATGTTTCGGCTCTGGTAGGTCTTGGATTGTGGGTCATGGATTCCAGCATTTGCGTTGCGGTAATGACGCGCTTGCCTGCGCGATAACATTTTTCAATCAATGTTTTTTGAATCGCAGGTAATTCCTCAAAAGGAATCTCAACGCCCATGTCTCCGCGGGCAACCATAATACCATCAGACGCCCTGAGAATATGCTCAATATTTTCTACACCCTGACGGTTTTCTATTTTTGCAATTACCTGGATATCTTCTCCGCCGTTTTGTTCTAAAATACGTTTGATTTCCAGAACATCAAAGGCACTGCGGACAAACGATGCCGCAATATAGTCAAAGCCTTGTTCAATACCGAATTTAATATCATCAATATCTTTTTGGCTCATATAATCCATGGTCAAATTGGCGTCCGGAACATTGATACTTTTATGATTGCTCACCGGGCCGCCGTTGAGAACTTCACAAATAACATCTTGGTTTTTAATATCAGTAACAACCATCTCGATTAAACCATCATCAATCAAGATACGCATCCCTTTTTCTACATCTTTATAGAGACCGGCATATGTAATCTGTGTTCTGTCTTGATTTCCCAAAATTTCTTTCGGGGTAAGGGTAAACTTTTGTCCTTGTTTTAACTCAATTTTACCGTCCTCAAAATCACCGGTTCTGATTTCCGGTCCTTTGGTATCTAAAAGTAACGGAATCGGAAGTTTTAACTCTTCGCGAAGTTCCTTTACCATATTAATTCTTTTTAAATGCTCCTCATAACTGCCATGGGAAAAATTAACACGCGCAGTATTCATTCCCCCAAGCATCAAATCCCGAAGAACCTGAGGATCATCCGTTGCAGGTCCCAAAGTGCATATAATTTTCGTCTTTCGCATTCTGTCTGCTTCCTCTCTGCTCTGCTATGGTAATATGCGTTTCGACACTGCCGATTCGCATCAAACGTAGTCTTAATATTATAAACTTTCTTATATAAAATGTCAAGCAGTCCCGTAAAATTCTACCTTTTTCAATTGCACCTTGCAACCTCTTTCCTCGTATGTTATACTAAAATAGAGTTTATACAGAAAGAAGTTGATATTATGCGGCGAGGAAGCGGCATCCTACTTCATCTCTCCTCTCTGCCAAGTCCCTATGGAATTGGCACCATGGGGAAAGAATCCTATGCATTTGTTGATTTTTTAGAATCATCCGGTCAGTCGTACTGGCAGATTCTTCCTTTGGGTCCCACCAGTTTTGGAGATTCCCCCTACCAATCGTTCTCTACATTTGCCGGAAACCCTTATTTTATTGACCTTGACCTGCTGGCAGAAGACGGCGCACTTCTAAAAGAGGAATATTCCAATCTTTCATGGGGGGAGCATCCGGAAGAAGTTGATTACGCCAAACTCTTTCAGCAACGATTTAACATACTGAAAAAAGCCTGGGAACGGGATAAAAACCGCTTGAGCGAAAAAATAAATTCCTTTCGCTTCGCCAACGCCTATTGGATTGATTCCTATGCGATGTATATGGCAATTAAGTATGAACATCAACAACTTCCCTATCAGGAATGGGATCATGGATTAAAACTCCGGACACCTCAAGCCATGCAAACTGCATCAGAGCGTCTCCATGATGAAATTGAATTTTGGGTTTATCTGCAATACCGATTTTTTGAGCAATGGAACAACCTCAAAGAATATGCCAATCAAAAAGGAATCCGTATCATTGGTGATATTCCGATTTACGTTGCAGAAGACAGTGCAGACGCATGGGCAAACAGCGAAATTTTAATGCTTGATGAAGAAAAACTTCCTACGCATGTTGCAGGATGCCCTCCGGATTATTTTTCAGAAAGCGGACAATTATGGGGTAATCCCCTCTATCATTGGGACGCATTACGTAACACAGGGTATCGTTGGTGGATTGAACGGATGCGCCATGCGCTTTCCATGTATGATATTGTACGCATTGACCACTTTCGTGCTTTTTCCGCCTTTTATGCCATTCCATACGGAAAATGTGACGCAAAGGTCGGCAACTGGGTTCCGGGACCCGGCATGGATTTGTTCGATGCACTTCAGCATAAACTTGGCAACAATCTTCCGATTATTGCCGAAGATTTAGGTTTCTTGGATGATAATGTAAGAACATTGCTCAAAGACAGCGGGTTCCCCGGCATGAAGGTATTGCAGTTTGGATTAACACCTGGAGAAAACAGCGAGTACCTTCCTCACAACTATCCTAAAAATGCGGTTGCATACATAGGCACCCACGACAACGATACCATTTGCGGATGGTTCCGCGAAGAAACTTCTAAGGTACAAGACTTTTCGCTTGCATACATGCGAACCGATGCAAAAAATCTTAACTGGGGATTCATTGAATCACTATTTTCATCACCTGCGGATACCGTAATTATCACAATGCAGGATTTACTTGGCTTGGGGACTGAGGCCAGAATGAATACTCCATCTACCCTTGGTGGAAACTGGATGTGGCGGCTTACAAACCTAGACTGCTTCAACGATTCATTGGCAGAGCGGCTAAAGAAATTAACCTTGACATTCAGCAGATAAGAAAAAACCTCCCATCGGGAGGTTTTTGTGTTACATAATATAAAATGTAAAGGTAAACGTTTCTTCATTCAGTTGGTATTTCTCCATTAATTGCGGACCGCAACTACCGGAACCAATACCCGAAACTTTGTAATCAATCCGAATGTTTGTCTTACCATTTTTTATAAGTTCATCGGTGTGCATTGCATCGGTCAGCGCTTCCGGTGTGAATTCAGATACCGCAAATTCAAAGGTATCATCGGTTGCAAACGTCAATCCGCCATCCATTTTAAGTAATTTGGTCTTATAGTGATTGCCATGTTCCTGAGGCACTACATAATTAACATACTGACTCTTTGCATCACTCTGGTAAAGACCAACCATGGTATGGTGACACATATCTGCATACGCTTCGTCCGGTCCCATACCGAAATAGGTAAATGCCTCATTTTCAATCGGCGAAGTAAATTCAAACCCAAATCTTGGCAGATAAACACCTAAATTCTCACGCATTTTTGTAGAAACAGAAACCTTGATTTCTCCGTTTTTAAAGAACGAATAGGTCACCGTATGCCACAAAATAGGCAGACGGGAAATACCCGAAAGCGAGCCGGTTACCGTAATGGTATTTCCGCTTACTTCACAGGAGTAGACCTTACGAAAGAGGATATTCATATTCTCTCCTGCCCAGTTGTCATCGTAAAGTCGTCCCCATTGTTTTTTTACTACTCTATCATTATCTGTGGGGGCTCTCCAGACACTAAGTTTAGGAAGTGCCCCTAAGAGTTCTTTCCCCTCTTTTACCATACTGGAAAGAGTGCCATAATGCTTATCAAAAGTATACGCAAATCCTTGTCCGTCTATATAAATATATCTTTCATCCTCTTTGAATTGTTCCATCGCATCAGAAAGTGCACAAGGACGAATCTTGACATCTGGTTCCAGTTGTTTCATACCAATCAGGTTTTGATTCTCGTCATATTGTTCTATATTGATAAATGTACCCAAAGAGCAGATTTCAGGGAGAACAAAAGGAAATGCAATCTCACAACTTGTATGAGGGGCAAGGTCAATTTGAAGTTTCTTTTCTTCTACGATGGTTCCGTCTACGGATAATCTAAACACAAAGGTATCTTTCTTTAAATTGGTAAAATCATACCGATTGGTTACGCGAATTCTATCTGCCGTCAGTTCTGCATCAAAGTTCTGATAGGCATACTTTGAATTGAGAGAGCCCGCTTTGAAACCTCGGTCAGAGAAGACCAAGCCGTCGCAACAGAAGTTCCCGTCATGGGTCAGTTCTCCAAAATCACCGCCGTACTTTTGAACACCGTCTTCCAGCACAACATGGTCCGCCCATTCCCAAATACAACCGCCAATGAGTTGCGGATGCTTGGTGAACAATTCCATGTAATCATAAACATCACCAGGACCGTTGCCCATGGCATGTGCATACTCACAAAGAAATACCGGCTTGGTTTCCTTGGGGTTTTCCACATATTCCATACATTCATCCAGAGACAAATACATTCTGGAAATCACATCAACCTTGGAGTTGTCGCCTTTGCGAGAAGCGTCTTCACAATGAATCAATCGGGAAGCATCCCGCTGTTTTGTCCATGCGATCATGGCTTCATGGTTCACGCCGTAACCGCTTTCGTTACCGGTTGACCACATGATGATAGATGCATGGTTTTTATCCCGCTCCACCATCCGCTGCATCCGTTCTACAAACTCCTTGGCAAAGTCCGGATTGGAGCATGGCCAGATATTATTTTCTACATCAAAATAATATTTCTGCCGTGCATAGCGTTCAACATATCCGTGGGTTTCCAAATCGGTTTCATCAATGACATAAAAGCCCATTTTATCACACATATTTAAAAATTCCGGCGTGGGGGGGTAATGGGACATACGAATGGTATTGATGTTCAATTTTTTCATAGCAATCAAATCTGCCATCAATTCTTCTTCTGTCTGGCAATATCCGTTTTTCGGATGTGTATCATGATGATTGACACCTTTGAGAATCACAGGTACGCCATTAATCAGAAGTTCACCTTGTTCCGATACAGAAATTTCACGCATACCCACATAGAACGGAATATATTCTGTTCTGCCTTTTACCACTACGGTATAAAGATGCGGATGTTCTGCATTCCAAAGAACAGGATTTTTGAGGTCATTGACTTCTACTCCGTGATCATAAATGGCATAATCTTCGGCATCCACCGTAATGATTTTGGTATCTGCACAGATATTCACATCTACAATATGGTTTTCTTCTCTGGAAAGGAGATAGACATCTCTAAAAATACCGGAATAACGGAAAAAGTCCTGATCCTCCATATAACTTCCGGCACACCATTTTAGCACTTTTACGGTCAAAGTATTAGTTCCTAAGCTAACATAATCGGTAATATCAAACTCTGCCTGGAAGTGAGAACCCTGACTAAAGCCAACATAGGTTCCGTTAACATACAAAAACAAACAGGAACTGACACCCTCAAAAACAATATAGGTCTTGCGTTCCTTCCAGTTGGTATCAAGTTCAAATTCCCGTTCATACACACCGCACGGGTTATCATCCGGCACAAAAGGTGCATCGATTGGATGAGGATAACACACGTTGGTATATCCCGGTTTTTCATATCCTAATGTCTGCCAACAAGAGGGAACCGGAACCACATCCCACCGAGTAATGATTTCCGGGACATCTATATCACGTGCAAAAAACGCAAAGTTCCAATTACCGTTTAAGAGTTTATAATATGCAGATTCCGTTTTGTCGCCTTTGAGCGCCTTTTCAAGGGAATCATAAGGAATATAATATGCCCGTGTTTTTTCACGGTTCTCAGATGTTTTTTGAAGATTCTCATACACTCGCATAGCATACTCTCCTTTTTGTTTTTTTTCAAATCATACCACAGAAATCAATAAATGGCAAGAAGTTTTATAGCAAACGCCCATGCGACTGCATGAGCGTTTGTATGATAAAATAATCTGCATTATTTGTGTTGTTTATCGTATGCACCTTTGTAAATTTCGATCAGGCGGTCCATACCCAAATCCATGATTTTCTGCTCATACTCTGCATACTTATCCAAAGATTCCTGACCGGTAATGAATTTTTGATTCATTTCGTTACAATAGGTCTGCAAGGATGCACAAATCTTAAGCATTTCCTTGCTTTCAGCGTCAGAAATTACGAAAGATGCTTCATTAAGCAAACTAGTGTCACCGGATGCCCAAAGTTTTGCTGCATCTTTCATTTCCGGATAGGAAAGGGTCAGTGCAACATATGCTTCGGCATCAAATACACGGGGATACCAACCAATACTGGGGATAGCATGAGATGCCAAAACTGCAATCGGGCCTCTGCCGTCAGTAGGTTGGAGAATTTCTTGCTTAAACTGATTCTTACCCTCTGCATCCTTGGTATAGGTTTCACCTTCAACACCCCAGTTAAACAGTTCGGTGTTTTCTTCGGTATAGAAACTATCCAACAGTTTTAAGGTTGCGTCAATGTTCTCACTCTTAGCGGAAATTGCTGCACAAGCAGTTGTAATCACTCTCTTGAATCCAAGTTGCGGAGTCCACGCGATACCATCTTTACCCTTAGGCCAGGGAGCACCAACCAGTTTGAAGTTGGGATCGTCCTTCTTTGCTGCAATGTAACTGCCGTACTGGCTGCCGGTATAACCAACATACGCACCGGAAACATCGCCGGTAATGTATGCATCACGGGTTTTGGTATCCATGGTCGGATATTCTTGGTTAATCAACCCTTCTTTGTACCAACGGTTCATGGTTTCCAAGAATTCCTTATAGCGGGGGCCCATACCTACAAAAGTAAACTGACCCTCTGGATTCATGTAGAAGTTCTCAGTGGTCAAACCGAATGCGCCATAGAACGCCGGAACGGTAGTAAGCGGAATTTCATCTTTTTCACCATTACCGTTGGGGTCCTGATCACGAAATGCAATCAGCACTTTTTCCCATTCATCAATGGTAGTCGGAACTGCCAGTCCCAGTTTATCCAGCCAGTCTTGACGAATGGTGGGGCCGTAGCAAGCGTTTACCATCTGGTCTTTGATACCGTAGAAACCTGCGATATGACCATTGTAGGTCTTTACCATTTCATATACGCCGTGTTCTTCCAGCGCCTTTTTGTAGTTGGGAAGTTTACCCTGTTCTATGTACTCATCCAAAGCAATGATAAGTCCATCATCAATCGCTTTATCAGCACCACCAGGATATCCTGCCCACTCGTAACATACAACATCAGGCAAGTCACCGGAAGCAATCATAACATTGAATTCTTCATTCTGCTGACCAACCATCGGGTGAATAAATTCCAATTCAACGCCAACCTTATCTGCAACGATTTGGAACGCTTTTACGCCATTGTTTCCGTTTGAATGATATGCAGATACGTCATTTCTTTCCCACCAAGTAATCTTTGCAGAGCCGTCACTGTTGGAAGAATCGCCACAGCCAACACAGCAAGCAAGCATCATCAGGGAAATCAGTAATGCTACCACTCTTACACTCTTTTTCATACAAAAACCTCCTTAAATACATGTAGAACTTTTATGTTATTATTATTTTTTCTTAGCCTTTGACCGCACCGATCATAACACCGGTTACGAAATGTTTCTGAATCAAGGGATATACGCAAAGAATCGGCAAGGTGGCAACTACAACCGTTGCATATTTAACGGTTTCCTGAATACTTGCCTGGTCTGCCATACCACTGGATCCTACCATATCCGAAGTCTCATTCTGCACCAGGATTTCACGCAGGAATAACTGGAGCGGATACAACTTCTCGTTATTCAGGTAAAGCATAGCGTTAAACCATGAGTTCCAGATTTCTACACCATAGAAGAGAATCATAACAGCGAAAATGGATTTAGATAATGGCATAATAATGGTAAAGAAGATTCTTACATCCGATGCGCCGTCAATCCGTGCTGCCTCTTCCAAACTGTCAGGTATCGACATAAATGATGTTTTCATAACAATCAGGTTATAAGTACTGATCATGGTCGGAAGTAAAATTGCCCAACGGGTATCCAATAGGTTTAGGTTTCTAACCAACAAATAGTTAGGAATCATACCGCCGTTGAAGAACATGGTTACCATAACCATAATCATCAAACCCTTGGTGTACTTTAAGTAACTTCTGGAAAGACCGTATGCCATGAATGCTGTCATCATGACATTCAAAGTTACACCTGCAAGTACATAAAAGATGGTATTACCATAACCAATGATAATCTCTTTCTTTTGGAGAACCGCTTTATAGGCATCCAGAGAAAATCCTTGAGGTGCAAGCAAAACACCTTCGTGTTGCATCAGTTTTCCTGGGTCACTGACGGACGAAAAAAGTACATATAAAACCGGATAAATCGTAATCAATATCAATCCAATCATAAAGACGGTATTGAAGTAAGAAAATATTTTTTGTCCTTTTGTTACTTGTAAATCATTCATATTTTCTTCCTCCTTTACCATAATCCTACATCATTAACACGCTTACTTACATAGTTTGAGGTAATCAATAAAGTAAGGTTAATGAGGGAATTGAACAAGTCAACTGCTGCACTCTGGCTGTAATTGGCTCTGGTCAAACCGTTTCTGTATACATAACTGGAAATAATATCAGCACTTTCGTAAATACCGGGGTTATAAAGCAGAATTACTTTTTCATATCCCACGCTCATGATACTGCCGATTCTCAGAAGCAACAAGGTTACAACCGTAGGTACGATACCCGGCAGGGTAACATGCAGCGTCTGTTTCCATCTTCCTGCACCATCCAGCGTTGCAGCCTCGTAAAGTTCCATATCAATACCGGTCAATGCTGCAAGATAAACAATAGAACCCCAGCCTATCTGCTGCCATACACCGGAAAAGACATGGATGGTTTTGTAATACTTCGGATCCATCAAAAGGCTGGTTCTATCAAATCCAAGCATTGCACCAATGTCATTGAACAATCCGTCTTTGGAACAAAATGTCAAAATCAAACCACAGATAACCACCATAGAAATAAAGTGGGGAAGATAAGTTATGGTTTGAATGGTCTTTTTGAATTTGGAATTTCTGACTTCATTCAACAACAACGCCAGAATCAGCGGTGCGGGAAATCCAACCAACAAATCATACAAACTCAATACGATGGTATTCTTCAACACACGAAGAAAATAAATATCTGAGAAAAATGTCTTAAAATGTTCAAATCCAACCCACGCACTTTTGATAATGCCCTGAGCCGGTGAATAATCCTTAAATGCAATAATGACCCCGGCCATCGAACCATATTTAAAAATAATATAGTATAGGATTCCCGGAAGCATCATCAAATAGATGCCCCAATGCTTTTTCAGTTCTTCAACAAAGCCGTTCTTTTTCTTCAAGTTTTTAGAAAGAACCACAGCATCTGCAGTCGCACTCTGTTTGCTCACATCCTCAACTCCTCTTCTTGGTTACAGGCAAGAGCAGAATCCTGCTCTTGCTGTAACCGAATCATTTTCAATCCTTGAATTTGAAAATATACATATTTTTAATGGCAGTGTATTCCATCCCAAAATATGCACGGGTGGCATCTTCGCCCGCTTCCTGATAGGATACAATATCATTGGTTGTTCCAAGGCTGATGGTATCTGACACTTCGTCATAGACAACAATTTTGCCGGAAAGCGGCAGAGCATAAACCTTAGATGCCAAATCACTATCAACAAAGATATTTCCAAGATACGGTTTCACATCTCTGGAGATAATAGCATAACCATCTTCCAAAGAATAAAACGCACCGGAGAACGCCCAGTAGGTGACTCCACCCCAGTTTTTCTCATTCATGTTCTTTGACTTGGGATTATCCGTTAATTTTTTGGTCACATCAACTCTCAGCGCTAAGCGGCTTACCTGACCTTGCTTGTTGGTCGCAAGAATCACAATATCACCACGCCGGAGGTCTCTGCCAATTTGATTTCTGATGATACGACCTTCTGTCTGATATTCAGTATAAGTACCATTGACATATCCGTGGATGCTCTCGATTTCTCTTCCCTCTTTATCCAAAGATATGGTAGTATAGTCTACCATCATAACAGGACTACTGTCAGAGATGGTATCGGTAACTCTGCGATAACATACTACCGCACCGGCAAGACCGCCGCCTGTCATATTGTACGCAGAGAATACCCTTTGTTCACCATTGATCAGATTGCCATAGTTACCGCAAATATACGCCTCTTCATCCTCTTCACCGGTTGGTGATACATAAAAGATAGGCGTTTCCTTTGCGATAGAAAATCTACCGGAAACTGTTTGGTTACTGCTTCGATAAGTATACTTCGTGGTTCCGTCCGTTGCAACGGAGCAGTAAAAATCTACATCATTTTTGCCAAAGGGCGCTGCAACCTTTTCATCTGCCAGACAAAGAACCTTAATCTTGCTTTCTTCGTCCAACTGATAGCGAATCAACTGCTTTTTCCATGCACCGCCGGTCTGCAATGCCGCAATCACAACATCTGTGTTAGAAACGATATTCTCAGTTCCATCCTGATACTTAAGGGTTACATTCTTAGCAACATCAAAGGTGTCTACCTTGTTTTTCTCTGTTAACAAACGCAATGTCAACATCTGAGTGAAATTACCGGAGGTTGCACCCTTTAAGAAATATCCGTAATGAAGTCCGGAGGTACCGTCCCATTCCAGATAGATAATCTTGTCATCCGGTGTCAAATATGCAATTCCGGATTTACCAAGATTTTTGCTGATTTCCTCTTTTAAAGTAGGATCGAATTCGTAAGCAGTTCCCGAAATTTTAACAGTTTTGGTTCCCAACTGCTCAAAAGCACCTGTCACCGTATCGTTGCGAACATCAATGGTGACTCTGTCACCGGATGCCGTCACATAGACAGTGAGAATCTGGTCTCTTTGTAAATCCGTAACATCCAACGCTTCTCCATCTTTGACAATGGTACAGGTTTCATTGGTAACATAAGAATTTAAATCCAGAGAACCGCCACGCACATCATAAATAATGTTTTTATCGCCATTGACTGATTTTACAATCACATTGGTGTATTGTTCAACCACAACCAAGTCATAAACGCCGCCGTCGCCGCTATGCTCTAACAAGATGGTACCCTGACCATTTGCGGTATCAATCAAAGACGGATCATAGGTCAAAATTTCACCGTTATAAATCAAATTAGCGCTACGGTCTACTGTAACCTTACGGCGATTTCCATCCTCAGCATAATAACTGATTTCATAACCGGCAACGCTTACCTCCGGTGTAATTTTTAAACTAACTGCACTCTGGTCATAAGTGGGAGCAATATGTACGATTGCTTTAGAACCATCTCTGTAACGTTTATAGTACACATCAACAAGTTTTCCAAGGTACCGCTCTCCCTCGCCATTGTCCTCATAGAGAACGCCACCGATTTCCAGATGCCCTTCTCTGACACCGCCATTGCCATCCAGAGAAGTTTGATCCGTCGCAGTTACCATAACCGCTCTTACTCTGCTGATTTTCATCATGTTGGTCATGATGTTTTCTCCGCGGAGAATAGTGTATCTCGTATCCTCTTCGGAATAATATGCAGGTTGCATCACATCTGCCAACAACGCCTGATAGAACATTGAGAGGAAAACATCCCATGTTAGGTTTTGTCCGCCGGCAAATGCAAAATTGTCAAACAAACCAAGTTTGGCAGCCCGTGCTACATACCCTGCCGGATAACCGCCCTCTTCTTCTGCAATCGCACCATAACCAAGGGTGCAAACTAAGATTTTGGCAGCCTGTTCCTGAGTGATACTCTCTTCCGGAGAGAATGTGTTGGCCCCGGTTCCGGAAACCAGACCTCTGTCTTGAAGAAGTTTTACTGCATAAACCTCTTCCGCGCTATAACTCTCCATATCCTCAAAACCGATTGCAGGTGCTTCTGCCGCTTCGTTCACCTCAATGCCGAAAATGCGGGCAACTGCAACTGCAAACTGAAGACGGGTGACAGAAGATGTCATATCTTCGGGCACTTCGGATGTTAAAACCAAACCAAGCCGGTTGAGGGTATTGAGTTGATAATCAACGGTTTCATCTACCGTATCGGTACTTGCCGCCTGAATCGCTACAGTCGGAATCACTAACATAACACAAAGCAACAGTACGCCGACTCTTTGAAACAAGTTTTTCATCAATATCCTCCTTTCAAATCCAGAAGACTGGAAAGAATTTTAGCCGCTTCCGCTCTGGTTGCGTTATTGTTAGGATTAAATCCTCCCTTTTCGTCACCATTGATGATGCCCGCTGCATAGAACTTTTCTACTGCTTCTTTGGCATAATCAGCAACCGCTATCATATCGTTGGGTGATGCCAAAACATAACCATCCAAAGACACCCCTGCTAGGTTCGCTGCCCTGTAACACAATACGGTTAAGTCCTGTCTGGTAATCTTATCATTTGCACCAAAATAGGTTGCGCTGATTCCGTTTGCAATTCCATTCTCCGTTGCAGTTGCAACAAAAGGTGCATACCATTGGTTGGTTACATCAGAGAAGGAACTCTGTTTTGTGCTTGCGGGAAGTTGGAATGCCGAAACAATCATTTTAACAAATTCTGCACGAGTTACCGTATCATTGGGACGGAAGAACCCATTGCCGTCACCGGAAAGGATTCCTGCATCGGTCAGTTTATTAATATGAGAAACCGCCCATGCAACACTACCTAAATCCTGATAGTATTGCTTTGCCGTAACCTGTGCCTCATTGGCAGAGGGAACATAAGTTCCGTTGCCCTCGGGAGCACCTGCGGCAGCACCGCCGCCCATGCCGCCTCCGCCAAAGCCTCCTCCGGCACCACCGCCGCCGGAACCTTGGCCGTCATAAACGGCTTTTGCTGCAGTTTTAAACTTATCTGCTGCGTCTGTATATCCATCAAAACGAGGGGCACGTAAATCAAGCAGGTTACTAAATACGTTTGTCTTGTTGTTTACTAAAGCATAGTAGGTGGTATCAAGATTTAAATCAGAAACATAGTCAGTCATAAACAAGGTCTTTAATTCACTTGCCACTGTTGCTGTGTTCGCTTTACCAACAAAGATGGCCTCGGGAATTGCTGCAACCAAAGTTTCAAGCGTTGCAAAGGGCTTCTTCTGCAAGCAGATAGCAGTCGCATCCTGTTGTGCCTCTGTTAAACCATCAAATTCATCCAATGCGCCTACCGGCAATACAACGCCGCATTTATTTAGGAATCCTGCAGGATCCTGGGCATAAGGGAATACTGCGAGCAATACTGCCGTCTTGTAACCCTGACGCAGGTCTTTGATGTCTGTAAATGCTGCACCACGCAGCGCAAAGAGCAAATCTGCAACCTTTTGCTGCGCCGCAGGCGTATTGGTATAATCACTGATATCCATCATGGCTTGTGCGCCATAGGTATCCAGCGCAGATTTCATATCGCTACTATTTTGAACCTCTTCATTAAATTTTGACAAGATGGTATCATAGTCATTTTGACTTGTATATACAAAATCTACTGTAATTTGTGCTGCATCTCTGTTATCGATTGCATAGACGGTATAGGTTCCGGTCAGGGTTCCCTCTTTCAGGTTTGCCTGAATCCCAAAACCGCCATTGGAATCTGCAATCGGCTGGTCGCTGAATACAAATTCGTTATACTGAAGTGCACGGTTCAAAGGAATATCCTTAGGAACAATCGCAAGGAAAATACCATCCATCGCTCCGAACCCACTGCCGGAAATATCGACGGCAAAGGTGTCCGGGTTCATGACCGCGGTCAGTTGTGCTCCGGGTGCCGCAAAAGCAGCACCTACTTGGAGCAACAGGCAAACCACGATGAAAAGTGTCATTAATTTTTTCATTTTTCTCTCCTCCATGTTAGTTTGCCTTAATCATAATCGGGTCTGCAAGCGGCACGGCAGTCTCAGCATCTAAAATAAATGCTTTGATGTAGTCGCCTGCAACAATATCGTTGTTCAAAGTAAATTCTGCCGAAACGGGAGTTGCAACACCTTGGTTCAGGGTTCCCTTTGCAACAGCACTTTGTTTGAGAACAAGCGTTCCGTTTTCATTTTTGGAATAAATGGCAAGAATCAATCTTGCTGCATTCGCTTGGCCTTTTACCTTAAGAGAAAAGGCTACCGTATCATTCTTTTTCAGACCGCTTAATGTGGTAAGAGTTTTTGCTCCACTTTCCCACGTAATCGCGTCAATATTTGCAGATTGCCCCGCAGAGCGAACATTGAATGTTTCTGCCCGTTTGAGCGGCATACCATCTTCTGCGGTTAACAAATCAGAAACAACAACAGTATATTCAGTTGCAATGCTTCCTACTCCGTCACCGGTCATGGTCAAATCCAGATACTTGCCATTCTTCTGCCAAGAAACAGGAATTTCTGTGTCACCGCGGTAAACCTTAACCGCCTCATCTAATTTATAGATACTAACTGCCTTACTGAAGTTTATACGAATGGTGTTATTATCCAGCATGGTAGCGCTTCTTGCAAAGAGTTGGGAGGGTGCAGTGCAAATGCGAATGTTATCTACATAAAACTCTTTTCCACTTACCCATGATTTATTCATTGCGAAAGAAAGACCGCCAAAAGTTAAGTGGTTGTGTTTCACAGGTCCTTGATAAACTTCTTCTCCGTTAATATAAATGGCTCTTAACGCCTCGTCCATATTTTCAATGTATTTAACATTAACCCATTGATCGGTCGGAAGTGCGTCTAAGGCTGTCCATGTACCGGTAACGGCATCGTGATAACCGCATCCGGTAGCGCCAATATAAAACATCTCATTCGAACCAAGACTATCGCTTCGATTCGCAAGACCAATGGATGCAGGTGACCCCGCCGGGAATTTCACATCCATCTCAACCATAAACATACCGGGATTCTTGGGTTCCGGACAGTTCAGTATTACATATTTTTCAACAGCGGCACCCTTCATTACGCCATAGTTACCGCCATCTTTGCCACCTGAACGATACTCATCAAAGTTTTGAAGTCCGCCCCATGTGTTGATGTTGTCGGTTTCAGTAATATCCGGTCCGTTGAGCGCTTCAAAATAGAATTGTTCTGTTGCTACAACTTCAACAGAAGCAGTATCACTCAAACTACCTGCAACAACCTTTAACTGAGTGGTTCCGGCTTCTTCCGGAGTCCATGCATAAGTAGCAGAGCCACCCGAAACAGGAACATTTCCAAGCAAGGAACCACCAGCATAAAATGCTACGGTATCAACTCTGGTTGCCGCTGCCTTAATGATAACAGGTTTCCCTTTTTCCAAAAACGCGTCCTGACTCGGCAATTTCAAATCCAGACTACCTGTAATCACTTCACCACCAGCGCCTTCTTTGATTTCTTGTGTTGTGTAAACAGCAAGGTTATCAATATAGGTTTCTTTTCCGCCGGAATCTTGTCTCAGAACTGAGAATGAAACAGATTTCAAAGTTCCTTGTGTGCCAAGTCCCTCCCACTTCTGATCAATTACCAATTTAGTATCAATATACAGTTTTACATACTCATTTTCATGGTCAAAAACAAGTTTGTGCTTCTGCCAAGTAGCAGACGTATAAGCGGATGAAATATCGGCACTTGCCATAGAGTTCCAGATGCCGCCGGCACCGTTAAAGGAGAATGCGTCTTTATACGTACCACTGGAATTCATAAACCGTATAATAATTTTACCATCAATATACATATCGTACTCAATAGTAGTTCTACCGGTGTAGGGCAACGTTTTAAAATTAACGCCCAAGCCGGTGCCTTGCCAGCCGCCGGCAGACGGTGCTGTATTGTAGGCAGCAAGACCTTCTCCGGGTTTCCCGTTTTGATAGGTAAATTTAGAATTCCAGAACAGTTCTTCTTTCGCATCCAAAGAACCCTCGGTATTCAAAGTTCCCTCATTAAAATTCCATGATTTTAAAAGCGCATCGGTAAGCAGAGCCAAAGAAACAGGCTCGGTTTCCATCTTGCTTCCTTCAATTATTGCAGAAATAGAATGGAATTTATCTGTCACCGCAGCAAAGGTTCCTACATACTCATCCGTTTTACCGTCGACAGGAGCAGCCGTAACCGTGGTTCCGTCTTTGGCAACCACCTTGATGGTCTGGCCCGCGCTTAAGCCATTGGTTTTTACCGTTACAGTGAGGGGTTCGCCAACCATTACCTTTGTACCGGGCGCAGGTGATACAATGGATATCCCAGGCTCTGCACTCTGACGCATGGTGATATTGGTAACTGACGCAGCAGATATTCGCAAAGCGGAAAGATTTGCCGCCTGAATGCTAGCACTTGCCATCAATTTACCATTTTGATACAAACTGCAGGTCTTTACTTCCTTGTCAAAGATAGCAACCATAGCAGCGGTTTCAGCCGCAGTTGCAACGTAGGAAACAATTTCAGTTCCTGTCGCATCTTTGATTGCTACAGTTTCTCCCACGGAAGTAAAGGTAACATCAAACGCAAGAACTAACACATCTGCTCCCTCATCCATACCTTTGGGAGTAATCACCGTTTCACCAGTTTCAACCGCCTTTTGAATCTCAATCTGGCTGGTTGCGCCAACAAAAATATTTTTCTCATCGGTGTAAGTATCAACAGTTGCACACAAGGTTACAACGCCTGCTTCTTGCGGCGTCCATGCAAAGTCCCATCCACCGTTTCCATTGGAAACCGGTGCGGTAAGTTTGGTTCCGTTCGCAGTCAACGCCGGCTCTTTTGCGGCATTGACTGTGATGACAACAGGACTTCCTGCCTCTAAGAAACTACCGGCAACAGGAGCGGCAATCACAACTTCATCTGCAGCCATTACACCGAGAGGAATTACACATACCAAAAGTGACAGCGTAAGCATTAAACATATCCATTGTTTCATATTCTGTCTTCCCCTCTCTATTGATTGTTATTCTTCTATTTTATCATCGTTCACAAGGGATACCGCTGCGCACAGGGGACGGTTCTATGTTCTGTGCACACAGAACCGTCCCCGTGTTCTTCGCTCATCCCTAACTGCTACTTACTTTACGGAGCAACTACCTCTGCAAACGGAGTCAGGGTTCCAGCATTCCAGATAAACGCCTTAATCACTGTTCCGGATGCCAATGCACCGTCAAATGCCAGGGTTTCATTTACCATGGTGGTTTCACCGACGGTTAATTCCGGAGTAAAAATTTGGGTATCTACCAAGAGATCATTTTGATAGATTGTAACGAGAATCTGCAACTCTGTTTCCGTTTCCGGGGTGATGTCCGCGCTGAACTGAATGCGACGCATACCCTCTACTGCACCCTTGATTTCATTGCCTCTACCGGCAGTAAACTTAGCATTGCTGACACCATAAACCGGAGGCAAATCTTCACCGCCGCCGATGTCACCGCCACCTACTTCTTTCGGAGCGATATAAAATACTTCAATGTTATCAAGAGTATTGGTAACAGTTGCTGCGCTTGCGTTTACAACAAGACCGGAGAAGTCAACAATTGCATCGTTTTTGTAACTCATAACCACATTGCCATCAATATACAAGGTGGTAGTTTTGGTTGCAAGGTCAAATACATAACGAATTCTTTGTTCGCCTGCTGCAACATTGGGGGTATATACCCACGCATTGTTATTGTTGGGGTCATTATAACCGGTGTTGCCAGCCTGAATATAACCTAATGTTTTTTGAACCGTATTGGAGGAACGGGTTTGGGGATAAATGTTACCGGTTCCGTTTGCAGGAACAGTTGCATCAAATTCAACAACAACTGTACCTGTTGTATAGGCTTTCGGAGCCTGAATCTGGTAACTGCTTGCCGTACTACCGTCAGATATTACCTTTTTATCGGTTTCTGACCAAGACATCGCAGTCGGCCATACCATCCAACCGTTTTTAAATAACCAGCCACTACCATTGTTGACATCTTCGTCAAAAGCATAACTGCTATCAGGTTCTTGAACAGGCACGGTCATTGCTACAACTGCTCCATATTCATCAGTAGCAGAGAGGGTCAACTCGCCTGCAGTTTGCGGTGCAGTTACGGTTGCCTGCATATAACCGTCTGCATTTTTGGTCATTGCTCCTGCTTTCACGCCGTTGACATAGAAATCAGCAGTTTTGCTGCCTACGCCAAAGCCGACATTTGCTTTGAAGGTGCTGCCTGGCTTAATGGCACCGATAGGCATAACTTCTGCCCCGATTGCTTTCTTTGCATAGATTCTGTCAGATTCAAGTGCTCTAATGTTGATGTTATCAACAATCATGTTACCTGCAGCCCATGCAGGCAAACCAATCCACGCTGTGTTATTTACAATCGTTTCTTTCAAACCAGTGGGGTTGGAAGTTGCATCATATGCACCAACACGGTGTGAAATGTGTTTTCCATTCAAATAAAAATCAAAGGTCTGAGTCGTTTTATTAAAGACACACTTATAATGGTTCCAGGTATTCTTAGTCAAAGGAGCAATGGATGCCCAACTTCCGGGGTGTTGAATACAATTGCTTGTAGCAACATAAAGTTCGTTACCGGTACCACTGGTGGATACAGCAAGTGCAGAACCATCATAGTAATGGTCAAATTCCATGATGAACACTTCAACTTTACCACTACCAAGTTGAGGCCAGAAACTTAAACTACTTGCATTGTTGTTGGCGGTAGATGTATCAGTATGCCAGTATGCAAGGTCAGTTGCATCTTTGCCACCAACACTTCCTTTCCATTCCATGGTATCACCGGTCATCTTTTTCTGTGCCGCATAGAAGTTATCACTACCCGTAGCAATACCTGCATCCGCAGGGTCATTAAAGTCCCATGCACCAAGTTGAATGGTATCCACTGTGTTGTATACAATAGAATCGGTCATCTCTTTGCCTGCACCTTTTAAAGATGCAGTCACGGTATAGGTTGTACTTGCAGTTTGCGGTGCAAGGTATGCAACATACTGATTTCCGCTTACCTGCTCAGCCACTGCGGTTGCACCGTCAGAACCGGTTACGCTGATAACATCGTCGGGCAGAACACCGCCAACGGTCAGTTGTACCGGCATTTTGCGTTTGGTCTCCTGCATAGAACCTGCCCAAGGACTATCAATCTTAATAGAACGAAGGTCTTCAAAACGAACACTATGGTTCTTGATATCAAAAGAACCCTCCGAGTCATCGCCATAGGTTGCCATTTGAAGGATCAAACCATCAATTCCGTCTGCTGCAGCACCGGTAATGGCATTATCTACCGAAACAGCAATGTCA
>JAZQFW010000017.1:0-26842 GCA_045539735.1 Ructibacterium sp. | reverse complement strand
TCCTTCTTCTAAGAATCTGCGCTCCCACCGTTGTATGGTATGGACTGCTCCTCCAAGTTTTGGATCACCTATGTCATACTTTCTCGCAGTTTCACAATACCCCAAATGATGCTCTCGCATATCCATTATAACAGATATTTTAAATTCTGGCGAGTAGTTTTTGTTTTTTCTTCCTGTTTTACCCATAAAAATATGCACCTCCAAAAGTGTCTAACTTTTGGGGTGCATATCATATTTGGACTGCCAAATCCTTACTTTGTAGTTGCTGCTTCAACCAGACGAGTTGCGCCGTAGCGTTCTCTTAGTGCATTCTTCTGGATTTTTCCGGTTGCGTTTCTGGGAATCTGAGCAAAAATAACTTTTTTAGGACGTTTATAGCGGGGAAGTGCCATACAATACTCGTTGATTTCCTCTTCGGTTGCGGTCATACCTTCTTTTAACTGAATGATTGCCGCAGTAATCTCGCCCAAACGTTCGTCAGGAAGACCAATGACGCCTACATCGCTGATTTTATCGTTGGCACGCAAGAAGTCTTCAATCTGGACGGGGTAGATGTTTTCGCCGCCAACAATAATGACATCTTTCTTTCTGTCAACCAGATAGATAAAGCCGTCTTCGTCCTGTTTTGCCATATCACCGGTATACAACCAACCATCAGGGGTAAGCACCTCACGGGTTGCCTCAGGGTTTTTGTAGTAGCATTTCATAACGCCGTCACCTTTAAGACAGAGTTCGCCAACCTCGCCGGGTTTGGCTTCGTTACCCTCGTCAGTGATAATTTTAATTTCCCATTGATAGCCGGGGACCCCTATTGCACCAACCTTGTGAATGTTCTCCACACCCAGATGGACGGCACCGGGGCCGATGGACTCACTCAATCCGTAGTTGGTGTCATAGTCGTGGTTGGGGAACACTTCCTTCCAGCGCTTAATCAAGGAGGGAGGGACCGGCTGTGCACCGATGTGCATCAGGCGCCATTGGGAAAGACGATAGTCATCAGGGTTGATTTCACCGCGTTCAATGGAATCTAAAATATCCTGTGCCCATGGAACTAACAACCAGACAATGGTCGCCTTCTCATTCGATACGGTCTGCAGAATCCATTCCGGTTTGATGCCCCGCAGAATGACCGCCTTAGAGCCGGAAATCAAGGAGCCAAACCAGTGCATTTTTGCACCGGTGTGATAAAGCGGCGGAATGCAAAGGAAGACATCGTCACGAGTTTGCGAGTGATGATTTTGCTCGACCTGACAGGAGGCAACCAACGCCCGATGGCGGTGCAGGATCGCCTTAGGGAATCCGGTGGTGCCGGAAGAGAAGTAGATGGCACCGTCGTCCTCATCCTGAATCTCCACGGCAGGAGCCATAGAGGAGCAGTAGGTAAGCATTTCTTCATAATTATCTGCAAAGGCAGGAGTGTCTTTTCCTACATAAAAGTAGTCTTTGATACGAAGTTTAGGGAGAATGCTTTCCAAGCGCTCTGTAAATTCCGGGCCGGACACCAGAACCGAAATATCTGCAAGGTCAGCACAGTAGGCAATTTCCTCTGCAGAGAATCGAAAGTTCATAGGAACCGCAATGGCACCGGATTTTAAGATGCCAAAGTAGATAGGAAGCCAATCAATGCAATTCATCAAAAGAATGGCAACCTTGTCGCCCTTTTTGATGCCTCGGGTCAGGAGGAGATTGGCAAACCGGTTGGCTGCCACATCAAACTCTTTCCAAGTTAATTCCCGCCGGTATTTTTCAGAACTGGAAGATTCAATCAGGCTATATTCTCGCCAGGAAATATCCATATCCGGTTGCTTTTCCGGGTTCACTTCTACCAAACTTACCTCGTTGGGGTGAAGTCTGGCATTTCTTTCAAGAAAATCTGTAATTGGCATAATGTAAGTACCTCGTTTTTATTTATTCTCCAAGGGTCTCTTTGGCAGATGCCATGACCTTGGTTTCATAACATGCAAACATAGTGTCTACAGTGTCTGGATTCATTTTTTTGGTAATCAAACTTACCACAGGAACCAGAATTAACCCGCCAACCATGGCAACTGCACCGCAGTTAATGGGAGATTGCAGAATGGCAGGGAAACTGGTTCTAAATAGCATATTAAGAATCATAATGCCGGAGCCGAAGATGAAACTAACCCAAACAGACGCCTTAGTTACCTTTTTGCTGTACAAACCATAGAGGAACGGTGCCAAGAATGCACCGGCAAGGGCGCCCCATGAGATTCCCATCATGTCGGCAATGTAGCCGAGTTTATCCTTATTGATGGCAATGAATGCAGAAACTGCAATAAATAGCACGATAAAGATTCGCATTACCAGAACCTGTTGTTTTTCTTTCATATCTTTAACAATATGTTCCCGAATCATGTCCAGCGTTAGGGTAGAACTGGATGCCATAACCAAAGAGGACAGGGTAGACATGGAGGCGGAAAGAACCAGAACGATAACAACCCCGATCAAAATATCAGGCAGACTGTTGAGCATAGCAGGGATTACCGCATCAAAACCTCCGACCGGAGTGCCGGCATCTGTGACGGCAACGCCGGAAATCTGACCAAATCCGCCAAGGAAGTAACAACCGCCCGCCACAATGATTGCAAATATGGTTGAAATAATGGTGCCCTTTGCAATGTTCTTTTCGCTCTTAATGGCGTAAAATTTTTGCACCATCTGCGGAAGTCCCCAGGTTCCCAAGGAAGTCAGAATAACGACGCAAAGCAGACCAAAGGGGTCAGGACCAAAGAAAGAAGCATAAGCGCCGGGGATTTCATGTTCCACCTGTGCAAGTTCTGTCAACGCATTCATGAAACCGCCATGCCCGCTAAGAACTGCGGCAATGACCGCAATGATTCCGCCAATCATGATAAGACCTTGAATAAAGTCGTTAATGGCGGTTGCCATGTAGCCGCCGGCAATGACATAGACGCCGGTCAAAATTGCCATAACAATGACACAAACATCATAGGAAACACCGGGAAATGCCATCTCAAACAAGCGGGAGAGACCGTTGTATAAAGAGGCGGTGTAGGGAATCAAAAAGATAAAAACAATCAGGGATGCCACAATTTTTAAAGCATTGCTTTCGTAACGTTTGCCAAAATATTCCGGCATAGTTGCGGTCTTTAGATGCTGGGTCTGCAGACGGGTGCGTCTGCCAAGAATGACCCATGCAAGCAGAGAGCCGATAATGGCGTTGCCGATACCAATCCAGGTGGAGGCGATGCCGAACTTCCAACCAAACTGACCGGCGTACCCTACAAAGATAACCGCAGAGAAGTAAGAGGTTCCGTAAGCAAACGCAGTCAGCCACGGGCCGACATTTCTGCCGCCAAGCACAAAACCTGACACATCAGTGGCGTTCTTTCTGCAGTAGAAACCTACTCCAATCATCACGCCAAAAAATACTACCAACATTAAAACTTTTACTGCCATTTTTTCATCATTCCTTTCTGTTTTGGTTTTTCAAAGGACGAGATAATGGCAATAAAAAACCGTCCTCTGAACAAATCCAGAGGACGGATAGAGAATCCGTGTTACCACCTCGGTTCGCAGATGCCTCGCGACGATCTGCCTCATTGAGTAACGCAGAGCGAAAGGTGATTCTGTATTACTCTGTGCGATTACGGGCACTTCCGTCAATGGTTACTGTCAGTTCTCCATTGCAGCTCCCGGACTGTATTCAAATCAGTTCAAAACCCCGGCTCGCACCACCCGCCGTTTCTCTCATCTTCATTCCTGATTCTACTTGGTTCCGTTCATCACTTTTAGGACATTTTAGCACAGAATCCGGCATTTGTCAACACACTATTTTGCAATATCTGAAATCGCGTTTATTAGCGGTGCCTGATTGTCTGCCCAAACAATCACCTTATAGGTTTCCCCGCTTTTTACATGGGGGTCGCTGACGGTTAATGTAATTCCGTCTTCCCCGACCACACAAGGGATTTGGCGAATGTCTTTGAGCCTTTTATGGGAGTCATACACCAATACATAATGCAGAATTTCAGGGAGTACATTGCCGCGCTTCGGCTCAATTTTTAATACCAAATCCGCATTGGTAGCGTGAGATTTTTCTACCACCATAGTGTCATGAAATCCATCGGTTACTTCTGCGTATTCTACATCAAAGGCTTTGGGGTCGTAATTGGAAGACGCAAGATTTAAAATGCTGTCCTCTTCATTTCCCCACAAGGAAACAGTGTCGAAATAATATCTAAAAGCAATCCAGTTGTCGGAATCAATGGTGAAACAATAGCCGCCTGTCAGACTACCATCCGTACCAACAAGGAAAAGTTCCCCGTTTTGACCAATGGAGTCTTTGTCGCTGTTGGTAATATCTACAAGATAATTCTTGCCATCACCCATGGTGACAATGTTCCACATGTGCCCGCCGGCACCGGTGCCGCCCTCCATCTGTCCGCTGATGGTGTAGCAACAAATATCACCGTCAAAGGTAGAAAGGTCGCACAAATACTGGAACGCCTTGGCATAGCCCTCGCAGACTACATTGGTGCTTTCAAGACCGTCAAAGACATAAATGATTTGCCATGGGTCGCCATAGCCGTCATTGTAACTGGGTTTTGCTGCATCGTGATTATAATCGACCAAATTGCAAATTTCGGTTTTGTATGCCAAAAGTTTCTGGTAATCAGAAAGCGATTCATGCTTTTTGACAATGGCATGTGCTCGGTCAGAAACATTGCTGGCACCCTTTGTTTTTACAATATCGAGGGTGGGGTTGTTTTTGTCATAGTCTTCCGGTTGATAATCCTGTGCAACACTGAAAGAAAAAGTCAATGTTTCGAATCTAAATTTAAGAGGACTAAGACGAACGGACTGAAAACTGACAAGGCCGCCGCCTTTTGTTTTATCAAACCAATAAAATTCATAGACGCAGTCATGGAGCAGAGCATCAAAAATGGTATCAAAATCAAATTGCGCCCAAAACTTAGCAAAGCATGCACGAACAGAAGACTCGGTGTAGTTGGCCAAAAACTCATTTTCAATATTAGAAAGGTTTTTTGCATCAATCACAAACATAGCGGACTCGGTTTCTCCGTTTGCAATTTTGTCAAATTCTATCTTGAGCGCATCGTAGAGAGATTGGTCCTGTTTGCTGAGGCGTGCCCTTGCAGAAATGCCAAAGGTCGCATAGTGGCTGGGGTAAAGGGTATGCTCAAGATGCTCGGTAAAAAGTTCGTTGTTATCCGGCATATCGGAAACAGTGATAATATCCTCAAAGGGGTATTCGGTAAGGGTAGCCTCCGTTTCGGTTGCAAAAATGGGCATCACAGGGAAAAGGAGAATCAGTATCAATAATGTTGAAATCATAGGTTTAAACTGCTTTTTCATGAGAAAAGCCTCCTTTCTTTCAATAGAAGTATGCAATGTATACATTATCATCCATATTGATTGTAACATGAATTGGAGAAAAATGCAAGAAAAAGTGCACATAAAAAATCGGAGCAAAGTAAACTTTGCTCCGGTGTGGATGTACAATAGGATTTTACTGTCATTAGTTTTAATGAAATATCTCGCTTTGCTCGATATGAAATAATTTCTTACAGAAATTGTAAAATTTGATGCTAAAGCATCAAGTGAAATAAAATAAATCCTTTACGCCGTCAGGCGTATTTCACATTGCGAAGCAATATTTCACGCACGAAGTGCATTTCACAAATCCGAAGGATTTATTTATCGAAAAACGATACAGTAAAACTGTATCGTTTTTATGGTGGAGGTGAGGGGAATTGAACCCCTGTCCGAAGAAGTATCCCCACAAGGCAACTACGAGCGTAGTCAGTGGTCAGGATTCCCCCGCGGTCAAGTCCACTGACAAACTCGACCGGTCGGTAGTTCCGTTTATGCGTGACCGGGTCGGAACGCTCCCGGTTCACGTTCACCGCTGGTTTGATACCCTAATCCCGAACCGCGGTTCATCGGGGAGGGCAACTGCAACTAGGCAGCGTAAGCTAAATTTTTGTTAGCGTTTAATTTTAAAGTTTGGGTTTTTAACGCAGTACCCGCTGCGGCTCGCTCCTTGTGTATCTACGACCCCGTCGAAACCTTTACACCCCCATGTAGGATTCTTGCGAATCCTGTGTTGTTATAAGTTTTTCAGCCATGTAATGGATAAATCCACCCATGGTTGTACTGCCGGCACCACCTGTGATGGTGCAACCGCGGTCAGTTCATTTGCCAGAGAAAGTCCGTGTTCGCCCTCAGGGAAGATATGCATTTCCATGGATACCCCGTGTTTGCGCAGTGCCATGGCAAACTGGAGAGAATTTTCCACCGGAACCGATCCGTCCGTATAGGTGTGCCAGAGAAAGGTTTTGGGTGTTTCGCAAGTCACATGTTCGTCCAGATTAAAGAATTGTTCGACTTCGTCATGCCCTGCCAGAAAGCGATTTCTGGTTCCGGCATGGGTTTTTTCTCCGTTGATAACGACCGGATAGGAAAGAATCATCCCGTTAGGTTTGTTTTCTTCTCCGCTGACACCGGAATATTGCTTTACAATTTCTTTATCGTAATGGACACCGATGCTTGCTGCTAGATGCCCGCCGGCAGAAAAGCCGCAAACCACAATCTTATCTTTGTCAATATGATGCTCTTCTGCAATGCTGCGGACATAGGCAATTGCCTTGGAAAGTTCACAGCAGGCAGCCGGCCAGCCGATGGGGGCTACCGAGTAATCCAGAACAAAGGCATGAAACCCTGCAGCATTGTAACGAAGTGCCACCGGTTCTGCCTCCCTGGCAGAAACCAGCGAATACCCGCCACCGGGGCAGATCACAACGGCAGGACGAATCGGTGCCATTGAACGGGTCAGCGGGTCATCGGTCAGGATATAAGTTGTCAGTTTTGGGTTGGTTTGGGGTGGCTCAAAGCCTAATGCTTTGTAGTCTACCGACATATCAACTTCGTAGTGTAACATAGTGTTTACCTCTCTTATCTTTGGTTAAATTCTTTGATGGTGCGGCTCATGTTTCGCTTGGCATCCCGCTCTGCGATGGCTGCACGTTTGTCATAGTTTTTCTTGCCTCGGCAAAGTCCTAATTTTACTTTGACATATTGATCTTTAAAATAAAGTTTCAAAGGAATTAGAGTGTATCCTTGTTGCTGGGTCAAACCGATGAGTTTGTTGATTTCCCGCCGGTGGAGGAGAAGTTTCCTTGTCCGCAGGGGGTCATGGTTAAAAATGCTCCCTTGTTCATAAGGGCTGATATGCATTCCAATTAAAATGGCTTCGCCGGTCTTTAAGGAAACATAACTGTCTTTAAGGTTGACCCTGCCGGCACGGATGGATTTGACCTCGGTGCCGCACAAGTTAAGACCTGCCTCATATTCTTCGTCTACAAAATAATCATGATATGCCTTTTTGTTTTGTGCAATGACCGCATTGCCTTTATCCTTTGCCACTTCACTCACCGCCTTCAGCCTGTTTAGTATACTCTCAATTTTGCAAAAAGTCAAGAGAAAACGCCTGTCAATCCTTCGTCAGGATTCCGTATTTTTCTTTGACTGCAAGAATCCGTCTTACGCTTTGGTCAATCCGTGTTTCTGCGAGTGTTCCCGACTCTACGGCCTTGATTACGCCTTCGGCGGCAGCAACCATATCGGCAGGGCAGAGAATCATATCACATCCGGCCACAATTGCCAGAACAGCACTCTCAGCCGGAGAATAGTGGCTTGAGATGGCGTTCATTTCCATCGCATCGGTGATGACCACACCGTCAAAGCCTAGTTCGTTTCGCAAAATGTCGGTCATCCATTTTGGGGAGAGGGTTGCCGGCATAGTATCTACTTTCGGCACGGTGATGTGTGCACACATCACAAAATCGGCACCTGCCTCAATGCCGGCACGAAAGGGTAGAAATTCACAGGACCTTAACTCTTCTAAAGTTTTATAACTGTAAGCCTTGCCTGTGTGGGAATCCTCCGCAGTATCGCCATGCCCGGGAAAGTGTTTTAAGGTGGCGATGACCCCATGGTCTTGCAATCCTTTGACCGCTTCGGAAACCAGAACTGCTGCGTGTTCAGGATTGTTGCTGAATGCACGGGTACTGATGACGGTGTTTTTGGGGTTGGTCCACACATCGGCAACCGGAGCGTAATTTTGATTAAAGCCGAATTGGCGAATGTCTAAAGCAAGCGTTTTACCGATTTCGTATGCGCGGTCTGCTCCTTGGTTGCGGTATTCATACATGGGCGCAAATTTTGTAGTGCCTAAGGTGTCAGCAACTCGTGCGACGGTGCCGCCCTCTTCGTCGACAGACAAAAAGGGAGAAATGGAAGAATATAATTTGGTATTACTCAGAAGTTCTGTGGTTTGCTCCGCCGATGTTAGGTTTTTTGTCTTATACATAATTCCGCCCACCGGATATTGCTCCAATGCCTTGCGGGTAGCCTCGCCTGCCTGAATCGCAGTGCCGATGCCCGTCAATGCCTCAGGGCTGACGGTAAACATCTGATAAACCTTTTCCCTTAAAGTCATGGAGGAAAGTGTGGATTCTACAAGAGATTGCTGCTGAGGTTCAGGTACGCAGGAAGTGCAAACAATAAGAACCAACAGCCAAGGCAGTAATCGTTTCATATCGTGTCACCTCGGTTTCTTTTTTATAGTATAACAAAAGATTGAAAAAAGGTAAAGAAAAAGATTGCAAACCTTGACGAAACGGAGGAATGATGATATAATATATTATCTATGTTTGAAAGGTGGCGGGACTATGTTTCTTGCAGACGGCTGGCAGGATTACAGGCTAATTGATTGCAGCAAAGGAGAAAAACTGGAGCGCTGGGGAGAGTATCTGCTGATTCGTCCGGACCCGCAGATTGTATGGGAACTTTCTGAGGAACAAAAGTCACCGCTTTGGAAGAAGGCAGATGCCCGCTATTTGAGAAGCAAGACCGGCGGCGGGCATTGGGAAGTTTATCACAAACTCCCTGATGCGTGGGCCATTGATTATAAAGGGTTAACCTTTGGTATCAAACCTATGGGGTTTAAGCATACGGGTCTGTTTCCGGAACAGGCAGCAAACTGGGACTGGATGCAAAGCATCATCAAAGACGGTGGTCGGGATGATGTGAATGTATTAAATCTGTTTGCCTATACCGGCGGTGCCTCGATTGCTGCGTCCAAAGCAGGCGCAAGTGTTTGCCATGTGGATGCTTCCAAAGGGATGGTCACCTGGGCAAAAGAGAATGCCGGACTTTCTGGACTTTCGGAGCGACCCATCCGATATATCGTAGACGATGTGAAAAAATTTGTGGAGCGGGAGATTCGCCGTGGCAGAAAGTATGACGGCATTGTGATGGACCCGCCCTCGTATGGTAGAGGACCCAACGGTGAGGTCTGGAAGATTGAGCAGGAATTGTTTGATTTGATTGGGCTTTGCACCAAGGTGCTCAGCGACAAGCCGTTGTTCTTTTTGATTAACACCTATACCACCGGACTTTCCGGCAGTATTATGGAAAATATATTCCGCCTGACCCTATGCAAACAATTCGGCGGCAATTTTGCCGTGGACGAGGTGGGGCTTCCGGTGGAAAACTTAGGGATGAAGTTACCCTGCGGATACAGTTCCCGTTGGTGGTTGTAAGACGGGAAAGACAGGATTGAGAGAGGGAATGCAGTTTGGATACAGATATCATAACGATAAAACAACTTTGTTTTCAGTACCAAAATGAAGATACCGGTGAAACGGTTCCGGTGCTTGAGGGCGTTGACCTGACGGTGCGACGGGGCGAGTTCCTGGCGGTGCTTGGTCATAACGGTTCGGGGAAATCTACCCTTGCCAAGCATCTCAATGCCATTTTAACCCCTACTTCCGGCGAGGTTTTGGTAGCGGGCATTGACACCTCCGACCCCGATAGGATTTATGACATTCGTCAGCGGGTGGGAATGGTGTTCCAGAATCCCGACAACCAGATGGTGGCAAACATTGTAGAAGAAGATGTTGCTTTTGCGCCGGAAAATCTGGGTGTTCCCAGAGAGGAAATCCGCAAGCGGGTGGATGAGGCATTAGAGGCGGTCAGGATGACCAAGTTTAAAAACCATGCCCCCCATATGCTCTCCGGAGGACAAAAACAAAGAATCGCCATTGCCGGTGTGCTTGCGATGCAACCGGATATTCTGGTGCTGGACGAGCCTACTGCCATGCTGGACCCCTCCGGACGGAGTGAGATTTTAGAGGCGGTAAAACGGCTGAATCAGGAAAAAGGGATGACGGTAGTGCTTATCACCCATTACATGGACGAGGCGGTACAGGCAGACCGCGTGGTGGTGATGGACAAGGGAAGAATTAAGATGGAGGGTATTCCGGAAGACATCTTCCCCAAGGTTAAGGAACTCAAAGCCTTGGGACTTGACACACCACAGGCAACCGAACTGATTTATTTGTTAAATCGTGCAGGTGCGAACTTGAATCCAAAGATTCTGGATGAAAGTGCTTGCATTGAAGAACTAATCCACAACATTGAGATAAACGGGTGAATTCCATGATTAAACTGGAACAGGTGGGCTATTCCTATATGGAGGGTGGCCCCTTCGAAAAGACAGCATTAAAAGATATTAATTTAACCATTCACCGGGGGGAATTTATCGGCTTAATTGGACATACCGGTTCCGGTAAATCCACCTTGATTCAACTTTTGAACGGGTTGGTCAAACCCACCACAGGCAAGGTGTATGTCGACGGCAAGGAACTTCATGCCAAAGACACCGATATGCGTAAGATTCGGTTTCAAGTTGGTCTGGTGATGCAATATCCGGAGTATCAGTTGTTTGAAGAAACGGTGGCAAAGGACATTGCGTTTGGACCTTCCAATATGGGACTTGGCAAGGAGGAAATTGAGGAGCGGGTGAAGTTTGCCGCCAATATGGTAGGCTTAAAGCCTGAACTTCTTTCCAAATCCCCCTTTGACCTGTCCGGCGGACAGAAACGCAGGGTAGCCATTGCCGGTGTGCTTGCCATGGAGCCGGAAGTGCTGATTCTGGATGAGCCGACGGCAGGTCTTGACCCCGCGGGCAGAGATGAGATTCTCTTTAAAATTAAGGATATGCACGAAAGAATGAACATGACGGTCATTCTGGTATCCCACAGTATGGAGGATATTGCCAAACTGGCAGATCGGATTCTGGTGATGAACCAAGGACAGGTTGCTATGTTTGATCAAACCGACGCGATTTTCAAACGGGGAGAAGAACTGACCCAAATTGGGCTTAATGTTCCCCAGATTACCCGGATTGCAGACAAACTTAGGGAGAAACAAATTCCGTTGCGTGAGGGAATCTATACGGTGGAAGATGCGTATCTGGAACTTCGCAAACTGCTGAAACTGGAGGGGTCGCGCTTATGATGAAAGATATCACATTGGGGCAGTATTTCCCCGGCGAAACTCCGGTTCATCGTCTGGACCCCAGAACCAAAATTTTAATGGTTCTTGCGTATATTGTTTTCATTTTCTGCATTAAAAATTTTATAGGGTATCTCCTTTTAACTGTATTTACGTTTGGATGTATCTTTTTGTCTAAAGTTCCGCTTAAGTTTGTGCTTAAAGGGTTAAAGCCAATTATGGTATTCGTTTTGATTACCGGATTGTTTAACCTCTTTTTGACCGAGGGCGAACCCATTTTTTCTTGGTGGATTTTTACCATTACCAAAGAGGGTGTTGCTTTTGCGGCGTTTATGGTATTGCGGTTGGTGTTCCTGATACTGGGAACCTCGCTTCTCACATTAACCACCTCGCCGATTGCCCTGACTGACGGATTGGAGCAACTGCTCAATCCGTTTAAAAAAATTGGGCTTCCGGCACATGAACTTGCCATGATGATGACGATTGCACTTCGGTTTATTCCTACTTTGATGGAGGAAACCGATAAAATCATCAAGGCACAATCCGCCCGTGGCGCCGATTTTGAAACAGGTAATATTCTGCGTCGCGCAAAGGCAATGGTGCCGATTTTGATTCCTCTGTTTATCAGCGCGTTTCGGCGTGCAGACGAGTTGGCAACGGCAATGGAATGCCGGTGTTATCGTGGCGGTGAAAACCGTACCCGACTGCGGGAATTGAAGTATGGAACCGTAGACGCAAAAGGATGGATGGTCTTTTTGGCTTTGGGGGTGGCATTGATTCTGCTGAACCTTTGGCTGGGACCGTCGGTTGGAGTAAGATAAATGAAGAAACTAGCAATGAAAATCCGGTATGACGGAACCAACTATCACGGCTGGCAGCGGCAGAAGAATGCCATCACCGTGCAACAGGTGATTGAAGAAGCACTCAGTGATCTGACGGGGGAACCGGTTTCGGTAACCGGTTGCAGCCGTACCGATGCGGGAGTGCATGCGTTGGAATATTACTTCCATTTTGAAAGCAATACCTCCATTCCGGTTGAAAAGTTGCCTTATGCTCTCAACTATCGGTTGGGGGAGGATATTTCAGCGGTGGAAGCCTTTGAGGTTCCACAGGAGTTTAATGCCAGATTTTCCGCCAAGGGAAAGCGGTATATTTACCGGATTCAAAATGCCAAAACCAAGAATCCGTTTCTCAACCGTTACAGTTGGCATATTCCCTATCATCTGGATGTGAAAAAGATGATAGCGGCGGCACCCATCTTAGAGGGAACCCATGATTTTGCCGGATTTATGGCAGCCGGAGGAGACCAGAAAACTACGGTTCGCACCGTACGGGTTTGCAAAGTAGAACAGGATGCTGAGATGCCGGAATCCATTGCCGTGACCGTAGAGGCGGATGCCTTTCTCTATAACATGGTGCGGATTATAACCGGAACCCTTGCAGAGGTTGGGTTTGGAAGAATCAAGGTCGAAGACTTAGCAGAGATTCTTGCCTCTTGTGACCGGACGCGTTGCGGTTTGACTGCACCGCCTCAGGGGTTGTTTTTAAAAAAAGTCTATTATGATTTGGGATGAATAAATATGAAAGTAAAGTGGAATAACCGGAAACTGCGCCAATTGAGTCAGGATTTTGTAAAACAGTTAAATTGCAGTACCTCTCTGACCATAAAAGGGAAAACCGTTTCCTTTCAGCCTATGCGGCTTATGTTTTTGCTCTTTGCGGGTCTTCTGGCGTTGGTGATTCTGGTTCAACTGCTTATGATACCAGTGCACCGTCCCAGAACGGTGGATATGGATTTTGAGACCGGCGGGACCTATGCGATGATTCCTTTTGACGGCGACATTTTGATGTATAACAATCAGCAGATTCGGCAGGTGAACCCAAGGGGCAAAACCGTTTGGTCTGCGGATGTGTCTATGTCCCATCCTGTGGTAGAAACGGCAGGAGAATATCTGCTTTTGGCGGATTTGGGCGGCAACAATAAGACGGTTCTGTATAAGAACGGGAAACTCTATCGGGAATATACGCTTGGCAATGATTTGATTTCTGCCAAGGTGAACAAAAAAGGTTGGACCGCCGTTGCAACCGCTACGGTGGGATATAAGGGCAAGGTCACAGTATTTGATAAAAAAGGAAGAGAAAAGTTTGTCTGGAATAGTGGTGAGGGATATATTTTGGACCTTGCCTTAAGCGATGACGGCAACTGGCTGGCAGTCTCGCAACTGAGCAGTGAGGGCAGCCGGACAGATTCCCGCATTCAGTTTATTGACCTGCGCCGGAAAAAGGTGACCGGGTCGGCAGAGAAAAACGGTGTATTGATTGCAGACCTCCGGTTTTCCGGCAATCGGTTGCTGGCGGTTTCCGATACCGAACTTTGTGGGTTTAAAACCTCCGGCAGGGAACTATTTTCCGTTTCCTTTGCCGGTAAGAATCCGGGGAAATACGATATTTCCTCCGATGAGGTTCTGGCATTTGTAGCCACCGACAACCGGGGCAATGCCGTGGTGGAACTCTATAACACCAACGGAAAACTCAAAGGCAGATACCATGCCGAAAGCACAGTGCATAACCTTGGAGTATATGAAGATATGGTGGTGATTTCCAGAAACCGTGATGTTTTGTATATCAATGAACGGGGGAAATTAAAGAAAACAGCCACCGCCCGTCATGATATCAAAGGCCTTGGAATCTTTGGGGACGGACATACTGCGCTTGCGGCGGGAAATACCGCGGCATATATTGTGAGAATGCGATAAGGAGGGAAAAGGATGCTTGGAAACCTGATTGTCAACGGTGCAGATATTGTATTGTTGGTTCTGCTCGCCCTGTTTGCTTTTTACGGATGGCGAAGCGGGTTTTTAAAGATGGGATTCGGGCTTCTTTCCTTTGTGATTGCCATAGTGCTTGGCAAGGTTTTGTACCCCTATTGTTCGTCGTTTCTTAAGGGAACGCCGGTGTACCAAAGTTTGATAGAAATGGCGCAAAACCATACGCCGTCCAAAGGAGATTTGTTTGGATTGGCAGGTGATGTTTCGACCTATTTGGCAGAAATGGCACTTAATGTCGTTGCGTTTTTGTTGGTAGTGATTGTGGTCAAACTGTTGATGGCAGTCATTGCAAAGGTGCTAAAATTGTTTGCGTCCTTGCCGGTGATTGGTCTTGTGAATCGGCTGGCAGGACTGGCATTTGGAATTCTGGAAGGCCTTTTGGTGGCGGCAGTGATACTGGCGGCAATTTATGTCATCGCCCCCTTAAGAGACCATCCGGTGATTGGCAGAGAAATTGAAAAATCAGTAGTGGTCAGAGAATGGTATTTGGATAATCCCTTAATTCGCTGGACACTACCGGTAGAATGAGGAAAGGAAAAACTATGAAACAAAAACTGATCGCACTTTGTCTTGTGTTTGTGCTTGCGGCAGGCTATCTACCTGTTCTGGCACAGACTCAGCAACCGGCGGAAAAGAAGGATGTGAAGGTTCCGATTCTTCTGTATCACCATGTTACCAATGAACCGTTTAACGGCAACGAGATTTCAATGATTTCTCCGTATGACTTCCGTCTTCACATGACAGCGATTAAGGTGAATTATACCCCCATTAGTCTAAGGCAGTATTATGAGTATATCAACTGCACCGATGGAAGTGTTACCATTCCGGATGACCCCATTATTGTGACTTTTGATGACGGGTATTTGAGCAACTATGAACTCGCGTTTCCCATTCTAAAGGAGTTGGAGATTCCGGCAACCATCTTTGTGGTCACTGATACGGTGGGAGAGATGGCAGGCGGCGGCAAGGTCAACTATTCTCACTTTACTTGGGAGCAAGCAAAAGAGATGGAAGAGAGCGGACTGATTGAAATTCAATCCCATACTGTAAACCATGTGGCATTAGGGACGCTTGACACCAATGAGTTGGTTCTGGAACTTCGCAAATCCAAGTATGACATTGAGAAAAATCTGGGACGCGAGTGTGATATGATTGCCTTCCCTTATGGTTCTTACAGCGACGCGGTACTCGGTGCAGCCGAGAGGGCGGGCTACAAAGTACGGGCATTGGTGGATGACAAAACCACCGAAGAAGCGTTTTCGATGAATCTGGTTTCCGAGGGCGTGGGAGCACTGACCCGAATGACCGTTGCCGGAAACATGGGCAACATCAATGTGATTGAGATTATACGCAAGGCGGCGGCAAAGAAGAAACTTCCTGCCAAAGCAGAATAAAAGAGAAAGGTGACAAGACCGATGAGTAAATTTATTATTCCTAAGGAGTATCAACCCAAACTGGGACTTTACGAAACCCAGACCGCCATTGAGGTCATCAAACAGACCTTTGTGGAGAACCTGACCAAGGCGCTCAATCTCCGGCGGGTAACGGCGCCGTTGTTCGTGGAGAGCAAAACCGGACTCAATGACAACTTAAACGGCTTTGAGCGGGCGGTTGCCTTTGATATCCCGGATGCCAATACCGATGCACAGGTGGTACATTCTCTGGCAAAATGGAAGCGCATGGCGCTGGGCAACTACGGATTTCCGGTCGGTGAGGGTCTGTATACTGATATGAATGCCATCCGCAGAGATGAGGAACTTGATAATATTCACTCGGTCTATGTAGACCAATGGGATTGGTGTAAGGTAATTTCCAGAGAGGATAGAACTAAGGAATACTTAAAAGAAACCGTAACCAATATTGTCGGTGCTGTCTGTGATACCTTGGACACCTTAAAGGAAAAGTTTCCGCAGATTACGACTACCCTTTCCAGAGAGGTTAAGTTTATCACCACACAAGAGTTGGAGGATTTGTATCCGGATATGACCGGTAAGGAGCGGGAAATCGCAATTACCAAGGAATATAAAACCGTCTTTATTATGGAAATCGGGGATGTGCTGGCATCCGGTGAGAAACATGACGGCAGAGCCCCCGACTATGATGACTGGAAACTCAATGGCGACATTCTGTTCTGGGATGAAGTGTTGGGGCTTTCCTTAGAAATTTCTTCCATGGGCATTCGGGTTGACGAAACATCTTTGGATGAGCAGTTAACCAAAGCCGGCTGTGATGATCGCAGAAACCTTCCGTTCCATAAAGAACTGCTTGCGGGTAACCTTCCTTTGACCATGGGCGGTGGCATCGGTCAATCCAGACTTTGTATGTTGCTTTTGGGCAACGCGCACATCGGTGAAGTTCAGGTTTCGGTCTGGGATGAAGAAACTATAAAACAATGTAAAAAATTTGGAATCCAACTTTTATAAACAAAGGAGAACGGGAAATGAAAACAGATATCGAAATTGCACAGGCTGCGGGGATGGAACCGATTGCGTCTGTGGCAGAAAAACTTGGCATCAGTAGCGATGACTTAGAATTTTACGGAAAGTATAAGGCGAAACTTGGTGCGGATGTAGCAGAAAAATTTGCCTCCAATCCGGATGGCAAATTGATTCTGGTTACCGCCATCAACCCCACTCCTGCCGGTGAGGGTAAAACCACTGTGACCGTAGGCTTGGGTCAGGCGATGAGCAAGATTGGAAAGTCTGCCATCATTGCACTGAGAGAACCGTCGATGGGACCTGTTATGGGCGTCAAAGGCGGTGCAGCGGGCGGTGGCTATTCTCAGGTGGTACCGATGGAGGACATCAACCTCCACTTTACCGGAGATATGCATGCCATTACTGCGGCAAACAACCTGCTCTCTGCGGCGATTGATAACCATATCCATCAGGGCAATGCCCTCGGCATTGACAGTCGGCGGATTACATGGAAACGGTGTCTTGATATGAATGACCGTGCCCTGCGTCAAGTGATTGTAGGCATGGGCGGTAAAGCCAATGGATTTGTCCGTGAAGACGGATTCCAGATTACTGTTGCCAGCGAAATTATGGCAATTCTTTGTCTTGCCAATGATATGGAAGACTTAAAAGTAAGACTCGGAAGAATTGTAATCGGCTACGACTATGCAGGAAATCCTGTAACCGCATCTCAACTGGAAGTTGCCAATGCGATGGCACTTCTGCTTCATGATGCCATCAAACCCAATCTGGTGCAGACATTGGAGAACACTCCCTGCCTGATGCACGGCGGTCCTTTTGCCAATATTGCCCACGGTTGTAACTCGGTGCAGGCAACCAAACTGGGACTCAAACTTGCTGACTATTGTATTACGGAGGCAGGCTTTGGTTCTGATTTGGGTGCAGAGAAGTTTTTGGACATCAAGTGTCGGTTTGCCGGCTTAAAACCCAGTCTGGTTGTATTGGTTGCAACCATTCGTGCGCTTAAGTATAATGGCGGTGTTGCTAAGGCAGACCTTGGCGGGGAAAACACCGATGCGCTCAAACAGGGTATTGTAAACTTGGGTGCCCATATTGAAAATATGCAGAAGTACGGACTTCCGGTTGTTGTGGCAATCAATCGGTTCCACACCGACAGCGATGCAGAAATTGCCATTGTTAAGGAATTCTGTGAAGCAAAAGGGGTAGAGGTATCTCTGTGTGAAGTCTTTGCCAAAGGCGGCGAGGGCGGCATGGAACTGGCTGAAAAGGTGCTAAAAACCATTGAGGTTGCTGACGGCAAAGAGAAGTTTGCGCCTATCTATGATGAAACCTTGCCCATTAAAGATAAAATTGCGGCAGTTGCGCAAAAGATTTACGGCGCTGACGGAGTGAACTATACGCCCAAAGCGGAGCGGGAAATCAAGCAACTGACCGAACTTGGATTTGATAAAATGCCGGTATGTATGGCAAAAACGCAGTATTCCTTGTCGGATGACCCCAAACTGTTGGGAAGACCCCAAGGATTCACCGTAACCGTGCGAGAGGTTCGGGTATCGGCAGGAGCCGGATTTGTGGTCGTGCTGACCGGAGATGTTATGACCATGCCGGGACTTCCAAAAGAACCGGCAGCAAATCGGATGGATATTGACAGCGAGGGTAAAATTACCGGATTGTTTTAACGAGAGGGGATAAGAAATTGTTTGTTGCAGACACCTATGATGTGGCGGTGGTAGGCGGCGGCCATGCCGGAATTGAGGCGGCGTTTGCCGCAGCACGGTTGGGGATGAAAACCTGTCTGTTTTCCATCTCTTTAGATAGCGTCGCCAACCTGCCGTGCAATCCCAGTATCGGCGGAACCGCCAAGGGACATCTGGTGCGGGAGATTGACGCTCTGGGCGGTGAAATGGGGAAAGCGGCAGATGCCACCTTTATTCAGTCCAGAATCCTCAATCGAGGCAAGGGCCCGGCGGTACATTCTCTGCGTGCCAGATTGACCGGCGTGCCTATCAGAATGAGATGAAGCACCGGTTGGAACTTCAGGAGAATCTGGATGTACGGCAGGCGGAAATTGTGGACATCACCGTCAATGAAGACGGTTCTGTGCGCTCTGTCATTGCCAGAACTGGCGCAGAATATCTCTGCCGTGCGGTGGTTATCTCCACCGGAACCTATCTAAAATCCCGCATTATCATCGGGGAATTCAGCATGGAAAGCGGTCCGGACGGAGTGTTCCCTGCCAATGGGTTGTCTGCCAATCTGGAGAGGTTGGGGGTGGAACTTGTCCGATTTAAGACAGGGACACCCTCCCGTATCAATCGCAGAAGCATTGATTTTTCCAAACTGGAAGAACAAAAAGGCGATGATGAAATTACTCCCTTTTCCTTTGAAACCAAAGGTGATTTGGAAAATCAGGTATCGTGTTATATTACATATACCAATGAGGAAACCAAACAGATTATTTTAGACAATCTTCATCGTTCCCCTCTTTATGGCGGGGATATCAAGGGGGTAGGTCCAAGATACTGCCCCTCAATTGAAGATAAAATTGTTCGCTTTAAAGACAAAGAACGCCATCAACTTTTTGTCGAGCCGATGGGACTTGATACCGAGGAGATGTATCTGCAAGGGTTCTCCAGCAGTATGCCGGAGGATGTGCAGATTGCAATGATACATTCCCTGCCGGGATTTGAACATGCGCAGGTGATGCGAAACGCCTATGCCATTGAGTATGATTGTGCCAATCCTCTGCAATTAAAACCCACCTTGGAATTTAAAACCATTCCCGGTCTTTATGGTGCGGGACAGTTTAACGGAACCTCGGGGTATGAAGAAGCAGCGGCACAAGGGTTGATTGCCGGCATCAATGCGGCAAGAAAACTTTTGGGCAAAGAAGAAGTGGTGATTGATCGCTCCGAGGCATACATCGGGGCACTCATTGATGACCTTGTAACCAAAGGAACCAACGAGCCGTATCGGATGATGACCTCCCGTTCGGAATATCGTTTGCTTCTCCGTCAGGATAACGCAGATTTAAGATTGACCCCCTTAGGCTATGAGGTCGGCTTGATTTCCAAGGAACGCTATCAGGAATTCCTGAATAAACGCGACCTGATAGAACAAGAGGTGGAGAGGCTGAACCAGTTGGTGTTCCCGCCCAGTGAGGCGATGCAGGCATACCTGACTGAAGTAGAGAGTACTCCGCTCAAATCCGGCATTCGGGCATCTGAGTTGTTAAAACGCCCACAGGTGACCTATGAGGGACTTAAACCCTTTGATAAAGAGCGTCCATGTCTCCCCCGTGAGGTATGGGAACAGGCGGAGATTACCTTAAAGTATGAGGGGTATATCAAACGCCAGTTGAGTCAGGCTCAACAGTTTAAGAAACTGGAATCCAAGCAGATTCCGAATGAAATTGACTATCTGTCCATTGACGGTCTCAGGATTGAGGCAAGACAGAAACTGGACAAAATCCGTCCAAAATCCCTGGGACAGGCGTCCCGTATCTCCGGTGTATCACCGGCAGATATTGCGGTTTTGATGATATATTTAAAAGCAAATCAATAATCCAAAGGAGGAAGAGTAATGACTCTCAAACCAACGATTGCGATTATGACAGCGTTAGTATTGGCAACAACTGTGGTTACCGGCTGCGGAAAAAAAGAAACTGCCAGTTCTAAGGGCAGTAACATCATCCAAAAGTCTGAACCCCAAGAGGGCGATACCTCGGCAGAGAAGAATTATGAGGTAAAACTGGACGAAAGAAGTAAGGATACCATGTATCAGTATGGCATGGATGACCTTTCGTTTGTGGATACGGTTACCGGTAAAAAAGTCACCATCGGGATGTCGGTGGAGAATCTGGAAGAAGTTGCAGGAACACCGATTACGGTGGACAATAACTACCGCATTTATGACGGATTGATTGTTCAGTTTAATGAAGAGAACAAGGCAGTGGCACTCTTGATATCGGGCGGTCTGTTCCAGAGCGAGTCTCAGGGCACCAGATTTATGACCACCCGCGGAGTTGGCCTTTTGACCGGCCGTGAGGATTTTGTTAAGGCGTACGGAGACCTTTATAATGAGGGAGAAACCGAAACCGATGAAAACGGCGAGGTTGTGATTAAGAAACTGAGTAACGCAGTTCGATACTTCTCGGTAGACGGAAACAAGGTGGAATACTTAGGTATTGAGTTGACAGAAGATATGAAACAAAAGTACTCCGGGAAACTCTATATGCAGGATTTTATGTTTGACAGAGAGGCAAATCAAATCACCACCATGCGGGTCATCAATGTAGATTATATCGGCAAGTAAAGCAAACAACCATCCGCGATGCGGATGGTTGTTTGTCTGTTATTTTACAATGTTTTTAATGTCCTCTTTCACCAATTTGGAAAGTTCTTCGGCTTCTTTGGGTGTGTTCTCTTTTAAGAGGCAGTAAAGTTTAATCTTCGGCTCGGTGCCGGAGGGGCGTATGATAAAGTTGTTATCGTCTTCCAATTCCAAATAAATGACATTGGAGGCGGGAAGAAGAATCTTCTCGGTCTTTCCTGTGGCAACTTCAGTGCGAATCGAGGTTTGATAATCCCGAATCGCAAGCACTTTCTTTCCGGCAACCGAGGCGGGAGGATTCTCTCTTAAGGTATCCATAATGGTCTTAATTTTGGCAAGACCTTCAATGCCCTCTAAGGTAACCGACTCCACCTGCTCTTTGTAGTAGCCGTACTTTTTGTAGATGTTGTCCATCTGTTCAAAGACGGAACTTCCTTTTTCCTGATAGTAAAGTGCCATTTCTGCAATCAGCATGGTGGCAACTACGGCGTCTTTGTCGCGGGCATAAGTGCCCTTTAAATAACCGTAACTTTCCTCAAATCCAAAGAGGTAGGTGCCAACACCGGTTTCTTCGGATTCCTTGATTTTTTCACCAATGAATTTAAAGCCGGTCAGCACTTCTTTCATTTCCACGCCGTAAGAGTCACAGATAGCACGGATGATATCGGTGGTAACAATGGTTTTTACCACGTAGCCGTCCTTGGGGAGTTCCCCTCTCTCTTTCATGGACGAGAGGATGTATTCGGTCAAAAGTGCACCTACTTGGTTGCCGGTAAAGGGCAGATAGTCACCGCTCTCATTGCGCACCAGAATTCCCACACGGTCAGCATCCGGGTCAGTTCCCACAATCAAGTCTGCACCTAAGTCTTTGGCATAGCCGATGGCAAGGGTAAAGCCTTCCTTGTTTTCGGGGTTGGGTGATTCCACGGTTGGGAAGTCCCCGTCAGGAAGTTCCTGCTCCTTAACCACAACCACATTGTCAAATCCAAGCCGTTTGAGAATTTTGCGTACCGGCTTGTTGCCGGAACCATGGAACGGGGTGTAAACAAATTTAAGAGTATGTCCCTTTTCTTTTGCCAGTTCCGGATTGATGGATTGCGCCTCCACATGGTCCAGATACGCCTCTTCCACTTCGTCGCCAATCAGTTCTATCATTCCGTCGGCAACGGCTTGGTCGTAGTCGGCTTTTTTGATGCCGGTAAACAAATCCGTTTTGTCAATTTCCTCAAGAACGATAGAGGCAAGTTCGGGATTCAGTTGGGCACCGTCTGCGCCGTAAACTTTGTATCCGTTGTACTTTGCCGGATTGTGGCTGGCAGTGATCGCAATCCCTGCGGTTGCGTTTTTGTAGCGTACCGAGAAAGAGAGTTCCGGTACAGGCTTGAGTTCGCAAAACAGGTAGACGTGAATCCCGTTGGCAGCAAGCACCGACGCCGCCTCTTTCGCAAAGGTATCGGATTGATGCCGGCTGTCATAGGCAATCACTACGCTAAGGTCAGCATCTTTGGGATTGGTTTTAATTAACTGATTGGCAAGACCTTGTGTTGCTTGACCAACCACATAATTGTTCATTCGATTGGGGCCCGCACCAAGCACACCGCGTAGACCTGCTGTCCCAAACTCCAAACTCCGGTAAAAGCGGTCTTTGATTTCAGCCTCCTCACCTGCGATGGCGTTGAGTTCTGCCACGGTTTCAGCATCGGCAGATGTGAGCCATCTTTGATATTCGTTTTTATAATCCATGGGAAACCCCTCCTTGTTCATGATGCTATCCTTATTTTACCATAACAATTGTACAATTACAAGCAGAAACTTGTCGAAAATTTAGCGGTTTAAACCTTGCAACTTCGATTTGCTTATGGTATGATACCAAGTAGTTGAAGATTTACTATCAAGGGGGCTATACCTATGAGAATTGGAATCGGCAGTGACCATGGCGGCGTGAATCACAAGGAGGCTATTATCAAGCATCTGAGAGAGTGTGGCTATCAAGTAACCGACTATGGCACACAGGCAGGAGAGTCTGTGGACTATCCGGATGTGGCAGAAACGGTGTGTAAGGCATACTTAAATGATAAATTTGACTTGGGGATTCTGGTTTGCGGCACTGGTATCGGCATGAGCATTGCAGCAAATAAAGTTAAGGGAATCCGTGCGGCACATGTGACCGATTGTTATAGTGCCAGAATGAGCCGAGAGCATAATGATGCTAAAATTCTTTGCCTTGGTGAGCGGATTACCGGCGTGGATTTGGCACTAGAGATTGTGGACGCTTATCTTAAGGCGGAGCATCAGGGCGGACGCCATGCACGCAGAGTGGAAAAAATTATGAACCTAGAAGTCTAATTTTAGTGAAAAGAGAAAAAATAAGGAAAATCCTTGCAGATTTTCTTAGAATATGTTATGATATTCACAATGAAGAATTTTAAGAGCAATGAAAGGAGAGTCAAGTAAATGAAGTACTCAAGTGAAGTTGAAAGTATGTGCCCGCTTGCAAAAGGCGCATATCACGGACCTGCACCCATTCCTCAGGAGGGAAAATGGACTCAGGTCAAAGAAATTAAGGAAATTTCCGGTCTGACCCACGGTATTGGTTGGTGTGCTCCTCAGCAGGGTACCTGTAAACTGACCCTGAATGTCAAAGAGGGTATCATTCAGGAAGCACTGGTTGAAACCGTTGGTTGTAGCGGTATGACCCACTCTGCGGCTATGGCATCCGAGATTCTGGTAGGCAAAACCCTGCTGGAGGCTATGAACACCGACTTGGTGTGTGATGCAATCAACACCGCAATGCGGGAACTGTTCTTGCAGATTGTGTACGGCCGTACCCAAACCGCGTTCTCCGAGGATGGTCTTCCCATTGGCGCAGGCCTTGAAGACCTTGGTAAAGGTTTGAGAAGCCAGGTAGGTACCACCTATGCAACCTTGGAAAAAGGTCCTCGTTATCTGGAACTGGCAGAAGGTTATATCACCAAGATTGCCGTTGACAAAGACAACCAGATTACCGGTTACAAGTTCGTACACCTCGGCAAGATGATGGAGATGATTGGCAAAGGTATGGATGCCAATGAGGCTCTGGAAAAAGCCAGCGGTCAGTACGGTAGAGTAGACGATGCGGCAAAACTGATTGACCCGCGTCACGAATAAGATAGGAGGTAGCAAAATGGCTTTATTTGAAAGTTACGAGAGAAGAATTGACCAAATCAATGCAGAACTTAACAAGCATGGCATCGCTTCTTTGGAAGAGGCTAAGCAGATTTGTGATGACAAGGGCATTGATGTATACAAAATGGTAAAAGAGATTCAGCCTATCTGTTTTGAGAACGCTTGCTGGGCATACATCGTTGGTGCTGCAATCGCAATCAAAGACGGCGTAACCAACGCTGCAGACGCGGCTGAAAAAATCGGTCTGGGACTTCAGTCTTTCTGTATCCCCGGTTCTGTTGCTGATGACAGAAAAGTTGGTATCGGCCACGGTAATCTGGGTGCAAGACTTTTAAGAGAAGAAACTAAGTGTTTCGCATTTTTGGCAGGCCATGAGTCCTTTGCAGCAGCAGAGGGTGCAATCGGTCTTGCAAAGAGTGCCAACAAAGCAAGAAAGGAAGACCTTAGAGTTATCCTGAACGGTCTTGGTAAAGACGCAGCACAGATTATTTCCAGAATCAATGGCTTTACTTATGTACAGACCAAGTTTGATTACTTCACCGGTGAAATCAAGGTAGTAAAAGAAATTGCTTATTCCGACGGCGAGAGAGCAAAGGTTCGTTGCTACGGTTCTGACGATGTTCGTGAGGGTGTTGCTATCATGCACTTGGAGGGCGTTGACGTTTCCATCACTGGTAACTCCACCAACCCCACCAGATTCCAGCATCCGGTTGCAGGTACCTACAAAAAGGAATGTATCGAACAGGGCAAGAAGTACTTCTCTGTTGCATCCGGCGGCGGCACCGGCAGAACTCTGCATCCTGATAACATGGCAGCAGGTCCTGCATCTTATGGTATGACCGACACCATGGGACGTATGCACTCCGATGCACAGTTTGCAGGTTCTTCTTCCGTTCCTGCCCATGTTGAAATGATGGGACTCATCGGCGCAGGTAACAACCCCATGGTTGGTATGACCGTTGCAGTTGCAGTTGCAGTTGAAGAAGCGATGAAGAAATAAGACGACAATTAAAAAGGGCTTGAACAAAAGTTCAAGTCCTTTTTTGTTTCTTTAAAACAAGGATACAATGTGATAGAGTATCGGGGCAAGGAGGATGGCAGGAAGAAAATCCGCAACCTTAATCTTAGAAATCCCCATCATGTTAGTGCCAAGCATAATAATGAGCAAAGAACCGGCACAGGTCATTTCGTTGATGGCACCGGTGCTCATAAGGGGTGCTATCAGTTCTGCCAACATCACCAAACCACCTTGAATGAGGAAAACCGAAACCGCGGCAAAAAGAACGCCGATACCAAGGCTGGATGCCAGCATGGCAGAGGAAACCAAATCCAGCATGGCTTTGGTGTAAAGCACCGAATGGTCGCCCGTCAATCCGGATTGAATCGAGCCGGTCACCGTCATAGAACCCACACAGAAGAGGAGGGTTGCGGCAACCAATCCCTCTGCAATGGAAACAGTTTGCCCTTCTTTTTGGAATCGTTGTTCGGCAACGTCTGCAAGCCTGTGAATAAAGCCGTCAATGTTGAGCAGGGTTCCTGAAATTACCCCCAGAACCACCGAAGCGATTAAAATCAGCACATGCTCTCCGCATAGACTTCCTGTGATACCGATGTACAGGGTGCAGACGCCAAGCCCTGTCATGGCGGCGTTGCTCACCCTCTCCGGAATCCCTTTTCGAAACAAAAGGCCAAGACAAGAGCCTAAGATTACCGTAACTACATTTACCAATACTCCAAGCATAAGTCCACCTCAATTACCACTGCGGTTTAAACGCAGGCATCAGTTCCAGTTTAAAGAGGTTTGCCTTGTGTTTTTTGTCAATCAGTTCTTTTTTTGCAGGGTCGGCAATCTTTCCGGTACGAATATAAATGTCAAGTTCCGCGTAGGTAAACCCAAGGTTTTCCTCGTCGGTTTTTCCGCATAACCCGTCAATCGGTGTTTTCTCCACCAGTTCTTTGGGAAGTCCCAACAGATGCCCGATTTCCTTGACCTCGGTCACCGTCAGGTAGGACATGGGCGAAAAATCGCCAACTGAGTCACCGTAACGGGTGGAGTAACCTACCCAATCTTCGGAAAGATTACAGGTGTTGCACACTCTGCCGTTGCAACTTTGAGATACCGCGTAAAGTGTAGACATCCGAATGCGAGGCGGAAGATTCTGCAGTGCCTGGGGAGAAAGTTCCAAAGCATCCGGCATATTTTTTACAATGCTGTCAATGGCATCTTTGACGTTAATGACATAGTGTTTGATTCCTAAATGATTTACAAGAAGATGCGCCATGTCAATGTCGTGTTGCTCGCCTTGCGGCATCAATACGCCGATGACACGTTCTTTCCCCAATGCTTCCACGCATAAAGCAGCGGCAATGGAACTATCTTTTCCGCCGGAAATGCCAACCACGGCATTGCATCCAGGGCCGTTTTCTTCAAAAAAATTCTGAATCCATAAAACGCATTCGTCTTTGGTTTTTTTTGCATCAAACATAAAAACACCTCCGTGTTTGTTTTTTGCATAGAAATAAAATATATACAAAAAAACAAGCCACCGATGCGACTTGTTTTTATGGCGGAGAAGGAGGGATTTCTCGCCTGTGGCGAGCCTGTTGCAACATCAGTTCGCACATCGCAGATAAACTGCTTGTGTTCACTGTGTTGCTGCCACTCCTTAGCGCTCCCTGCATCTGCCACTGGCAGCGGTCGCGCACGTCCCC
>JAZQFW010000016.1:0-185214 GCA_045539735.1 Ructibacterium sp. | reverse complement strand
GATGAGACGATTTGAACGCCCGCGCCGGCATGACCGACCTTTCGGATTTCGAATCCGACCCCTTCAACCACTTGGGTACATCTCCAAATTTATATAAACTTTTTTCAAAGTTTAAAGCAAATATTTAATTTTATTAGAAATTCCATTAGAAAAGAATTTTTTTATTGTCAGCACCGATTGCTGAAAACCGCACTGTTACAGGGTTTGCTGAGTTTTTAGTTCCATCAAGTTCAAAAGATTTCGAATGATTTCGAGTCAGTCCCGTTATGTCCTGTTGCGGTGCTCGAAATTTTTAATCACTGCTGTGAAAAAAATCGACCGTTGCCACTCCTTATTGCTCGCTTTATCGTCCACTGGACGCGCTCGCAAACGTCCCCACTTCGATACTTTTCAGAATATATTATATGCCTATTTTTCAATGAGCAAAGACAAGTATAGCATAATTTTTATGAAAATTCAACCCCTATTTCGAAGAAATCCGTGTAGGCAAGCACAGGATTTTTGTTTTAGAATACAATAAAATGCGAATGCTAAGACAGAGAAAGGGGTATGTGGATATGCAGAACAATGTTTATCAATACTTTGCTTGTGCAAATTCCAGCGCTGGATTTGTAGATCAATTTCCATCGGTATTGCAAGGGCTTGCACGAATCTTCATATTAAAGGGCGGGCCGGGAACCGGAAAATCTACCTTGATGCGGCGGGTTGGGAAAGCCTTTGAGGAGCAGGGAGAACCTGTGGAATATATCCATTGCAGTTCGGATGTAGATTCTCTTGACGGAGTAATTCTGCGGGGGAGAGGAGTAGCCGTGGTTGACGGAACGCATCCTCATGTCATTGAACCCATGGCACCGGGCGCTTGTGAAGAATATGTGAATCTTGGTGTCTGTTGGGATAGGGAAAAATTAGTTCCGTATCGAGAGGAGATTCTAAGGTTAAAGGGACAGATTTTTAGAGAATACAAAGAAATCTATCGAATTTTGGCAGAAGCCAAAGAGGTCCATGACCGTTGGGAGAAGGTATACTTTGACAATCTGAATATCCGTAAACTGGATGAGTCGGCAGACGTGCTGAGTTCTGCCATCTTAGAAGGATGTGCTCCTGTCATAAAAAAGGGGAGCGTGGTTCACCGCTTTTTTGGCGCGTTAACTCCAAAAGGTTCTGTCAATTATATTGATAATCTCACACAAGGCTTGAGCAGGCGGTATTTGATTCATGGCCGCCCCGGAACGGGAAAATCCACCCTCATGAAAAAAATAGCGTCTGCGGCGTCTGAATGCGGGATTGCGGTTGAGATGTATCATTGCAGTCTTGACCCCAATAGTGTGGATATGGTGATACTGCGGGAACTGGGAGTGTGCGTTGTGGATGCAACTGCACCTCATGAAGTGTATCCGGAGCAGGAGCGGGATGTGATTGTCGATTTATATTTGGCGGCAGTCACTTCGGGGACGGATGAAGAAAATCGGGAAATTCTTTCTCTGGTAGCAGAGGAATATGCCAGACGAATCAAAGAGGCGCAGTCGCACCTTGCCAGAGTGCACCACCTGCACGGTGCTCTGGAAGAATATTACATCAACGCCATGGACTTTAAACAGATTGAGCAAATCATAGAGGACATCATATTTGAGATTGAATAGGTAACCGCAAACCGCTATTGGCGGTTTGTGTTTTTTGCGGGTAAACATAGGCATTGTTTTTTACAAAAAAGTGTGTTATTATCTAGGCAGCATATTGATTTACAAGGAGGATTCCTATGATTTTCCCAAAGCCGAAACATGAAACATACACAGATGGTTCGTTTGCGTTCCAAACCGGGTTTGCTGATACCTTAAGTTTGTATCAAGCAATACAAAAAGGTTGTGAGGGTATTACACTTACATATACAGATGACCTTGGCAAAGAGGAATATATCATTTTAGTAACCGAAGACGGAGTCTGGATTTCCCATAGTACCGATTGCGGCATTTTTCGGGCGGCTTCGTCTTTGCTTCAGTTAATTGGGGAGGATGGGGCGGTTCCTTGCTGTGAGATTCAGGATAGTCCGGATTTTGAGAACCGTGGATATATGCTGGATATCAGTCGAAACAGAATGCCCAAAAAAGAAACGATTGCGGAATTGATTGACCTGCTTGCATTTCTAAAGTATAACGAATTTCAGTTGTACATGGAGGGAATTGTTTATGAATATGATGCGTATCCTCAATGCAGCGAGGGCTTTGCGTGTCTGACCAAAGAGGAAATCAGTTACCTTGACAATTATTGCAAAGAACGTTTTATTGATTTTGTTCCCAACCAGAACAGTTTTGGACATATGTCTGGTTGGTTGAACCGGGATGAGTTTTTGCATCTTAAAGTCGGTCCCAAGGAGGATGACACCGGTAATTTGAATCCGTCTGCAACCTTGAATCCGCTTTTGCCGGAGAGTCTAGAGTTTATGGACAATATTTATAGTTCGCTTTTGCCCTATTTTAGTTCAGACCGTGTGAATATTGGTCTGGATGAGGCATTTGGTATGGGGACTTATGAATTGGAAGAACCTTGCAAAAAGTATGGAAACGATACTATTTTTATGGATTGGCTGAACAAACTGGCGGAATTGATTGATAAAAAATACAACAAAAAGGTTCAGTTCTGGGCAGATATGATTTATAACTACCCCAATGCCTATAAACGTCTTCCAAAGGGCGCTGTTCCTTTGGTTTGGGGTTATGATTTGAAATCCAATACCGTGTTGGAAATGCGCTGTGCAGATTTGCAGAAAAAAGGAGTAGAGTATTATGTATGCCCGGGTGACTCTACATGGGTTGCAATGACCGGACGGTTTGATGTGGCACAGTTTAATATGCGTATTTTTGCAGAAATGGGCATAAAATATGGTGCTAAGGGGTACTTCCTTACCAACTGGGGTAGCGGGGGACATTTGCAGTTCCCGGTTTGGCAGTTCCCGCCTCTGGCGATGGGGGCACAATATGCGTGGAATGTGTCTTCTTATACGATTGGCTGGTATATGAATTCGGAACTTTTGGCAAATTGTGAAGCGTTTGTGGACAAATATGTATTTGGAGCAGAAGTTACCAAATATTTACGCAGATTGCAGCGGTATTACTTCTTAGAGCCGGAACGTGTGCATTGCGGAACCGTTTTAGGATTTGCGTTCGGCATGCCGCTGAATAAACCTGCGGTTATCAATGATTTTGTGATGGAAGAAGCAGGTGAGGCATATCAGTTTGAAGATATTATCACCTATGTAAAGTCGGCACTTTCTCAGTTGGAAGAAACCTCGTTTGGCGGAAAGTATAAGAGACAGGCAATCTGTAATGCTAAAATGGTTATCTTTACGGCAGAGTTGTGTGCAATTCGCCTGAACAAGAGAGCATCGGATGCAAAGATTGACGAAATCAAAGCATTGGCAAATGAGATATGTACAGAGTTTGAGGAACTTTGGCTTGAGGAAAATTATCCTAAGGGCATGGAATATATGACCGAGCAGGTAAAGAGCCGTGTTACGGAACTAGAACAGTTGCGTGGCGGAAAAGAACTTATTTATACCGAGGCGGCAGAAAACAAAACCAGATTGTAATAGGTTAAGAGCGGCAGAAGATGCCGCTCTTAAATTTTTTTGAAAAAAGATTGACTTTTTGGCTAAGATGTGGTAAGATAACGCTTGTGCTGGTGTAGCTCAATTGGCAGAGCAGCTGATTTGTAATCAGCAGGTTGCGGGTTCGAGTCCCATCACCAGCTCCAGAAAAGACATCCCGATGGGTGTCTTTTTTATTTAGAATATGGAGAAAACAAAAAGACTTGCAGATGCAAGTCTTTTTTGGTGGAGGGAGGTGGATTCGCCCCCGTCTGCGCTGCAGACTTAAAGGGTCGTCCTCGCTGCAATGTGCCACCGGCACATTGCTTTCCCGCTCGGTTCGAATCCTCTATCTTTTTGACCAAAACAAAAAAGACACCTAGCGGTGTCCTTTCGTTTTGGTGGAGGGAGGTGGATTCGAACCACCGAAGCGAGACGCAACAGATTTACAGTCTGCCCCCTTTGGCCACTCGGGAACCCCTCCGTATTCAGTTGTATCGCTCACAGCGACTTGTCTATTCTATCATGTTACCAAAGGTTTGTCAAGTGTTTTTTCTAAAAAAATCAAAGTTTTTTCAAAACCTTGCAAGTTTCACACCTTTATGGTATACTAATTCCATTGAACAAAAGAAAGGATGCACAGTTATGGCAAAACTTTGGGGTGGCCGGTTTTCCAAGGCCACAGATACACAGGTAGATGATTTTAATTCCTCCATTCGGTTTGATGCGCGGATGTACGCGCAGGACATTGCTGGCAGCCGTGCTCATGCGGCGATGCTTGGCAGACAGGGAATTATACCGCAGGCGGATGCGGATTTGATTGTGAAAACTCTTGGCGAAATCAAACAGGACATTGAGGACGGTAAAGTAGAGTTTTTGATTGACGCCGAAGATATCCATATGAACATTGAAACCATCTTAATCTCCCGTATTGGCGATGTGGGAAAACGCCTCCATACCGGCAGAAGCCGGAACGACCAGGTAGCGTTGGATATCCGGATGTACTTAAGAGATGAAATTGATGAACTGTGCGAGGAGGTCAAGGCACTTAGATGCACCTTGCTTGATTTGGCGCAAAAGAATCTCGATACTATCATGCCCGGCTACACCCATCTGCAAAAGGCGCAGCCGATTACCCTTGCGCATCATTTGATGGCGTATTATGAGATGTTCCGCCGTGACGGTGAGCGGTTGATTGATTGCCGCAGACGGCTGAATGTGATGCCGTTGGGAAGCGGTGCCCTTGCCGGAACCACCTATCCTTTAGACAGAGAGTCCGTAGCAAAAGAGTTGGGATTTGACTCCATTACCCAGAACAGTCTGGACGGGGTTTCCGACAGGGATTTTGTTTGCGAACTTGCGTTTGACCTTTCTTTGATTATGACCCACTTAAGCCGGTTCTCAGAGGAAATTATTCTTTGGAGTTCCCACGAATTCAGTTTCATTGAACTGGATGATGCGTATAGTACCGGTTCCAGCATTATGCCCCAGAAAAAGAATCCTGATGTTGCCGAATTGGTTCGCGGCAAGACCGGACGCGTGTATGGATCCCTGACCGGACTTTTGACCATGCTCAAGGGACTTCCCCTTGCGTATAATAAGGATATGCAGGAAGATAAAGAGCAGATGTTTGACGCCATTGACACCGTCAAACTGTGTCTGCCGGTGTTTAAAAACATGATTGCAACCATGCAAGTGCGCAAAGACCGGATGCTCAGCGGTGCCAAAGGCGGTTTCACCAATGCGACCGATGTGGCGGATTATCTGGTCAAACACGGTCTTCCCTTCCGAGATGCCCACGGTGTGGTTGGCAGAATGGTTGCCTATTGTATTGAAAAGGATATGGTGATTGATGCGCTCTCCATGGAGGAAATGAAGACATTCTCACCCTTGATTGAGGAAGATATCTACGATGCCATTTCCCTGACCACCTGTGTCAACGAACGGCGTCTGGTGGGCGGACCTGCCATGGAAACCATGCAGAAAGTCATTGACAAGTACATGGATGAAGAAAAATAACAAAATATCTGCAATCCTAACAGATTGCGGATATTTTTTTAACCTTCTTTCTTACAAATGCCGTGATACAGACAGTATTCACACGCATCATGAAGATAATTCTGATAAGGGTTTGCACCGATATTGCCACCGGCAATGGCTTCCGCCGAGGCAAGAATTTTCTCGTTTGCTTTCTCAATTCGGGATGCCAGTTCTTCCCGACTCACCATGGAAGCAGAACCGGAGGGGCGGTAGGATTCGGTATTCTTATCACCTGCACTGCCATATGCCGCCAGAACTTCTGCCTCGTCCGCGAGCCATCCTTGGGGACGCATCTCTTTGTTAATGGCAAGTTCCGGATTGTTTTTGGCTTTGTCCTGAGAAATGATGGGATCGGTCATCTTAAGATACATCATGCCGGCTGGAACTGCCTTATCCATGCTTTGGCACAGGGCATGAGCATAAAGCAGGGGTTGCAAGGTAATACCATCCTCGGTCAATCTGACATCCAGACCCTTGGATGAGGATTTGTAGTCAATGATGCTGACCAGGGTTTCCTCGCCGACTGTGGCAGTGTCAGCACGGTCAATGATACCCCGGATGTTTGCGATTTCCTTGCCCTCGGCGGTTTTGACAGAGAGCGCAGGAATGCGTCCACGGGTGCCAATCGTGATTTCAAATCCGTAGGGGCGGAAATGGCTTGATTGATAGAACTTCACCACTTCCCATGCGGTGCGAGCGGCAATGCCTTTCATTTGCATTACAATGTATTGATAATATGCCGAGGATTCGTAAAGAAGTTCAGTACTTTTTCTGGCCTCCTGCTCTACGGCTTCACCTACTGCACGGAAACAATCTTCCTTTTCGATGGTGGTAAAGTCTGTTCCGGATTCCTTCAAGGCGGTGAAGTAAGCATACAAAGCACCGTGTTGAATGCTGCCCTTACTTCTGGGCTCTATGCCTGCCTTTTCTCTTTCCCGAAGCAGAAGTCCGTAGGTTAAAAAGTACCGAAACGCACAACCGTTATAGGATTCCAGTTGGGAAGCACTTAGGGAAAGAGGTTCGCCATAGAGTGCTTTTACCATGTCTTTGCTTAGGGTTTGGGGCGGTTTGGCATTCATGGAGGCATGAAGCCGTTTCAGGGTTTTTTGATATTCTTCCTGATGACTGAACCAATGGTAGAGTTCTTTCAAAGGCTTAGGCAGACAGGTTTCATCCCCGCCGTATTCAGAGAGGGCGGATGCCAAGAGGTCAAAAGCACCGGAGGGTCCCTCAACACCTTTGAGGTAAGGTTCTTCATCGGGTGTGATGACCGAAACGCCATCAAACAGTTCCTGAATCCGTTTGATGATACCGGAGGGCATCAGTCGTTTTCCGTCCCGATCCATGACAGGACGGAAAAGGTAGAGTTCTTCTTGGGGAGCAGACAGTACTGCATGGATCAGCAATTGTTCCTCTTTTTGTTTGCTTTCCCTGCCGGGGGCAAGTTCTACCCCAAACTCCTGAAGAGTCCGGCGTTCGGTATCGGAGAGCAGTCCCTCGTTCATATAGCCTTGAGGAAAGACTCCCTCGTTCATGCCGAGTACGAGAACAACTTTGGCGTTGTTACTGCGAAACCGGTCAATTTGGCTAAAGGTGACAGAGTCCAGTGTTTGCGGGGTCATCCCGATTTCCATTCCGCCGATTGCAGAGGCAAAGAGTTCCTGAAACCGACGGTAGGTCAGGTTGGTGTCTGCCATAATAGCAGAAATCTGGCTCAGTACCGAAACGGCGGCATTCCATACCTGCGTATATTCGTCCGCAAGTTCAGCCTTGCCGTCATGGAGTGCCTGCTCTGCTTTTTGCGTCAAGGTATCGGCAATGCCGCTTTCTTTCATCCAATTTAAAATGGCACCGGCAATCTCGCCGCCGGTTTTCACACCGGAAATAGAAGTTTGAATGGTGTTTACACCTGCAAAGAGAGTGTGGCGGGTTTGGTTGATGCGCTCTAAATCAAACGCGGAGTGAGGCGGTAAATACTCCCATGTTTCCGCCTGCCACATTGCGGGGGTTGGGGCTACAGCAAGAATATAGTTTTCCAGTTCGTCCACCGCATCCTTTGGGATATCAAACAGGTCAGAGCCGGCAAGGGACATCACCCGCTCATAGGAGTAGCCATAGGCAAGAATATCCAGAGTGGCAGAAAGTAAGCGCATCAAAGGATGAGAACCAATGGTTCGGCGGGTGTCCAAAAAGACTCGAATCCCGCGTCGGTGAAAAATGGCGGGCATCATCCGCCGGTATGGCTCAATGCTGCGTGCCAAAATCAAGATGTCGGAAAAACGGAAACCGCGGGTTCGACAAAGGCGAAGTATCAGGTCGGCGGCTGCCTCTACTTCCCGATAGGTGTTTGCGGTTTCGTAAATCTCAATACCTTGGCAGACGCCTTGGGATTTTGCTTTGGGGTCAAAGTAGCGGCTGCGAAGACGGGCAAGGGAGGAGTCCTCCGGCAGAGGAACAAAAGAAACGGGAGGAAGTTCCTCTATACCGGCATCCTTTGCCAGTTCCCTAAGATGGCGGATAGCGCCTTCCACCGGTGCAAACAAACCGGCATATTGGGGCGCATCGCTATAAGTAAAAGAGACGGAAATATCCATCCTGTGCATCAATTCTCCCAACGCCTGATATTCAACCGGAGTCAGGGATCGGAAGTGAAGCAGATAGAGTTTTCCGCTTAAAAAGTCACAGTCCTTAAGTTTGGGGCAGATGAGGGAAAGGTTGTCCTCTGCATCTGCACTTTGGGCGGTGAGTAGTTGGTCATAGGTGTCATAAAGGTCGGCTAGGTCGTAGAGTTTTTGCTGCAATTCTTCCTGTTTTGTTTTTTCTGCTGCAAAGCGGAGGGCCTGTGGGGGAACCCCGTAACGCTTGCACTCAGAAACGGTGTCAACCAGAACCTTAGCAAATCCCTTTTGCTTTAGATTTCGGTTTAAAACGGTGAGTTTTCCCTCCATTAGGTCCATGGTTCGTGCCGCAAGAATCTGTTTGCCGGCGCCATCGATGTATTGCATTCTCAAAGGACCTTTGTGACGGAGTACCAAATTGCAAAGCCGGGAAAAACTTAATACCTTGACCTGACGCTGAGCGGAAAGCCCAAATCGGTTCAGGATTTCTTTTTCCATATACAAAGAAAATTGCTCCGGAACCAGAATCCAGGTGGGTGCATTTAACGCAATCCGTTCTTTGATTTCCTGATACAACAGTTCGTCGCGGGCGGCATCGTTTGTGCCCAATAAGAGTTGCAACATGGTGTTACTCCTTTCCAAGAAGAATTTCTTTGCCGTTTAATTCGCTCAAACATCCGGCATCAGTGGTAAAGGCAAAGATGAGCCGATACGCGGTCAGGTGTTGGAATCGCTTTGAGGCTTGTCCGGCGCCGTATTTGATATCTCCCACCAACGGGCATCCCAAAGCGGCAAACCCTGCCCGAATCTGGTGGGTGCGACCGGTTAACAATTCTGCTTCCACCAAGGCGGTTTTTCCCGGTTTTAGCACCCGATAATGGGTTTGATAAAAGACCGCACCGGATGCGTCTGGTTCTGCCGGCTCCATCTTTTGTTTGGATTCATTTTTTTTCAGCCAACCCGAGAGTTCGCCAACTTCCGGTTTGGGAGTTCCTTCGGTTTGACAGAGATAAAATTTTCGAATCTCTTTATCTCGAATTTTTTGGTTCAAAATTTTTAAACTTTCTGCATCCTTGGCACCAATGACCAAACCGTCGGTATTCCGGTCAATCCGGTGACACAAAGAGGGGAGAAAGGTATGTTCTTTTTTGGGGTCAAACGACCCGTTTCGGTAAAGATAGGCGCGCATATGTGTTTCCAAAGATTCTTCCGTATCAGATTGGGAGAGCATCCCTGCCGGTTTGTTCATAATCAGAATATGAGAATCTTCATAGACCACAGAAAGACGGGGGGTAAGGGCTTGCCAAAGCGGAGATGGAGTATTGGAGATAAAGAATTCATCGTTGATGTATAGTTCCAGGACATCTCCTACGCAAAGATGCAATGCGCCGTCGGTTACCCGTTTGCCGTTGACCTTGACCTTTTTCTTGCGTAACGACTGATAGACCGTCCCCAAAGCGGCAGACGGCATCACTTTAAATAAAAATTTGTCAAGTCTTAAATTCTGGTCATTGGCACCTATGGTAAATGTTTTCATAGCATCCTCCGTTGGTTTCATTATATGCTATTTTTAGGGGGTTGTCAATTGGAACGGTTGACTTTTCTTTCCACTTATAGTATATTATATAAAACAATATTTGGAGGTAGAGAAACAATGGCTATGTTAGATAAGTTCAGTTTAAAAGGTAAAATTGCTCTGGTTACCGGCGCATCTTACGGCATTGGCTATGCAATCGCTAAAGCGATGCATGAGGCGGGCGCAAAGATTGTGTTTTGTGACATCAAGCAGGAGTTTGTAGATAAAGGTCTTGCATCTTACGAGGCAGACGGCATTGATGCCAAAGGCTATGTTTGTGATGTCACCAATGAGGCAATGGTTCAGGATATGGTGAAAAAGATTGAGGCAGAAGTTGGCGTTGTTGATATTCTGGTAAACAATGCAGGTATCATCAAACGGATTCCCATGTGTGAAATGACTGCAGAGGAATTCCGCCAGGTCATTGATGTTGACTTGAATGCTCCCTTTATCTGCGCAAAGGCAGTGATTCCGAGCATGATTCAAAAAGGTCATGGTAAGATTATCAACATCTGTTCCATGATGAGCGAACTGGGACGGGAAACCGTTTCTGCTTATGCGGCTGCTAAGGGCGGTCTCAAAATGTTGACCAAAAACATTTGTTCTGAGTACGGTGAGTATAACATCCAGTGTAACGGTATCGGGCCGGGTTATATTGCAACCCCTCAAACCGCACCTCTGCGTGAAACCCAGCCGGATGGTAGCAGACATCCCTTTGACCAGTTTATCATTGCAAAGACTCCGGCGGCTCGCTGGGGAGATCCGGAAGATTTGGCAGGTCCTGCTGTGTTCCTGGCATCCGATGCATCTGACTTTGTAAACGGTCATGTGCTTTATGTGGATGGCGGAATTCTTGCTTACATCGGCAAACAACCCTAAATTGTTAACGCATAGAACGGAACGAAAGTTCCGTTCTTTTTTTATGCACCAAAACAGAAGTTCTCCGTATGATAAAGTGAACACGAAATAGGAGGTGCAAAGCACAATGTGTGGTAACAATTCTTGTCTGTGGATTATCTTAATTCTCATTCTGGTTTGCTGCTGCGGTTGCGGCAACAACGGAAACACACGCGGCTTAAACGGCTGTTGCTGTGACTAGCCAAACGCGTACTTAGCCGGATTTCGTCCGGCTATCCGGCAAAGCAGGCTTTGCCAAAGGAACATCTTATGGGTAAGGAGGTGTAGGTATGGGCTGTTTTGGTAACGGTTTCGGCGGTGACAACTGCTTGTGGATCATCTTGATTCTCATTCTGGTTTGCTGCTGCGGTTGTGGTAACAATAACAACGATAACTGCGGATGCGGTTGTGGTTGCTAATTGATAAAAAGATGCCCAAGGAAACTTTGGTTTCCTTGGGCATTATAATTTACGCTTCTTGTAACCTTCCGTCTTTTACAGCAAGGAGCGCCTCTGCCAACTGTGCAGGACAAGAGGTTCCTCTGCCATTACAGTCAATGTTTTTAAGTAGGTCAATCACCTTGTCCATTTCCAACCCCTCGGTCAGTTTGGAAATTCCTTGGGTGTTCCCGTTACATCCAAAGGTAAAGACAACATCGTGAAGAACGGTGCCATCTAAAGAAAATGCAATTTGCTTGGAGCAGGTGCCCCGGGTTTTGTATACATAGTGTTTCATAAGTTAAATCCTTTCTTGTTTCAGGTTTTTTACAGAGTTTCGTATCACCAGTTCGGAGAAAATGGTGATTTTTTCTTTCGGGCAATAATATTTGTTTTTCCATTTTTCTTGTATTAGGTGAAGGCAAGCCTCGCAGAGTTCATCGGTTCGCAAGCGAATGGAAGTAAGAGGAACTGGCAAGTAGGCACTAAATGGCATATCGTCCATGCCAATCAAAGAAAAATCATCGGGTACCGAGTAACCGTGACGGCTCAGGCAGGACATGGCACCCATGGCAATGTTGTCATAGGCAGTCACGATGGCGGTGGGTAGGTCTTCCTGTTTGAGCAGTTGCTCCATGCCGTCATAACCGGCATCTTCAAATCGGTGCTCACTTACCTTGATCCACTTTTCTTCCGGATACAAGGCGTGATGCACCATTGCCGCCTGAAATCCGTTCAGTTTTGACATGGTAAGCGCTTCGCCAAGAAACGCAATTTTTTTATGCCCACATCCCTTTAAATATCCCACGGCGTCGGCAATGGCACTATTGGTCTCCGAGGAAATACAGTTCGTATTTTTATCGTCTTTGCCGCCGCCGAACGTGACCATGGGTATGGAGTGCTCCGGCAGAAAGGGTTCTTTGCCAATGACAATCAAAGCATCTGCGTGGGCGTAGTAGACGGCATAGTTGGCAAGTTCCTGCGTCTTTTGGTCAGAAAACTCAGTCACCAAAAGACACATAGTGGCACCAATGCCGGCAATTTTTTTCTCCAATTCTCTAATAATCATAGAATAGAATAAACTGTGAATTTCCGGACACAGCACTGCAATTACCATTTTAGGGAAAATCGGCTTGTAGTATTTTTCAAAGCAACCGTGTTCCTTGGCAACAGAGAACACAATCTGACGGGTATCTTCGCTGATTTCTTTGCTACCGGAAAATGCCTTCGACACCGTACCGGTGGAAAACCCTGTCAGTTCTGCCAATTTTGCAAGAGTCATTCTCATCCCTCCACGAGGTCTATTATATGAAAAAAGGTTACGCTTGTCAACCAAGGAAAAAGCGGAACCGCGATGAGTTCCGCTTTTTTGCTATCGTAATGCCAAAATCACAGGATGCAAGGTATATGCCGGTGTTTCAACTACGATAATGTCATTCTCGGTTCTGAAAGAACAGGGTTTCCAAGTTCCCTCCGGTGTCAGCAGTTGTACCGAGGAAACTTCGGATTCGCATTGAAGTGTAAGTTCCTCAATCGGGTCAAAGCCAATATTAAAGAGGGCACAAAACAGACCTCCATCCGGCATGGTTGCGGCTTTGAGGTAGACTTCTTCATCCCCTGTATAATAAATAGGGAGGTTGCCGCAATCGCGGAGCATCTTTACCATCTGCTTTTTTCTGGATTGGTTCAGGAACGAAAAAGCGGTGGTAAAGGCAAAGGGGGTGATGGGGGTTCCGCAGAATACATGGACGGTACCGCCCAGGCTATTTTTGTAGATGGTGGAGGCAGGGAAGAGGGGAGTGCGGTGGACGCGGTCTACAGTGTGATAACACATGGAGTCTACCTGAACCAAGTCATCCTCAATCACAATCTCCATGGCACCAACCTGAGGATTGCAGAGTGTGTTGGTCAAAGGGATTTCTTCACCGCTGATTTTGCTGCCTTGCCATTCTCTCAAAGAAACACCAAGATGCTTTCCAAAACCGCGGTCAATCAATGCTTTGGCAGATTCGCCGGCAAGGAAGACGGGCCCCTTTAAAAAATCCAGAATTTCATCATCCGTGAACTTTTGGTCAGCCTCTCCGGCAAGAAAAACTGCCCCGCCTGTCTCGGTAGAAAAATAAGTAGGGACACCGAATCGTTCCAAAACATGACCTACCCAACCGTCGGTTCCGTCGGAGGGGAACTCCCAGCCTTTTAAAAATGGAAGAGGCTTGGGCACCGGAATGGTTTTGGTCAGCGGGGTCAGACACCCTTTCCAGGAAAGGGTGGGAACCAGATTTGCAAGGGTTCGGTAAAAGCCAGTGTGTTTGCTTAAGATTTTTCGGTAGGCTTTGCCACTCTCCGGTTCAAAAGAGGCAAGACGGGTAATCCAATGCTTGGCGCCGCCCGCCCCCTCTAAGATGCTGGAAACAAAGTGAGAGTGGAGCGATTGGGCGCCGGTACTATAACGGTTTTGCGGGCAGGTGTCGGTTTCTGCTAAAATAGTGTCAGCCGGCATAGCGTTGATTTGCATCGCGGCCTTGCAGGCGGTTTTGCTGAGATAGCGGGCACCTGCCGGCGTGTAGTTTCCGTTATTAATGCGGATGGTGGTAGGGTTGCCTTTTCCTGCAAATGCGGCAGCAATCTCCGGCGCAAATTCCCGACAAGTACAGATAGAGCCCGGAATGGTGGGGTCTACGCTATCAATGCCTGCGCGTAATGCACGGACAAATTTAAGCAACGCGTCCTTCTGGGTTTCGATAAAAAGTTCTGCGTGGGTTTCGTTTTCAAAGATGCTTGTATAAAGTTCTTCCCGCGTAAAGTTGGTGCCGGCACGACGGTTGAACTCAGCCACGTGCCAGGGGCAGCCGCAGCCGTAACCGTCACGATGCATCAGCCGAACATCGTCATCGGTCATAATAGCATCAGGATGATGCTTGGCAATGGTTGCGCCAACTTCATAAAAGAATTCACAAAAGGCATCGCCGGCGGGGCAGTAAAGATTACCCTCTTTGCCGTGGGAAAGACCTACATAGCGCTGAAAGTCAGCGAGTTCGTTTAAAGGGTAGCCGTGACCTATGGTAGACTGAATCAAAATTCCGGTGCGAATACCAAGAGGGGAAAGTTTTTCTCGAAACTTATCATAGCGCGCAAGCAGGGTGAGTACCTTTGCCATTGGGTCTTTGCCCTCGGGGGCAAGTGACATGGAAAACATGGCGCAGGTGGAAACTCCGCTTTCCTGTTGCAGGCGGATGTCTTCGCAAATTTCTTCCAGATGGTCTGTGTCATGGGGCATGATGGAATAGAGTTGTAATTCTTTCATATCGTAAACCTCCAATTGGTTGTATCTATTATATATACAAGAAAAAAAGAAGTCAATCTGTTTTTTTACGAAACTTTTTCGTTAATTCTTGCAGAATGAGTGTGAATATGATACAATGGAACTATATATTTTGGTAAAGAGTGATGAAGATGAAAGAAAGAATTCTTTCTGCAACCAAAAAAATAGCGGTCATACTGATTGCCAGTCTGATGATTCTGGGCGTGGTTCCTATCGGGATGATTACCATGCGCCCCCGCACAGCCCGTGCGGAGGGGGAGTTCTTGCGCCTTGCTCCGTCGGCAGAGGTTACGGTGGCTGCAGAATATGGGCTTGAGAGAACATCGGCAAAGGGAATGCTTCGGGTCGGCGGCAGAGAAGAGTCTTATCTGCGGTTTGATTTGCGTTCTTTGATTGAAAACAAAGACCTTGCCGAGGTAAAGGAGGCGACGCTGCGCCTGACTGCGCTAAAGTCGGAAACGGAACCGGTTCAGCCGGTACGGCTGGGGCTGATGTCCTCGGTAAACTGGGATACGAATATGAAATGGCGTGACCGTCCCTCAAAATTGGGAGAGGTCAAGTTGACGGACTTGATGGCAGATACCAAAGGGAACGAGGCGCGGGTCATAGAAGTGGACTTGACAGCGTATCTGAAAAAATGGGTGGAGGATGAAACGGAGCAGATTTCTTTGCATTTAGATGCCGGTGTAGACGGCGTGGCGGGAACCTTTGCGGGAACCGGACACCAAGACCCGTTATTTAGGCCCTGTTTGAAAGTGGTGACCGGTGAGGCAACGGATCCTGACTCGGAGGATTTAACCAAGGCATGGCTTGACAAAACTGCCCGCACAGGCGGAGGAAGCGGAAACTTTTCTGCCGGCGGAGGCAAAGAAACCTATTTGAAGTTTAATCTAAAGCCGGAGAATATCCGTGGTGCTATGTATACTGCCAGACTGCGGCTTAGTATGCAAACCATGGATGCCGCGGCAGAACTTTCGATTTATCAACTGAAGAATGGTCAATGGCCGGAGGGACAAAATCTGCCACAGGGGAAAGAAGTCCTGATTTATCATGGCAATGACCTGTCGGCAAGAACCTTGCGAAATATTGATTTGACCGATGTAGTCAATGATGCGTATGCCAAGGGTGAAACCTCGGTGACCTTAAAGATTACTGGCTCTTTAGGGGGAGAGGTATCCTTTGTAGCAGAGGGCGAGAATAAGCCGGCGTTGGAGATTCAAGTGTCTGATGCAGCAGAGATGGTTGCACTGACACAGGCAGCGGTGTATGCCCTCAATGACCATCAGGCAGATGCCGTACAAGGCAACCTGAAAGAGAGTTATACCACAGAACATGGTGCCCGTGCTGAAATTCGATGGAATGCGGAAGAAGATGTGCTGGAACCCAATGGAACCATTCATCAGCCACAGTGGTTTGAGGACAGCCGAATCATCGAGGCGACTGCATCCATTGCTTCGGGAGAATATTCCCGTGAGCGGGCGTATACCCTGACCGTACTTCCGGAAGAAACCCCCGATTTCTCGGAGTGGGAACTGGGAGATTATTTAAACCTTGGTGCTAGCGGTGATGAAGAAGACCATGGGTTTGGAGAACGAAATACCGCCTCCAACGGACGGTGGATTGGAACCCGATACTTCCCCTACCGCAGAATGGAAGAGGGAGGAATGATGGCGGTTAACCTGACCGTTCATCCGGAAAAGCAGAATTACCTGACCGTCAAGGTGTGGAAAGAGAACCGACCCACCTCGGTGCTTCAAATTGAAAATCTGTTGGATAGAGAGATGGAACCCATTCTCTGTCAGGTGCCGGCGGAACTGACCGAAGAGGACGGATTTTTATACCTGACCTATCCCTTGCCTTTGAAGATGACCCAAGGCAGAACCTATGTCAGCCTTAGACTGCGTTGCGGGGAGGAAACTGCCCAAAGCGAAGAAGAAATCGTCCGTTGGGATGTTTATGGTGTTTATACCACCCAAACGCCTTATTTTGACCCCTTGGCATTTGCCAAACAGGGAGAAACCTATGCGGGTAAAAAGACCGCAGGGGTATCGGTGTTCCGGCGGTTGCTCAGCCGGATGTATCAGGCGGCAAAACAACCGTGGGAAGATTTTACGCAGCGTTGGGCGAATGAAGACGCTGTTTTGCCGGCGCAAACAGAAGTAGCACAAGAAGAAACGCTGGCAGAAGAACCTCTGGTCTGGCTGGAAACGGAACCACCTATGTTTGCCTTTGAGGACGAGGGAGACCGGATTGCCATTTCTGTGGAACAAGAGGGCAGGCGAGTGAAAATCCACCGCTCTCACGCGTCGTATGACACCTATGCCGAAACCGAGTGGAAAACCTACTGGGAGGGCATGATGGCAATCGACTATGGAAAGTATCGGGTGTTTAGAAACCAAACCAGCAGAGAACGGAGGATTCCTTGGCAGGAGGAAATGCTGACAGGAATCTATCAGGATTTGGTCAGCAAATCGTATTGGGCATTTTTACAGGAGGGAGAGATGGCGGACGATAGCGTTCTTCCTCCGGAGGCGGAACTGAAAGATGGTAAAACTTTGAAAGTAGACCGCCTAAGTACCATGGTGCTTAAACAGTTGGCAGAACCTCTTAAAACGCCTCAATGGAGAATCAGTGCCATCAACGGAACCAGCGTCTCCAAGGTGCGGCTCAATCGCGGTTTGGAACTTTCCCGCGTGACGGTAAAAAACACCGGACAGAAAATGGAGGAAGCAGAAAAACTTAAGGTGCTCTGCTGCTCCTATGAAAAAGGAATGATTGCCGGAATCACCTACCAGATTGTCACGGTCATTCCGGGCAGAGGAGAATATCAGGTGACCCTGCCGCCCATGACAGTGACACCGGGGCAGACCCTAAAGATTTTTGTGGAATCTACCTCGCAAAAGCCACAGGCAATCACCCCAAAACTGGAACTGAGATAAAAGAAAGCCTCTCAGGAGTGTTCTCCCGAGAGGCTTTGTATCATAAAAAACGCAAAAAGCAACCGGGGGTTACCCGGTTGCTTTTCATATGTGGTAGACCATAATGTCAAAATTTGGACGACAAAACTTATTTGCCGTTAACCAGAGCCTTCAGACCGCTACCTGCTTTGAAGGTAGGAACTTTAGCGGCAGCAATTTTCATTTCTGCGCCGGTCTGGGGGTTTCTGCCGGTTCTAGCAGCTCTTTCTCTTACTTCGAAGCTACCGAAACCAACCAACTGAACTTTGTCACCCTTCTTCAGTGCGCCTTCAACTGCACCAACGAAAGCAGCCAGAGCAGCCTCTGCGTCTTTCTTGGAAAGGTTTGCTTTTTCTGCCATAGCAGCAACCAATTCTTGTTTGTTCATGATACCTTATCTCCTTTTTTAAAAATAGTAAACATTCATTTACATATAACATTTTACTATAAACATGGGCAAATTTCCAGTTGTTTTTTTCATTTCCTCCATTTTTGTATACTTGCACAATTTTTAAAAGGTGCATTTAGTCAAAATGGCGGCAAAACCGCGGTTTTTCGGGGAATTTCAAGGAAAGTCAGCAGAATTAGCCTTGCTCATTCATCTTCATTTCAAGAAACTCTTGACGGGAAATCAAAACCTGACGGGGTTTGGTTCCCTCGTAGGGGCCGATAATCCGTCTCTCTTCCATCTGGTCGATTAGCCGTGCCGCCCGTTGATAACCGATTTTGAACCGCCGCTGGAACATCGCAACCGAGGCCTGTCCGTTATCTAACACCATCTCCACCGCCTGAATGAACAGTTCGTCTTTGGCATCACTTCCGCTCCGGCTCATGCCGTCGTCTTCAACATCTTCCGCATCTTCTGCGCCGGACATAATACGCTCTTGTTCTTTCTGGATGTTTTCAATGATTTCTTCGTCATAGGTGGCTTCGTATTGGTCTTTGATAAAGTTAATGACTCGTTCAATTTCTCCGTCGGAAACAAAGTTACCTTGAATTCGTTGGGGTTTGGTTGCACCGCTGGGGTTATAAAGCATGTCGCCTCTGCCCAGCAGTTTTTCCGCACCGGGGGTATCTAAAATGGTACGGCTGTCAATTTGTGAAGTTACATTAAACGCAATACGGGAGGGAATGTTTGCCTTGATGACACCGGTAATGACATTAACCGTCGGGCGCTGGGTTGCAATGACCAAATACATGCCCGCCGCTCTGGCAAGTGCGGCTAAGCGGTTGATGGCATCCTCGACCTCGCTTTTTGCTGCAATCATCAAATCGGCAAACTCGTCAATGATGATAACGATTTCCGGAAGTTTGGATTCCGGTTCACCACGCTCTTCCATCAGGGCGTTATAACCTTTGAGATTACGAACATTGTTGTCTTTGAGCAGCCCGTAGCGGTTTTGCATCTCGCCTACCGCCCAGTTCAGGGCGCCGGCGGCGTGTTTGGGGTCGGTGACAACCGGAATCAAAAGATGGGGAATTCCGTTGTAGATGCCCAATTCTACCATTTTGGGGTCAACCATAATCAGTTTGACCTCATCCGGCTTTGCTTTGTATAGGATACTCAAAATCAAAGAGTTGATACATACGCTCTTACCGGAACCGGTCTGACCGGCAATCAGTACATGGGGGAACTTGGCAATGTCGGCAATCACACAAGAGCCGGCAATGTCTTTTCCCAGCGCAAAGGCGGTCTTGGACTGGAAGTTTTGGAATTTATCGCTTTCCAATACTTCACGAATAGGAACCGGACTTGCTTCTCGGTTGGGGATTTCAATTCCGATGGCGGATTTGCCGGGAATCGGTGCCTCAATACGCACGCCGGGTGCCGCCAGAGAAAGAGCGATATCGTCGGTCAATCCGGTGATTTTGGAAACCTTAACACCAAAGCCGGGCTGCAGTTCGAATCGGGTGACCGAGGGGCCTTGGGTGATGTTGATAATCTTTGCCTCTACTTTAAAACTGCGGAGGGTATCAAGTAACCGGTTGGCCTTTTCTTCCAGTTCGCTTTTGACCTCTTGCACCGATTGTTTTCGTGCCTTGGGCTTGTCTAACAAATCCAAGGTCGGTTTGTTGTATTCCATCATTCTTGGAGGCGGAGCCTGTTTGAGTTCTTGTTCAATTTCTTCTTCCGGAGTCAGAGGTTCGTCCTCACCTGCCATCCGGCGTCCGGCAACTACGGCACGGTCTAAGGGGAGTCCTGCATCTACTGCTTTTTTGGTAAGCGGGTCGAAAACATCTTCCAGTTTTGCCTCGCTGGGTGGTACAAATTCCTCCTCGTCCTCAGGGTTCTTTTTGGGAATCACCTTGCCGTCAGCATCCATATCCGGAAGTTCGCTGATGGTTCCGGTCTTCATGGTATCCAAAAGGAAGGGAAGTTCTTCTTTCTCCAGTTTTTTGGTTTCTTTCGGAGTCAGGTTTTTTAAGACTTCGTCATCTTCCTTAATTTCAAATCGTTCCGGCAGAGGCTCGGATACGACCTCTTCGCCGGTGAAGTATTTGTCAAAGAATTTGCTCTTGGGTTTTGCTGCAGGTGCGGATTTTGCCTTTGGCTTTTCTGCATGATGTTCTTTGAGTTTGCCGGAACATGTTTGGAAGACAGATTCCAAAGAAACGCCGGTCAAAAGCAGAACCAGCACCAACTCAGATGCAATGGTCAGAATCCATGTCCCGGGGATGCCTAAGAGGGCAGTAAACAGTTGGTATAACATTCCGCCCAACACGCCGCCGCCAAAGGATTCGACTCCATTTTGATAAAGGACGGTCAGCCAGGCAAAGAACCCATCGGCGGGAGTTCCCAACTCTCCGGCAAACAGGGCAACCAAAACAGAAGTGCTAACCATCAATCCAAGGAGAAGAAACAGTTTGGGGTGAGTCTTTCCTTCGTTTTTACTGCGGAAGACATTGATGCCGGTTACAATGGTGAACACGCAACTGATGGCGCCGGCAATTCCCAGCATGCCATAAACAATGTTCTTTAAGAATTTGCCCACCGCGCCGGTGGTGTCGGTCAGAAAGGCAAAGAGCAGAAAGATGCCTGCCGCAATCAAAATAATGCCTTTCATCTCCTGCGTCAAAAAGGATTGTTTGGGTTGCTTGCTACCTTTGGATTTGGGGCGTGCAACCTTTTTTTTCACGGAGGGTTTTCCTCCGGTTTTCTGTGCCATAACAGAACCTCCTTAAAAGGGTACAATCATACGAATGTATTATATCATAAAAACGAGAGGAAGTGTGTTACATTTTGCTATCAATTTGGTAAAAGAAGCAAATTGGCAATCAGAATGGAAAGGGAGATTCCGGTCAGGTCGGCAATCAGAGCGGCAGTAATCGTGTGGCGGGTGTTTTTGATGCCGACAGCGCCAAAGTAGACTGCCACGGTGTAAAAGGTGGTTTCGGTGGAACCCATCATAACAGAGGCAATGGTGCCCGCGGGGGAATCGGGACCTAAGGTGCCAAAAATGTCGGTTACAATGGCGGTGGAGGCGCTGCCGGAAATTGGACGCAAAAGCGCAAGAGGTAGGACCTCCGGCGGCAAGTGGATGGCAGTAAGAAACGGAGAGAGAACGCGGGTTAAAAGTTCCAATGCACCGCTGGCACGAAACATAGAGATGGCAACCATCAAGCCAATCAAGGGCGGGATGATTCCAACCAGACTTTGAAGACCATCCTTGGCGCCCTCCACGAAACAATCATAAACCCCAACCCTTTTCCACAATCCAAGCAGAATAAAGGCAGCAATTACGCTAGGGACGGCAAAGCGTGAAATGAGTGTCATAGGCGATTTCTCCTCTCTAGGAGTTTTGCCGCAAGGACGCCTGCAGTCAGCGCGCAAATACTGACCAACCACACAGGAAGAATAATCGCTCCCGGAACTTGCGAGCCGTACGCTTGACGAAGAGAAATTAAGGTGGTGGGAAGAAGTTGTAATGATGCGGTGTTAATTATCACAAAGGTACACATTTCATCGGAGGCAACAGAACGCAGCCGGTTCCTGCGATGCAAGTCCCCCATGGCTTTGATGCCGAGAGGGGTTGCGGCATTTCCCATACCCAGAAGATTTGCCACCATGTTCATTACAATGCTTCCCCGTGCGGGGGCATCGGGTTCCAGTTTGGGGAACAAAACGTTAAGCAGAGGGTTCAACAGCCGTGCAATCAGCGTAATCAACCCTGCGCGTTCCCCGATTTTGGCAAGACCGGTCCAGAGACAGAGGATTCCAAGCAGGGTCAGACAGGTTTGCACCGCAGAGGCGGCACCTTCGGCAGCGGCAGCGGCGGTGGCGTCCACCGTTCCGGTAAAGAAAGAAACAACCAGAGAAACCAATATCATGCCGCCCCAGATATAGTTCAGCATGTCATCAACTCCTTTCTGGATATATTTATGCAAGATGCCTTAGGGTTTAGCCTAAATAATGCTTGAATTTCCTTAAAAAATATGTTATGATAAAAGACAACTTGGTACAAAAGAACATAAAGGAGTGTTTTTATGAAAAATACAGAGAAAACCATGGAAAAAATCGTTGCCTTGTGTAAGGGCAGAGGATTTGTATATGCCGGCTCCGAGATTTACGGTGGTCTGGCAAATACTTGGGATTACGGCCCCTTGGGTGTCGAGTTTAAGAACAATGTAAAAAAAGCATGGTGGAAGAAATTCATTCAGGAAAGCCCCTACAATGTAGGTCTGGATGCGGCAATCCTGATGAATCCTCAAACCTGGGTGGCATCCGGTCACGTAGGAGGATTTTCCGACCCGTTGATGGATTGTAAAGAATGTAAGGCAAGATTTCGTGCCGACAAACTGATTGAAGATGCGGCAGGTCAAAGTGCGGACGGTTGGTCCGATGAAAAGATGATGGAATTCATCAAGGAGAATAACCTGCCCTGTCCCAACTGCGGCAAACATAATTTTACTGATATTCGTAAGTTTAACTTGATGTTTAAAACATTCCAGGGTGTCACCGAGGATAGCAAGAATGAACTCTATCTCCGTCCTGAAACCGCGCAGGGTATCTTTGTGAACTTTAAAAATGTACAAAGAACTTCCAGAAAGAAGATTCCGTTCGGCATCGGTCAGGTAGGTAAGTCCTTCCGTAACGAAATTACCCCCGGTAACTTTACCTTCCGTACCCGTGAGTTTGAGCAGATGGAACTGGAATTCTTCTGTAAACCCGGAACTGACCTTGAATGGTTCCGCTACTGGAAAGATTACTGCAAGAACTTCCTGCTCTCTTTGGGCATCAAAGAAGAAAACTTAAAACTGCGTGACCATGAACAGGAAGAACTGTCCCATTACAGCAATGCAACCACCGATATTGAGTTTATGTTCCCCTTTGGTTGGGGCGAACTGTGGGGCATTGCGGACAGAACCGATTTTGACTTAAAGCAACACAGCAACCACAGCGGTGAGAAGATGGAATATACCGACCCCGAAACCAATGAGAAGTATGTTCCTTATTGCGTAGAGCCGTCACTCGGTGCTGACCGTGTGGCTCTGGCGTTCTTGGTGGAAGCCTATGACGAAGAAGTGATTGATGAAGAGAAGAACGATGTTCGTACCGTGATGCGCTTCCATCCGGCATTGGCTCCGGTGAAAGCGGCAGTTCTGCCTCTTTCCAAAAAACTTTCCGAAAAAGCGACTGAGGTTTATCAGCAATTGGCGGCAGAGTTTGTCTGTGAGTTTGACGAGGCGGGAAGTATCGGTAAGCGTTACCGCCGTCAGGATGAGATTGGTACTCCGTTCTGTATTACCTATGACTTTGACTCCGAAGAGGATGGCAGTGTGACCATTCGTCACCGTGATAGTATGGAACAGGAAAGAGTTAAGATTGAGGATTTGAACGATTACATTCGCAAAGCGATTCAGTTCTAAGAGAACAAGGTGAGTGGGTATGGCGTTTGAAAGGATATTGGGAAACGAAACCGTCAAGGATTTGCTAACCCATACGCTGTCGTCCGGTCGTGTGGGTCATGCCTATATCATTGAGGGTATCAAAGGATGCGGCAAGATGACCCTTGCCAAAGCCTTTGCCGGCGCCTTGCTTGGGACGCAAAAACCGGAGAGCCATCCGGATTTCACGGTGGTGACCAACCAGTTATACGACCCGTCCAAAAAACAAGAGACGGTGCTGGTAGACACGGTGCGTGCCATGAAAAAGGATGTCTATATCCGTCCTTATCAGGGGGAAAGAAAGGTTTATATTATCCCTAAGGCGGACACCATGCTCCAACCGGCGCAGAACAGTTTGCTCAAAGTATTTGAAGAACCGCCGGCGTATTGTACCATTCTTCTTCTGGCGGAAAATGCCAACAGTTTTTTGCCCACCATTTTATCGAGGGCAGTACTGCTTCGGATGCAACCGGTCACTCAGGAAACGGTGGTCCGTTACCTGATGGAAGAAAAGGGAATGCGTGAGAACGATGCGATGCTCCCTGCAGTGATGAGTGGCGGCAGCATTGGGAAGGCGCTTCAATTACTGGAAGACAACGAGGCGGCGGCTTTTAGGGAAGAAGTTCTTCGGCTGGTATTGAAACTGGGGGACGGCACCTATCGAGATTTGTATGAATTGATTCGATTCATAAAACAAAATCGTGCAGAAAGCGTCTTACTGTTTGAGGTTCTGCTTTCGTGGAGCAGAGATTTGATGGCACTTAAATTGGGTGTAGGTACACTTGTCAATCAGGATAAAGAGGAAGAACTAAAGCGGTTCTGCCATTTGATTCCAAGGCAGTCAGCCACCCGGTTTAGCGAGATTACCATTAAGTATCAGCGCATGACGATGCAGAATGCAAATTATCCGATTGCTATGCTTTGCATGGCAATGGAATATTGGGAGGAAATCCATGATAGAAATCATAGGAGTTAAATTCAGCGGTGCAGGGAAGTCCTATTACTTTGACCCCAATGGCATCAAGGCGGAGAACGGCCAGCATGTACTGGTGGAAACTTCCCGCGGGGTAGAGATGGGTAAGGTAGTGATTCCCAACCAGATGGTGGATGAAAGCGAGGTTGTTCCTCCGCTCAAACCCATTGTCAGGATTGCAACCGAGGCTGATTTTAAACAGGCAGAAGAGAATAAAGAAAAGGAAAAGGAAGCCTTTAAAATTGCGTCAGAAAAAATTGCAGAACATAAACTGGACATGAAGTTGGTAGGCGCAGAATACACCTTTGACCGCAGTAAAATTCTGTTTTACTTTACGGCGGACGGCAGAGTTGACTTTCGTGACTTGGTGAAGTCTTTGGCGGGGGTGTTCCGTACCAGAATCGAACTTCGCCAGATTGGAGTCCGCGACGAGGCGCGACAGTTGGGAAGTCTTGGCATCTGCGGAAGATTTTTGTGTTGCAGTACCTTTTTGAATGACTTCCATCCGGTGTCGATTAAAATGGCAAAAGAACAGGGTTTGTCCCTCAACCCGACCAAGATTTCCGGTGTTTGCGGCAGATTGATGTGCTGTCTGCAATATGAGCAGAATGCGTACGAAGATATGCTTGCTAAAATGCCGAAACGCGGTGATAAGGTAGAAACGCCGGACGGCATTGGCATTGTTGCAGATACTGCCACCTTAAAAGGACAGATTAAAGTAAAATTTGTTGATGACAGCGGTGAAACGCTTCGGTTTGAAAACTATGTCCTTGGGGACTTTCAGGCACTTGACAAAAACGGAAAGGTTCGCCTGACCAAGCCGGCAGAGGAACCTGTGCCGGAGGAATCTGTGGAGGAAGAGGTTCTGGCAGAGGAACCTATCGAGCAAACCGAGGAAAAAGAACCAAAGAAGAACAACAACCGTTCCCGCCGCAGAAAACGTGGAAACCGGAACGGCAAAAAGATAGAACCGCAGGGTGAGAAACAAGAATCTGCACCCCAAAACGGCGGCTACGGCAACGGATACAGCGAATAAAAAAGATTCCTTAGCATTGCTAAGGAATCTTTTTTGCTTTACAAGGATATGGTAAGAGGCTCGGATTGATTCTCCCAAAAACCAATGGCGTAAACCTTTACCAAAGCGGCATTGGGGACATTAGGAATGGTAAGGGTATAAAAATCTTTTTGATGAAGTTGAGGAAAGTCAGAAACCAGACTCCGCTGAGCAATTGCCGTACCATTTGCATCCAAGACGCAGGCGTGATATTCATATATCCGTTCATCCTCACATTCGGCGCGAGGAATGGTGAGGGTTAGAGTATTGTTCTCATAGTTAACTGTGGCATGAGGGTTGCTGAAATAGGGTTTTTTTGCCTCAAATGCCCGCCTGTCGGTATAGCAGTGGTTTTCCGGAAGATGGGCATCTTGAATCCAGATGTCATTTTCAAAAAAGGCACCTGCCATTACATCCAGTTTTCGGATACGTACTCTTCCGGCATCGTTGGCTTCTACCACTAACATGTGGGAGCAGGAGGGTCCATCGGTTGCTGTTTCGGTGAGATGTGCCGCTAACATAGAGGAGCGAGTACCAATACCACAAAGACAACCGGTGTTCACCGAGGTAAAGTGCTTTTGATGAACTTCTCTGGGGTCGTTGACCGCGTGGTGACTATGACCGGAAAAATCAATCACCTGCGGATACTGAGAAAGAATGGGATAAAGTTCTGCGTTTCCGTAAATTCCGCCGCGAACGGTAGAAAAAATACCGGGGTGCTGAAAGACAAAGATGGGTTGGTTTCCGCCGTCTTGCCGTGCTTTTTCCAATGCTGTCTGTAGGAAGTTTCGTTTGGGTTCGTCAAAAGAATCATGCCAGGGTCCTTTGTCAATGGTAGTGGAAAGGGAGATGAAGTGATAACCGCCGATGACCTCGTGGCGGTCCATGTCCATCTGGAAAATTTGCTCAAAATTTCTAAAGGAGTCAAGATAATCGGGCACATAGTGGAGTTCATGGTTGGCAAGGGTAACCACCAGTTTGGTTTCCGGCTTGACAAAGCGGGTGCAGTCATCATGAAAAGACTGCATTTGTTCTCGGGTACCGGTATCAGCAAAATCCCCTACCACATACAAGGCGTCTAGGTTTTTGTAATCTTGATGATTACAATACCCATAGATAGTTTCCAACGCAGATTGAAACCGGTATGGTATCTCAGGGTATTTGTCGCTGTAATGGATATCGCTCATGACGGCGAATCGGAGTTTAGGTTGAAAGTTCATAAGTTACGCCCCCTTTTTAACTCCTCGAATCAGAGGAGAAATTCGTTTGTAAAGAAGAAAGGTGACCAGAGACACCAAAATCCCTTTCAAAAGGTTAAACGGGGTCACACTAAGCAGAATGACCTTGGCTTCGTTGTCCACAAAGGGAAGAATTTTTTGGCACATGGCAATGATGGATTCCATCGGGATTCCCATCACCTTGGTGTAAAACGGAAACATGATAAAAAGATTGGAGAATATGCCAAATATGCTAAAAGAAAGCGTCCCAATCAGCATGGCAGCAAGTGCACCTTTGCGGGTTCGATGGATTTTGTAAACCCATCCAGCGGGAATAACAAAGGCGCATCCCAGCAAAAAGTTGGAAAGTTCGCCAATGCCTGCAGTGCTGGTAATAAACAAATGCAGGGCGTTCTTGACCAGTTCGGTCAAGACTCCGGCAAGAGGGCCAAAGGCAAATGCCAGAATCAAAGACGGAATGTCTGAAAAATCCAACTTAATAAAGGCGGGCGCAATCGGCAGGCTGAGTTCCAAAAACATCAGCACATAGGAAATGGCGCCAGCAATGGCGCAAGAGGTTAATAGACGGATGTTGGTGGGTTTGTTTTGTTGCATCATAAATCTCTCCTTGATAAGTAAAATCCCCTGAAGCATCACGTTGCTTCAGGGGGAATGGACACGCAAAGGCGTGTATCAACTTCTTTCATCCAGACTATACTGTCGGCTTCGGAATTACACCGAATCTGCAAGAGAACTTGCTCGCGGGCTATACCGCCGGTACGGAATTTCACCGGTCCCTGAAGTGGGTATTATTCAGTTATGGTTGTCGCAGGCACCTGTGTCGGCACGGGTGTTGGTGTAACAGTTGGTGCCGGAGTCGGTTCCGGCGGAGTCGCGGTCGGGGTTGGCTCCTCAGTGCCTGTCCCTGTGGCAGCATCGCCAGAAACCGCCGGAACGGTTTGCGTCGGTGCCGGTGTTTGTGAGGGAGCGGGTGTTTCTTCCGGCTCTGCACTTTCACTTGGCGCGGGGGTTTCGGAGGGTTCCGGCGGCACATATCGACTGGTACCCAACGACTCTCGATGAATGACCTCTCCGTTCTTTTTTACGACGCGGGTGGCAGAATAGGAGTATCCACCGCCGTTTCTTAGAATCTCTACGGAAATTTGGTCAGGATTATAACCCCAGATGCTAAAGGTTAACACTCCGCCGGAGGCTTGGGCAGAAATCTTAACCGGATACTGGGTGTTGTTTCTCAGCCTCAAGTCCAAGGCGCCCTGAGAGATGGTAGCATCTAAACCTGCCGGCATATAACTGACCAGCATACTGTGGTTGTGACGCTCCAAAATTTCAAGATTGGCATAAAGTGCTGCGCCATAGAGGGTGGAGGAGGGTTGGCAAATGCCGCCACCCATTCCGCTCTCTACCTTGTTGCCCACATAGACCGGAGCCGCCTGATAGCCGTTGGCGGCAGTTCGGGGAAGAATGGTTTTGTCGTAAGAAAACTCTTCGCCGGGCATCAGTTCGTAGCCGTTGATTCTTTCTGTGGCAAGGCGAACATTGTTGTTGCGTGCTGCGGTTCCGCTGTAATAAGTGGTATAACTGCCCAGTTTGTCTTTGTAAAGCGTTTCTTTTAAGGCGAGAGATAATACCTCAGGTTCAGAAGTGGTGACCGCAAAGGATTCGGTGGTGCTGCCGGATTGTTCAATTCGTTCAATCGCTTGCTTTACCGTGGACTTATCCACCGCGCATTGCAACTTTTCTCTGGTGACGGAAACCTTGCCGTCATCGTCCTTGGTATAATAGGCGTTTTCGGCGGGAGAGGTCAGCCAGGTATAAAATTCGTCCAGATTCAAAGGCTCTGCCGGAGTAGTAATCGGTTCTAACACAATATCAGCAAATGCCCGATTCCGAATCTGCGTTTCTATCTGTTGTGTGATTGCGTTCCGGTCTACTTTCACACCTGCAACCGGAGCATGAATGGTAACAGAATCCGGTTCAATCTCAAAGGTGTAACCCACCGGTTCGATTTCGTAAGGGGTTGCCGTTTTGTCAATGGCCTTGGAGAGCAGGTCATGGTTATAGGTAATGACAGGGTCAACCGAAGTAGAACCCATGGTTTGCATCAAAAAGGTGATTGCCCGCGCAAAGGGGTTTTTGCTATCACCAACCGCAAGTGCCGCATTCGCCGTTTCCCGATTTTGATAAGTAATCCCCAGCGCTTCGGTAGAAAGTTCTTCGCGGGTGTCCTCGCAGGAGAGGGAAAAGGTAACCCCTTTGATGTTAGAGGGGTTGTAAACGTCTTGCAATAAGGAGAATGCTTCGGCTTCGGTTTTGCCGGAAAGATTGAGTTCTCCTACATATACATTTGGGAAAATGGTATCGTAGCCGCTGACATAGACAGTCAAAACGGAAAATGGCAAAACGATCAGTAAGAGCAGAACCGTTGTTACGATAACGATGTTTTTTTTTCTGTTCTTAGGTTTATGGGCATCACTTAACATGAACTCACTCCCTGATTTAATGATACTGATAGTATATGAAACGAATGTTATTTACATGTGTCCAAAAGTTCTAATAAAAGTTTGGTGTTCTCCAAGGCTTTTTGTCTGGCATCTTCTCCCACCGTCTGCAATTCCTGCGTCAATTTTTGGTGAGAAGCCATGATAGAATCTACATACCGACACAAGGTAAGAGGATTGATGGATTCCACCGGCTGGATGAACTCCTGACCGATGTAGTGCATGGTAGCCTCTACCTTGGGGTCATAGGTAAGTCCAATGACCGGTGTTCCCATTTTTGCAGCATAAATCAAAATGTGAAGACGCATCCCCAGAATCAATTCGGCACCGCCCACAATACCCATCAATTGGGAGGGGGTGACACGGTCCTTAAGTAGGTAAGCCGACTCTTTCATGGCAGAGAGGGTGTTTTGGGCAGTTTCGGTATCCCGGCTTTGTTGCATTGGGACCAAAAGAATCTCAATTTGGTAGGTCTTTTTGATGTAGTCTGCCACCATGGCAACTGCCTGTTCCATTTCTTTGTCTGCTCTCTTCCATGGGCGAAGTGCAATGACACAGTATTTCGCTCCGGACGGCAGACCGGTTTTTGCCACCAGATGGGCAGATTCTTCCGGATTTGCCGCAACCAGATGGAATGCAGGGTCGGCAGTAACCAGAATATTGGGGTTTTCTACCCCGAATCGGTGTAATTCCTCCAACGAGGACGGTTCTCTAAGGGTAATCAAATCCACATCGTTTAAGGCGCGGCGAATCAAACCATGGTTTTTCTCGTGAAGAATGGGGCCGATGCCGTTGGCGTAAAGCATTACCTTGGCGCCTAACTTCTTTGCCAGCCCAATGACGGAAAGATAGTATAGAAGCGATTTGTCTGAAGTCACATCCTGAATCAGGCTCCCACCACCGCTAATGAGAAGGCGAGTTTTACGCATATACCATAAAATCCGTGGAATGTCAAACCGGTGAATGGCGTCGATACCATAAACCGCCTTGGTTTCTGTCGGGTCGTTGGAGAGGGCAAGAATCCGAAGTTCCGGTCTTGCCGCGCTGATGCTGTCTACCATCGCCTTTAAAATGGAGTCGTCTCCGCTGTTGTGGAATCCGTAATAGCCGGAAATCATAATGTCAATCTTCCCGTGAGGCAGACGAATGGGATTGGTGATTAGGTAGGCATCAATGTCAGAAAACTCCTCGGTCCCCACCTCGTTAATCTTGGTATTTTTAATCACCGAAACATACATCTTCATAGCATCGTCTGCCATGGTATCCATGGAATAATGCTCAATTACGGTTTGGCGGGCAAAGATGCCAAGTTCCTCCTGCCGTTGCGGAGTCGCGGTCAAAACGGAAAGAATGTCCTCTTTTAACTGCTCTGTGGTAGTTTCTTTGCAACCGCGGCAACAGAAGTTGGTATCAATGGAAACGCCGAGTTTGTCTTGGTCGAAAACGCCGATATAACCTTCGTTGCCGGCAATAATGGCAGGCTTCTCGCAAGCCATTGCCTCCAAAGCGGCACGGCTGACCCCGATGAACAGGTCGGCACTTGCGGCGAATTGGTTGATGTCCGTCCGGCTTCCGGTGGTGATAATCAACCGACGGTTTAACCGTTGGTTTACCGCCTCCGCCTCAGCAGAAACTGCTTCAAAGTCATTGCCGCCGCCTACGATTACAATTTCCAGATGATCAATGGTGTTTGCCAAATCCTCTGCCGCTTCAATCAGTTTGTGTGCCGCCAGCGAACGGTCAACATCCATCCGGCTGCAATAAGTAATGCGGGTTTTGTCCTCGGTGAGGTTAAACTCTTCAGCCACAGCAGAAAAATCAATATCTTTAGAAAATTTCTCGGTATCAATGCCGTTGATGGTCACGCGGATGTTCTCATCCTGAATGCCGTAATTCTCCATCAGGTAGGATTTAATATCGTCGCTGACTGCCAAAGTGCGGTCTCCCCAACGGGTGAGAACATTATAGGGAAATCGGGTAGAAAATACCCAATGAGCAGTTGTGACAAACCGAAAGTGGTAACGGCTATGCAGAAGCCCGCATAAAAAGGCAGGAATTCTGGCATGGGCGTGAACCACATCAATATGATTGTCAAAGATAATCTCCTTTAATTGTTTGTATGCCCGATACATATAGAGGGGATTTTTACTATGAAAAGGCACTTTGATATGCCGAATTCCGGCGTCGGTCAGTTCTTGTTCGTAAGCACCGCCGTTAGAGGCGACGATTACCTCAACACCGCGCTTTGCCAATGCCTTGGAAAGTTCCACGATGTGGGTTTCTGCTCCTCCGATATCCAGTTTCATGGTTGCCATTAAAACACGCATAGAAAGAACTCCTTTCGCCGAGTTTAAGTTTATTGTATAACAGATTTGCCGCTCTGTCAATAAAGCCTAGACCTTATTTGCTTTTTTTGACAAAAAAGTCATGAGTTTTTTGATATTTTGTTGCAGTTTTGTCATAGTATTAAAAAGAAGAATATGTTATACTTAAAATTAAACCAAAAGTTTAGTTTTTGTTTAAAAAAATTAAACCGTAGGTTGAATAAAAGGAATTGGAGGAATAAAAAATGAATCGAGTTTACAATTTTTCTGCCGGTCCCTCCATGCTTCCGGTCGAGGTACTGGAGCGGGCTCAACGGGAGATGCTGGACTACGCAGGCAGCGGACAGTCAGTGATGGAGATGAGTCACCGTTCATCAGAGTACCAGGCAATTATTGATGAGGCAGAGGCTCTGCTTAGGGAATTGATGCAAATCCCCGATAACTACAAGGTATTGTTCTTGCAGGGCGGAGCATCGACTCAGTTTGCAATGATTCCCTTGAATCTGGGAAACAAAAACAAAGTTGCGGATTATGTCATCACCGGTCAGTGGGCAAAAAAGGCATATCAGGAAGGTGGCAGATACCTGAGTGCAAATGCCATTGCGTCCAGTGCTGACAAGACATTTTCTTACCTGCCAAAGGTGGATGCGTCTATGCTGACACCGGATGCAGACTTTGTGCACATTACCTACAACAACACCATTTATGGCACCCACTTTAACACCATGCCTGACTTTGGCGACAAGATTGTGGTTGCTGATATGTCTTCCTGTATTTTGTCTGAGGAAGTAGATGTTACCAAATTCGGTTTGATTTATGCCGGTGCCCAGAAGAATATGGGTCCCGCCGGTGTGACCGTAGTCATTGTCCGTGAAGATTTGTTGGGTAACGCCATGGAGTTTACTCCTACCATGTTGAACTACCAGACCCATGCAGACAATGGTTCTATGTTCAACACCCCGCCCACCTATGCAATTTATATTGTAAAAATGGTTTGCGAATGGGTAAAGGCAATCGGCGGTGTCAAAGCCATGCAGGAAAGAAATCAGGAAAAGGCGAAGATTCTTTATGATTTTCTGGATGCATCCAAGATGTTCAAAGGCACTGTAGTGCCGGAAGACCGCTCCCTGATGAATGTTCCTTTTGTGACTGACTCTGATGAACTCAATGCTAAATTCATCAAAGAGGCAAAAGAGAAAGGTTTCATTAATTTAAAAGGTCACAGAAGCGTTGGCGGTATGCGTGCCAGCATCTACAACGCTATGCCGAAAGAGGGTGTAGAGGCGTTGGTCAAATTCATGCAGGAATTTGAAGCGAATAACTAGGAGGAATTTCCATGTATCAAATACAAACCTTAAACAAAATGTCGGCAACCGGACTTAGCCGGTTGGGAGAGAACTATACCTGTCAGGATTCCGTTGAAAATCCGGACGGTATCATTCTCCGCAGTTTTAATATGCATGAGATGGAACTCCCCCAGAGCCTTCGGGCAGTTGCCCGTGCCGGTGCCGGTGTAAACAATATCCCTATTGATAAGTGCACCGAGCAAGGTGTCGTTGTGTTCAATACCCCCGGTGCCAATGCCAATGCAGTAAAAGAATTGGTGCTTGCCGGTCTGTTTCTTGCTTCCAGAAAGATTGTACAGGGTATCGAGTGGACCAAAACCTTAATCGGTGAGGGTGATGCGATTTCCGGTTTGGTAGAGAAAGGAAAGTCCAACTTTGCCGGTCCTGAATTAGAGGGCAAAACTCTGGGCGTGGTTGGCCTTGGTGCCATCGGCGTTCGGGTTGCCAATGCGGCGCACCATCTGGGTATGGAAGTCATTGGTTATGACCCGTTCCTTTCCGTTGATGCAGCATGGAGCCTGACTCGTTATGCGCACAAGGCAAACGATTTGAAAACTTTGCTCCAGCAGGCAGATTATATTACCATTCATGTTCCGGCAACGCCTGATACCAAGGGTATGTTCCATGCAGAAACGTTTGCAACCATGAAAGACGGTGCACGGCTTCTTAACTTCTCCCGTGGGAGTCTGGTCAATGATGCAGATGTGATTGCAGCACTTTCCAGCGGTAAACTGGCAGCGTACGTGACAGACTTTGCAAGCGAAGCATTGCTCCAAAGAGACGATGTGATCTGCATGCCCCATCTGGGTGCATCTACCCCTGAGAGTGAGGAAAACTGTGCCAAAATGGCAGCAGAGGAAATCAAGGACTTTTTGGAGAATGGTAATATCAAAAACAGCGTGAACTTCCCCAACTGCGATATGGGTCAGGTTCATGGCACCCGTATTACCATTTTGCACAAAAATGTGCCGAATATGCTCAAACAGTTCACTGATGCTTTGGCAAGCGTGAATATTGAGAACATGCTCAATAAGAGTAAGGGCGAAAATGCCTATACCATGATTGATCTTGCAGGAGAACTGCCTGCAGATATCAAGGACGCAATGGAAAAGGTTGACGGCGTCATCAAAGTTGTGGTATTATAATTAGGAAGTAAATCTGATGGTTGCGTGTATCAGGAGCAATCCGATGCATGAGGAAAGTCCGGGCTCCGTAGGACAAGGATGCAAGCTAACGGCTTGTGGAGGCGACTCTAAGGAAAGTGCAACAGAAAGATCCCGCCTGTGTTTTGCAGGTAAGGGTGGAACGGCGAGGTAAGAGCTCACCCGCGGTTATGGTGACATAACGGCGCTGTAAACCCCATCCGGAGCAACATCTGACAGGGAGGTTAAGTCGGTCCGGCATCTCCCGAAAAGATGGCTAGAGGCGCGTGGCGACATGCGTCCCAGATAGATGACCATCCAAGACAAAACCCGGCTTACGATTTACTACAATCAAAAAAAAGAACCTGCGTACGCAGGTTCTTTTTTTTGGGATTAGCATAACTCCTTTGTCCCTTTGTCCTATGGATAAGTTTTGTTGCAAACAAATAAAAAAGTGTATGGCAAGAGCCATACACCGAAAAATGCACGACTCAAGCCGCGAAGCAAACCTTTACCCAACGCAAATAGATGTGCAAAGAGAGCGTGCATTTTTGCCAAAAATGACAAAAACACATGCTATTTACGTTGACACCATATTTAGTTTGCTTCGCAAAAATAGTATAGCATAGGCGATACAAAAATGCAAGAATAATTTTAAGAAAAAAGAGAACCCACATGGTGGGTTCTCTTTGCTGTATCAGATTTATTTGCCTTCTTTGATTGCTGCCTGAGCTGCTGCCAGTCTTGCAATCGGAACACGGAAGGGAGAGCAGGATACATAGTCAAGTCCAATCTGGTGACAGAACTCAACAGATACTGGGTCGCCGCAATTTTTTGCAGAATGAAAGAAGTTCTTGTTAAGAAAATAGAAAGTGGCGTGCCTATAAACTGTTTTATGATAGTTTGTTTAAATCTATTAAATATTTGACAGCTCTTCCGCCTTTATCTTCCAAAAGTATATTCAGCGTTCTTAGTTTTGCGAGTCGTTTGTCTACTGTTGAAGGACTGATGTGTAATTCTGATCCCAGTTCTTTTTTTGTCAGGCCTTCATCAGAAAACAAGGATGCTTGTATTAAAATAAATACAAAATCAAAGAGAGAATCCGATATATTAGGATTGTTTTTTAATGCATCATGATATTTTAATAATTGGTTATGCCTTTTTTTTAAAGCATCATATAGGTTTTCAAAAGATTCGAGAACAATGTTGAGGAACATAATTATGAAAGGCGTTAAGTCCCCAAGATTTTTTTTATCGTTACACTCATTAAATGCTTCGTAGTATTTCTTAATATGTGCCTTTATTGTGTACGAAAGCCTGAATCCTATCAATGATTCAAACTCCTTTGAAAGAAGATAGCTGCTTATAAAACGCAATGTTCTACCATTTCCGTCATAAAATGGATGGATGTATCCAAAAAGATAATGAAAAATGGAAATTCTGATTAAAATGGGAATTTCTTTATGGTTTAAAATATTAAGAGATTGTTCCATAAGTTGAATAATTTTGGTTTCAGGATAAGCCCCCCGGTGTATTACTTTCTGGGTGTCAGTTGTTACTTCTGCCATATCTTTTCTAAAAATTTCACCATCAGGAGTATTGTCCGGACAATCTTCAACTACTTCACGGAGAACTAAATCGTTATAAATTTCCCGAATATCGTTTGAACTTTTTAATGGAAATTCTTCATCGATCATCAGCATACTGTATTTATTCAGTAGTCCGTAAAAACGTTTTCTTTTTCCTTTGCGGTTCATTTCTTTTAATACGGAAGAAAGTTCTTTTCTTGTGCTGTAAACACCCTCGATATCATTTGTAATCTTAATTTCATCAATTAAACATTTTCTTGCAAATTGCATTAATGCCTCGCTAGGCAGAAGCGATTTGACATCTGCAATTTTTTTATCCAGTTGCGTAATTTTTATACTAATATTATAAATGTCGGGGCACAAACAGTAAAAAGCATCGTTGGCACCAATTTTTATTGGAAGTATAAAGGTGGATTCAGACAATATCCTTTGTTGGTATAAAGATTCGTATTCTTCTTTGTTTTTATAATACAGATGAGATAAGGAAACATAGGCCATATTACTTATTCTCCTTTTATAAAATTAAATAATGCACATATTAGCAATTAAATTCGTTAAAATACATAAATTTAACTAGTTTAATTAAATTTTATCATATTAAATTCATTTTGTCAATTATATTATACAAATAAAATGATTTGAATATTCACATATAAATGTATTTTGCAGCTCTTATATATAGAAGGGTTTTATAATAGGGAGAATAAAACTGTTTATTTGTTTTGGCAAAATAAGCACCAACCGTTTCCAAAGTTTGAGTTGGTTGATATTGCTCAAAGTTGCATAAATACGGCAATTATAAGGCTGATAAGCGTAAAAAAGACCTCATCGGATGAATCCGACAAGGTCGATTTTTTTATTCAATTTTGCCTTTTGCGTGATAAGGGGATTTGCCCCAAATCAGCTGTATCAGACTTATTTGCCTTCTTTGATTGCTGCCTGAGCTGCTGCCAGTCTTGCAATCGGAACACGGAAGGGAGAGCAGGATACATAGTCAAGTCCAATCTGGTGACAGAACTCAACAGATACCGGGTCGCCGCCGTGCTCGCCGCAGATACCAACATGGAGTTTGGAGTTTACAGGCTTACCAAGTTTGATAGCCATTTCCATCAACTTACCAACGCCGGTCTGGTCAAGTTTTGCAAACGGGTCGTTCTCAAAGATTTTTGCATCGTAGTATGCGTCCAGGAACTTGCCGGCATCATCACGGGAGAAGCCGTAGGTCATCTGGGTCAGGTCGTTGGTACCAAAGCAGAAGAATTCAGCCTCGGTTGCAATCTCGTCAGCGGTCAGACATGCTCTCGGGATTTCCATCATGGTACCAACCTCGTACTTAAGGTCTGCACCGGCAGCCGCGATTTCAGCATCAGCGGTTGCAACAACAACCTCTTTTACATACTTAAATTCTTTCAAATCACCGGGCAGCGGAATCATGATTTCCGGAACCACATTCCAGTCAGCGTGTGCTTTCTTTACATTGATAGCCGCACGGATGACTGCTTTGGTCTGCATCTTAGCGATTTCGGGATAGGTGACTGCCAGACGGCAACCACGGTGACCCATCATCGGGTTGAACTCATGCAGGGATGCGATGAGCGCCTTGATGTCCTCAACGCTCTTGCCCTGAGCCTTTGCCAGAGCCGCAATGTCAGCCTCTTCGGTGGGAACAAATTCATGCAGAGGCGGGTCAAGGAAACGAATGGTAACGGGGTTACCCTCCAGTGCTTCGTACAGTTTCTCGAAGTCGCCTTGCTGATAGGGCAGAATCTTTTCAAGCGCTACTTCTCTTTCTTCCACGGTGTCAGCACAAATCATTTCACGGAATGCTGCGATTCTGTCAGCCTCGAAGAACATGTGCTCGGTACGGCAGAGACCGATACCTTCAGCACCCAGTTCTCTTGCTTTCTTTGCGTCAGCAGGGGTATCAGCATTGGTACGAACTTTCAGAGTTCTGAACTCGTCAGCCCACTGCATGATTCTGCCGAACTCGCCTGCGATTTCAGCGTCAACAGTGGGGATGATGCCGTCATAGATGTTACCGGTGGAACCGTCAATAGAGATGCAGTCACCCTCGGTGAAGGTCTTGCCTGCCAGAGTGAACTTCTTGTTCTCTTCATCCATGTTGATGTCACCGCAACCGGATACACAGCAGGTACCCATACCACGGGCAACAACGGCTGCGTGGGAGGTCATACCGCCACGAACAGTCAGGATACCCTGAGATGCTTTCATACCGGTACTATCTTCAGGAGAGGTTTCCAGACGAACCAGAATGACTTTCTCGCCTCTTGCATTCCAAGCCTCAGCGTCTTCTGCAGTGAATACAACTTTACCGCAAGCAGCACCGGGGGATGCGCCCAGACCTCTGCCCATAGGAGTTGCAGCTTTGAGTGCTTTTGCGTCAAACTGCGGGTGGAGCAGGGTGTCCAAGTTTCTCGGGTCAATCATAGCAACCGCTTGCTTCTTATCAATCATGCCCTCGTCAACCAAGTCGCAAGCAATCTTGAGCGCTGCTTTTGCAGTTCTCTTACCGTTTCTGGTCTGCAGCATGTAAAGTTTTTTGTTTTCAATGGTGAACTCCATGTCCTGCATATCTCTGTAGTGGTCTTCCAGAATGCCACATACTTTGTTAAATTCAGCATATGCTTCCGGGAATTTTTCAGCCATCTGTGCAATCGGCATCGGAGTACGAACGCCGGCAACAACGTCTTCACCCTGTGCGTTTACCAGGAACTCACCCATCAATCCGGGTTCGCCGGTAGCAGGGTCACGGGTAAATGCAACACCGGTACCGCAGTCGTCGCCCATGTTACCAAATGCCATCATCTGTACGTTAACAGCGGTACCCCAGGAATAAGGAATATCGTTATCACGACGGTAAACGTTTGCACGGGGGTTGTCCCAGGAACGGAATACGGCTTCTACTGCACCCATCAACTGTTCTTTCGGGTCAACGGGGAAGTCTTTACCAATCTTGTTCTTGTATTCTTCTTTGAACTGGCCGGCAAGAACCTTTAAGTCCTCAGCAGTAAGTTCGATGTCCTGAGTAACACCTTTTGCCTCTTTCATCTCGTCAATCAGTTGTTCAAAGTACTTTTTACCAACTTCCATAACGACGTCGGAGTACATCTGGATAAATCTTCTGTAGCAGTCCCAAGCCCATCTGGGGTTGCCGGATTTGGCAGACATAGCCTCTACAACATCTACATTCAGGCCCAGGTTCAGAATGGTATCCATCATACCGGGCATGGATGCTCTTGCGCCGGAACGAACGGAAACCAGAAGAGGATTCTCTTTGTCGCCGAACTTCTTGCCGCAGATTTCTTCCATTTTAGCAATGTTTTCCATAATCTCAGCCTGAATTTCTTCGCTGATTTTGCGGCCGTCCTCGTAGTATTGAGTACAAGCCTCGGTGGAAACGGTGAAACCCTGAGGAACAGGAAGACCGATTTTGGTCATCTCAGCGAGGTTTGCACCTTTACCGCCGAGGAGTTCTCTCATGGAAGCATCGCCTTCCTTGAACAGGTATACGAATTTCTTTGCCATTTCAAATGACCTCCTATTGTAAAATAATGTTTATTTTTTCAAAGTAATGTCTTGACTACGCAGGGTATCAAAAAAATCACGGAGCAGAGCCGAACATGCTCCCTCCATAATCCCGCAGTAGCAATCGGGTTTGTGCATCAGACCGGGGTGGGAAAACAAAGCGGCATTGGAAACTGCAAATCCGCCTTTGGGGTCGTATGCCCCGAAATACACCCGCCTCAGTTTCGCCTGTGCAATGGCGCCCGCGCACATGGCGCAGGGTTCTAATGTGACATACAGGTCGCAGTCAGAAAGCCGCCAGGAACCAATGGCTTTGCAAGCCCGGTCAATGGCGACGGTTTCCGCGTGCATCAGGGCGTTTTGCTCATGTTCTCTAAGATTATGCCCGCGGGCAATAATCTCCCCGTTTCTGACAATCACCGCGCCAACCGGTATCTCGCCGGCAGACAACGCAGCGTGAGCCTCTTTCAAAGCCTCAGTCATAAAAGGATTTTGCATAAACGCCTCCTGTTTGAAAAGATAACAAAATCCTGCCGATGCAGGATTTTGTAATTGTCATGATAAATTAGTCCTGGATGAAAGGAGCGAGTTCTTCAAGCAAAGCGTCGCAGTTGTCGCTGTGGGCTTCTACCTTGATAGGTTTGCTCAAATCCAGACTGAAGATACCCATGATGGATTTTGCATCTACCACGTATCTTCCGGAAGACAGGTCAATCTCAAAATCGTACTTAGTCACAGCGTTTACAAAAGCCTTGACTTCATTGATGGAACTTAACAGAACGTTAAAAGTTTTCATTTCATTCAACCTCCTAAAAAAATGTTCATTTCTTCCATTAAAATTATATAATTTTTTGTTGCATTAGTCAATGAAAAAATATATAATAATTCTATGATTTTCTTTCCTTATATTTATGCAATTTGAATATTAGTTTACAAAAAAGACGCAAATACCCCAAAAAAGAGTGAAAAAGACAGGAGGTGGCAACGATGCAGGTGCGGTTTTTAACCCTGGGTTGTAAAACCAATTTATACGAGAGCGAAGCCATGGCAGAACTGTTTCGAAAGGCAGGACATACAGTAGTAGAGGATAGCAAAGAGGCAGAACTGATTGTCATTAACACCTGTACGGTCACCGGAACCGGTGCCAAAAAGAGCCGACAGTTGATTCGGCGGGTGCGGCGCGAGAACCCAAGAGCAAAACTTGCAGTCTGTGGTTGCCTTGCACAGACCGAGGGGAAATCTCTTGCCCAGGAGATGGAGATTGACATTCTCATTGGAAATAAATACCGTAAAAAGATGGTGGAATACGCAGAACTTGCCTTGCAAGGGGTTTCCACCTATGCGATTGAAGATATTTTAAAAGAAACCGTGTTTGAAGAGTTGGGCATTGCCCATAGCCAAAGCCGCGTTCGTGCCAATTTAAAGATTGAGGACGGATGCAATAACTTCTGTTCCTATTGCGTGATTCCTTATGCCAGAGGTCCGGTGCGTTCCCGACCGATGACAGAGATTTGCAAAGAGGCGGAAGCGCTGGGGAATGCCGGCTATGGTGAAGTGGTATTGACCGGAATTCATATTGGTTCTTACGGTAAGGATTTGGATTCCTCGGTGTCCCTGATGGATGTGATTGAGGCAGTACATCGGGTTGATGGGATAGAGCGAATCCGGCTAGGTTCGCTTGAACCGGTTACCGTGACCGAGGATTTTGTCCGCCGTGCAAAGGTGCTCCCCAAACTTTGCCCTCAGTTCCATATGTCCTTGCAAAGCGGATGCGATGCAACGTTGAAGCGGATGCGGCGTCGCTATACCACAGACGAATACCGAAAGGCAGTTGCCCTTTTGAGAGAAAACCTTACCGATGTAGCAATCACCACCGATTTGATGGTGGGGTTCAGCGGAGAGAACGTTCAGGAATTTCAGGAATCCTATGACTTCTGTCAGGAAATCGGGTTTTCCCAGATGCACATTTTCCCCTACTCGGTGCGCAAGGGAACGGCGGCGGAGAAACTTCCTGACAGGGTAGATGAAACCACCAAAACAGAGCGTGCAGGGAAGATGCTTGCCCTTGCCTCTGAGATGAAAGCCAAGTTCTACCAGAGATACCTTGGTACAACCATTCCGGTTTTGATGGAACAGACCAAGAATGGCTGGTATCACGGAACCTCTGCCAACTACATGGATGTGAGGGTGAAAACCGAAAAGGATTTGACAGGACAGATTGTTCCTGTTACAATCAAGGAGTATCAAAATGAAATGCTCCTTGGAGAATTGGAGGAAGAACAATGAAAGATCAGGTACTGGAAAACCCTGTAAAAAACCAGAGTCCATCGTTTGTGTTAACCATTATCGCATGTCTTTTGACGGCGCTCTATATCACCGCCAATATTATGGCGGTGCGGGTGATTCGCGTGGGAGAGATTTCCCTCTTTGATGCGGGTACGATTTTGTTTCCGTTTACCTACATGCTAGGAGACGCCCTGACCGAACTTTGGGGATTTAAAACTGCGCGAAAGGTGATTGTTCTCACTTTTTTCTGCAATATGTTTTTTGTGGGATTTACTGCGCTTGGCGCCCTGCTTCCCTATCCTGATTATCAGGCGGGAACGGTGGCGGCATATGATGCCATTTTCTGCTTTGTGCCAAGAATTATGGCGGCATCTATGGCGGCATTTCTTGCAGGTGAAATCAGCAATGCGTGGTTGCTTGTAAAAATCAAAGAAAAAACCGGTGAGAAATTCCTTTGGGTCCGAACCATCGGAAGTTCGATTCTGGGTCATGGTCTGGATTCGGTGCTGTTTGTATTCCTTGCCTTTTGGGGCGTCTGTCCGGTGGGAGAATTGGTTTCTATGATAGTATCCCAATATTTTCTTAAATTATTGCTTGAAGTTGTGGGTGGAACCCCAATGGTATATGCCCTAACCGGATGGCTAAAACGAAAATTATAATAAAAAAAGACTTGTCGATTCGGCAAGTCTTTTTTCGTGGTGCCGGTGGCCGGAGCCGAACCGGCGCGGAGTTGCCCCCGACGGATTTTGAGACCGTTGCGTCTGCCAATTTCACCACACCGGCGCATTCCTTTCAAACAGGAACGCTAACTATTATAGCACAACTTTTTTAAAAAAGCAAGCATTTTTTTAGATAAAATTCAAAGAATAATTTCCGTCCGTATTTGCGGTGATAGAGGTTTTGTAAAATGCTTCCATCGCACGGCAAAGATGGAGGGTATCCTCTGCGCCTGCGGTCTCCCAAGTGGAATGCATGGCAAGTTGAGCCAGACCGATGTCCACCGTGTTGACCGAGACCTTTTCGGTGGAGAGGTTGCCCAGAGTGGAGCCGCCGGGTTTGTCACTCCGGTTGGTATAAGTTTGAACCGGCACATCGGCAGTTTTGCAAATTTTTTGAAAGATACCGCCGGAAATTGCGTCGGTGGTATATTTCTGGTTGGCGTTGTATTTGATGACCACACCGCCGTTGAGTTTGGGACGGTTGGTGGGGTCGGATTTTTCCGGGTGATTGGGATGGATTGCATGCCCGTTATCGCAGGAGAGCATAAAACTTGCCGGCAATGCCGACAGATGCTCCTGTTGGCTCATGCCAAGGCTTTCGCTGATGCGGGAAAGGGTGTCAGCAAGAAAAGTGGATTTGGCACCTTGTTTGGTGCCGGAACCAACTTCCTCGTTGTCAAACACACAGAAAACCGGCAGAGAATTTGGATGATTAGTTCCTAAAAATCCTGTCATAGATGCAAAGGTGCATTGTAGGTCATCCAGACGGGGGGAGGAAATAAATTCTTTATCTTTGCCCCAAATGGTGCCAAATACTCTGGGATAAAGGAAGAGGTCAGCATCCAGAATCTCGGATTCTTTCAAGCCGAGTTCCTCTGCCAGAAAGGCGGTCAAGGAGCCGTCGGTATCCTGAGAGAACAACGGCAACAAATCAATCTGGGGATTTAAGGGTGCATCTTTATCAGCAGCCGATTGCATATGAGGGGCTACCGAGGGAATCACCAGCAGGTCGCGGCCTATCTTTACAAGTTGGGATGAGATGCCCTTATCGGTGGAAATCACCACTCTGCCGGAAAGGGACAAAGGTCTGTCCATCCAGGTTTCGGGAATCATACCTCCATATTTTTCAGTATTTAATTTCAGATACCCGTGTTCAAAAAGTTCGCTATGGGGTTTTACTTTGAATGTCGGAGCATCACTATGGCTTGCAGTCATCATAAAGCCATTCCAATCGCCCTTGGGAATCCGAAATGCAATCAAGGAAGATTGATTGCGAGTTACATAATACTTTCCATCCGGTTGTAACTGCCAGACATCACCCTCGGACAGGCAGATGTAACCAAGATTGTCCAGTCGTTTTTGAATGGCAGAGATTGCATGAAAGCAGTCAGTGCCCTCTGCGATAAAATCAAGTAATTGTTGGTTTATTTCACAATCATTCATCAGAAATCACCCTTTCTATGAGGTCGATTATAACACACAAAAAAGGCTTTCGCAACCTGAATATATAAAATTTCTGTTAAATTTTCCGACAAAAGTTGAAATTATTCGTCGTTTATGGTATACTCAAAGCGAGGTGATACCAATGAGACAGAAACGCCTGCTGAGTGTCGTGCTGACAGTGCTGATTGTCTGCCTGCAAACGGTATCGGCATTTGCCTATGAGCCCAGTTTCTGGGCGGCAGATGCGGTAGAAGGCGCGACGAAGTTCAGTATTATTTCTGAAGAATTTTCAAAGAAATCCTTTCAGGACCCCATTTCGAGAGGAGATTTTATTAACATTGCAGTCAACCTGTATGCTACCATTACGGCGGAGAATGTATCGACCCATGCCAACAATCCGTTTACGGATACCAGCGACCCGTTCCCGAATATGGCATATTATGCGGGAATTGTCAGCGGTGACGGTGAGGGAAACTTCCGTCCGCAAGGTACGCTCACCCGACAGGAACTCTGTAAGATTATGACAGGACTTTTGGATTCCGCGGGGGTGCTAGGTCCCTACTTCCCCTCTGAAAATGTGTTTGAAACCATCGTTGACGGGGACCAAATTGCCCCGTGGGCAAAAAATCATGTTGCATTCATGATTGACAACGCCTTGATGTCCGGCGATGACAAAGGTGCATTCCGTCCGCTCGACCCGGTGACCAGAGAAGAGGCGGCAATCATTGCCTATCGATGCTTTGTTCGCTATGGCAAAGAGTTGGAGGGGACTGTAAAGACCCAACTTCGTCCCACCAAGGACGCCAAAGGCAACACCATTCAAACTTTGATGAAGACGGTTGTCTTGCCAAACGGTGCCACCGTGGCGTTGGCACATGCAGGAAACCCTGAGGAGGAATATCCGTCATACGGAACTCAAAGTTCCGGTATTGCACCCAGCGGTACACCTCTGCAACAACCGGATAAAGACGGGTTGTATCGGTTGAAAACCTATTCAGAAACCCTTGCCTCCGGTGAGGCGGCAGAAAAAGAGGCACGCATCTTCCCGGGTGGTAAAAAGTTTACTTCCGCAGAGGAAGCCAATGCCAAAATGAGTGAGGTCAGCGTGGATGTCTGGAAGGTGAACGATGAGGGGAAATTCTATACCTCTACTTTAAAGTTCAAGATTCATTCCGCACTCAAGGACGATGTGATTGCCATTTTTAAAGAGATTTACAATTCTCCTATCAAGGCACCGCTTAAAGATGTCAATGCGTATAGTTGGAGAAATGCCATGTCCAGCGGAACCTATTCCGACCATAACTATGGTGTTGCCATTGACCTCAATTACAATGAAAACTATTGCGTTTATGCCAGCGGAACGGTGGTGGGGAGTTTCTATGACCCCAAGAGTTCTATCTACTCGTTCCCCGCAGACGGCGTGGTAGTGCAGACGTTTGCCAAGTACGGATGGCTCTGGGGCGGGAACGCCTGGGTCAACGGAACGGTGGACTACATGCACTTCAGTTACTTAGGTAAATAAAGGGAATGTAAAAAAGTCCAGACCGCAAAAAGGCGAGAAAATGGAAGAGCAAAACATATTTTAAATGTGAATTGCTTGTAAAATAAGAAGAAACATATCTTTAAGAAGATATGTTTCTTTTTTATATAGCCTTTTTGCTATTGCCAAACCTCACCCTCGCAGTACCTATGTACAGCGTCGGGTAGCCCCTGCGGGTTCGGTTTGCCCATTCTGAATCTTTTTTTCTATTCCCTTTCGAATTTCTGCATTCTCAGGTCCTGACCAATAAAGGGGATGATTTCAAAGTTCCCAACAATGCGGGATAGGAAGCGTTTGCTGTACAACTGTTCCAATGCCTGAAAACTCAAGTTGGTAGACAAAATGGTGCTTTTGCCTCGAATCTGGCGGGTGTTGACCAAGTCAAATAACGCCGCAGTGGAGTAGGCAGAGATAAATTCGGTGCCCAAATCATCCAGAATCAAGAGGTCGGCGTCATAAATATATCGGCTGACTGCCTCAGCGTTTTCCTGCTCGTCACCGCTCAAACGCCCGAATTTTAACTTTTCCAACTGATCGAAGAGGGTGAACGCCGTTTGATAATAGACGGTCTTCCGACGGGCAAGGACATAGTTGGCAATGCAACTGGAAAGATAGGTCTTTCCGGTGCCCGCATTTCCCATCAGCAGAAGGTTGGCATGGGTTTCATCAAAGGTTTCTGCAAACCGAAGACCTAGTTCGTATGCCTTTTTGATGTAGGTAAGGGGGTGTTTCCCGTTTTCCTCCGGTTGTTTGGCAAAGAGGGAATAGTCTGCCTTGTCAAAGGTCTGCTCTTTCATATATTCGGTCAGGTTGGAATTTTCGCTGGCAAAGGCTGCCGCCAGTTGTTTCAGGCAGGAACAACGTTTCCCATTGGCGTCAAAACCGGTATCCCGACAGAGGGAACAGGTGTAGATGTCATCCAGATAATCGGCAGGGTATCCTGCCTGAGTCAATAACTCTGTCTTTTGTTTCTGCAGGTCGGAAATGGCGGATTGAATGTCTGAAATATCCGTAGTTCCGCTGAGGGTGCGCTGTGCAAGTGCAGAGCCTTGCCGCCGCATTGCGGCCTCTATGTGGGTAAAGGTTGGATACGCTCGGCGTATCTCATCCAGGCGTATCTCTTGTGTGCGCTTGTTTTCCTCACGGATTTTGGCGAGTTTTCGCATTGCCAAAGCATACGATGATTCCATGGTATTACACCTCCTGATCCAACATCATATCGAGCAGTTGCTCTTCCAGTTTCGTATAATCGGTGGTATTGGTGTCCTGATAATTGTTGATGGCACCTTTTTTGGGGAGATTCCGCTCCTTTTTGCCGGAGAGGTTGTCGCCCTGCTCCACGGCTTCGGGGGTGGTAAGTCCCGCCTCTGCCCAACTTTCCAAAATTTTGTTCATATATGCCCAACTGAGTTTTCCGGTATGTGCGACCGTGCGGTCATAGGCAAGCGCCACAAGGTCCGGCGTAATCCGGCTGTCTTCCGTCCAAAGTTTGAGGTATTTCTTTTCGGTGGCGGTCAATGCCCGGTCATAGATGCCGAGAATGTTACGGATTTCCCGTTCCATGCTATCTGCCTGTTCAAGCACCGTGATATAAGACTCTGCCGCCTCAAAGGTATCAATGCCTCGCTCTGCCCAATCAATGGCAACCGTTTCTAAATATCGGCGGTTGGTCTTCCCCCTCTTTGCGGCATAGGATAAGAGCATGGTAATGACCTCAACCGGAAGTCCCAACCAATCCACAAAGGAGTAAAGCATCTCCATATCCGATGGGGTCAATATTTTGTTCAGCACAGTTTCTGCCTGATAAAAGAGTGCAGATACCGACTTATTGTTCGTGGCGACCGAGTCAATTTCCGCCATGGTGTAGGAGGGGCGGGAGGATTGTTTGCGCGGTTGCGGCTTGGGAATAGTTACCGGATTGGGTTCACTTGGAGTCTTATCAGGGAACCGATAGCCGGATTCGTCATAAACCAGTTCATCACGGCTGACCCAAAAGTCCAGTATAAAGATGGCACGCTCCGGCGTAATGGCAAGGTCCCTTGCAATCTGTTCCGTCTTAGGGAATACTCCGTTTTTGTCTGCCTGATATGAGATATAAAGGTATAGTTGCAAATATTCCGGATTGGAGAACCGGACATACTTTTCTGCAAAATGATAAGAAATCGGAAATTCGTTCATCTGGGTCGCCGCCTTTCTTTTTGGTAGGGCTCCCGAAAAATCGGAGATTTTTTGGGAAAGAGGAGCAACTGCCCACCAAAGCGGAGCATACCTTTCAGGTATGCGAAGTAATTAGGGCAGATTGCGACGAGAGCGTCACGCTCATTTGCCGACGCAGAAGCGGGCAAATACTTGGTCTATAATCTCTTCTTGCACGGTCAGTCCAACCACCTCGCCAAGGGCGGATAGTACATCTTCCAAATCCACATACAAAAGGTCGTAGGGCATACCTGAGAGAAGCCCGTCTTTGGCACGCGCTAATGCATCTGCCGCCTTAAGGAGAGAATCCCGCTGACGTGTATTGCTCAAATAGACCTCACCGGGGTTCACCCGTCCGTCTAAAAACATCCGTCGGATTGCAGTTTCCAAGGCCTCCATGCCAACCGCCTCCTGATGTTTGGGAGTGGCAGTTTTTAAAATCAGGGATTCGTCTATCTTAAGGATAGATGCCACCTGAGGAATATCTACGCAAGACTCCTTGTCGGTCTTGTTCAGCAACACTAATATTTGCTTGCCTTTGATGGCGTTAGCAATCTGCATGTCCTCCGGTGTGATTGCTTCGGTACTGTCAAGCAAAAGAAGGCATAAATCCGCATCTTCTATTTGTGCCATGGTTCGGTCAATGCCCAGCCGTTCCACCTCGTCCGCATCGTTGCGGTCACGGATTCCGGCAGTATCCAACAAGCGGAGAGAAACCCCGCCCAGATGAACATAGTCTTCAATCACATCACGGGTGGTGCCCGGAATATCGGTGACAATGGCACGGTCACTGCGGGTCAGGGCATTTAACAGGGAAGATTTTCCCACATTGGGACGCCCTAAGATTACGGTGGTAATGCCGTCTTTTAAGATTCTTCCGGTATCAAAAGATCCAAGCAACTTGTCAATCTCAGTTTGAATGTCAGAAAACTGTGCTAACACCGTTTCTGCCTCAGGGGTGTCAACTTCTTCCGGGTAATCTGCCGCGGCAGAAATATGAGAGGTCACGGTAATTACTTGTTCACGCAGACTTCCGATTTTTTCTGCCAACTGCCCGCCCAAGGAACGGGCGGCATTGGTAAGTCCTAACGCAGAATGGGAGTCAATCACATCCATGGTTGCCTCTGCTGCGGTCAGGTCGGTTTTCCCATTCAAGAATGCCCGACGGGTAAACTCCCCGCCCTCGGCAAGCCTTGCACCGGCTTTCAATGTTTCCTCCAGAATCCGGCTGGCAACATAGTAGCCGCCGTGTGCATGGAGTTCTACCACCGTTTCGCCGGTATAGGAACGGGGCGCACGCATCACAACCGCCAACGCCCGGTCAATGGGAGCGTCGGGATTGTCGACTTCGTGGATGGTGCAGAGGGTCAGTTTGTGACTCTCAAGGTTTGTAAGGTTAGGTTTGGATATCAACCGAGAGGCGATATCCTCGGCGTCGTTGCCGCTTAAGCGTAAAATGGCAATGCCACCCGAACCGATAGGGGTGGCGATTGCAGCGATGGTATCATGCAGTTTCATCATGCGTCCTCTAATTCTTTTTGATGTTGTCAACCAAATCCTGAATGGTGTCAGACAGTTCGGTGTCTTTGCCTAAGTTCTCTTTGACTTTACGGATTGCCACCATAACGGTGGAGTGGTCACGGCTGAACCGTTCCCCGATTTTGGTAAAGGACTCGTCCAGAATCTCGCGGGAGAGATACATGGCAATGTGTCTTGGAGATGCGACATCATTGGAACGCCGTTTGGAAACCAGAGAGCCTGATGGCAGACGGAAGTATTTCTCTACCTCGTCAATAATGACTTCAATGGTAATGTTTCGCTGGGGCAGGGAAGAAAGAATTTCCTTGAGTGCCTTTTGCGCCAATTCCAAAGAAATAGTATTGGTGCGCTCAATGCCGGCATAAGCCAGAATTCGCTTCACAGCACCCTCTAAGTCACGGACGTTGGATTTGATGTTGTTGGCAACATACTCCACGATTTCTTCATCAAAAGTAAAGTATTCTTCCTCAATTTTGGAACGGAGAATCGCAAGTCGGGTTTCATAATCCGGCGGCTGAATATCTGCAATCAGTCCCATCTGGAACCGGCTTTTCAGCCTGTCCGCTAAGTGCGGGGTTTCCGAGGGCAGGCGGTCAGAGGTAATGACAATCTGCTTGCCCGCATCGTACAGGGTGTTAAAGGTATGGAAAAATTCTTCCTGTGCAAGTTCCTTGGTTGCAAGGAACTGAACATCGTCAATCAAAAGAAGGTCTACCGTGCGGTGTTTGGTTCTGAAATCCTGATTGGTTTTTTCGCGAATCGCAGTCACCAATTCATATGTAAACTTTTCGCTGGTGGTATATAGCACCTTTTTGTTGGGGTAGTTCTTCAAATAATAATTGCCGATTGCCTGCAGAAGATGAGTCTTACCAAGTCCGCTTCCCCCATATAAAAAGAGGGGATTGTACTTGGGTGACGGAGATTCCGCCACGCCAAGGCATGCCGCATGGGCAAGATTGCTGTTGTTGCCGACGACAAAAGACTCAAAGGTGTAACGGGGGTTTAAAGCACTCTCCTGACGAATCGGGTCAACCGAAAAGGTGGGAGAGGAAACCGGAACCTCAGATATCACATCCAACTCATAGGCGCGTCCGGCAGCAAATTCAATGCTGCTTTCCAACATCGAGCGGAATTTGGTCATAATCATCGTCTTGTTGATGTCGCTGGGAACCAAAAGTCGAATCGAGGTTTCGGTCAGCGCCAGCGGCTTAATCGGTTTCATCCAGGTGTCAAAAGAAACACCGGAAACTTCCTGGGAAAGGTCATTCAGTACCTGATTCCAAAGTTGTGTCAGTTCATCCATAACTGCATCCTCCTGACGGGTAAAAAGTGAGCAAAAGAATAGGGGCTATTGGAACTTCCCCTAAAATTCGTATTTAATTATATAGTAGAAAAAGCACATTCTGTAACTTTCCTGTAATCACATTATAACACAAAAGAAAAAAAATTCAACACCCAAAAAGCCGAAATTTTGCCGAAAAAATTTCTTTTTTCTACAAGTTACAAAATGTGGTGGATGGAAAAATTTTCTGCAACAACATCTTTGAATTTGAGCGCAAAAAAATTAAAAAAAATTTTTTTCATTGAAAAGGGGGTTGACAAGCAGGGGGAATCATGATAAAATAATACAGATTTTCTTGTGATTTAGAAATAGTGTAACACAACATACAGATTTGAAGGAGGGATCGCAATGCTGAGAACATTCCAGCCTAAGAAAAGACAGCGTGCAAAGGAACACGGATTCAGAAAGAGAATGAGTTCTAAGAACGGCCGCAAGGTTTTGGCAAGAAGAAGATTGAAGGGCAGAAAGAAACTGTCTGCATAAGTTTTTTGACAGTCCAAAAGGCGCCCCGGGCGTCTTTTTGTCTATTTGTACCAAACGATAAGGGGTATCCCATGAAGATTAACAGTTTGAACCGTAACGGGCAGTTCCAGCGTTTGTATCGCAAGGGTGCGTCCTTTGTCACACCCACCATGGTGGTCTATGTGGCAAAGAACCGGTTACCTGTTTGCAGACTCGGGATTACTGCCGGGAAAAAGGTGGGCGGTGCGGTAGAGCGCAACCGTGCCAAACGCAGAATTCGGGAACTGTTTCGCAATGCTTTGCCTAAACTGAAACCCGGATTTGACTTTTGCATTGTGGCGCGTACCTACACGGTGGAAGCACCGGCTGCAAAAGTAGAGCGGGATTTTTATGCTTCCTTACAAAAGTTGGGGGTGCTCAGTGATGAAGCAACTGCTGATTAGGTGGATTCAATTCTATCAGCGGCGGATATCTCCGCATAAGAAACCATGTTGCCGTTTTTACCCCAGTTGCTCCCAGTATGCGTATCTGGCAATTCAGAAATACGGCGCTTTCAGGGGCGGCATCAAAGCAATCTGGAGAATTTTGAGGTGCAATCCGCTGTCAAACGGCGGAATTGACTTCCCTTAATATACCATAAGGAGGAACCATACGGTGGATTTTTTGACCTATCCTTTGGGATGGATTTTGAAGTTATGTAACATGCTGGTAGGCAACTACGGTGTGGCTATTATTTTGTTTACCATCTTGATTAAGGCGGTCTTGCTGCCTTTGACGGTGAAACAGCAACGGTCTATGATGAAGACCCAGAAACTTCAACCTCTGCTTAATGAGATTCAGCAAAAGTATGCCAATGACAAAGAGAAACTGAGCATGGAAACCATGAAGATTTATCAGAAGTACCATGTCAATCCCATGAGCGGCTGTCTTCCTCTTTTGATTCAGTTGCCGATTTTGATGGCGCTTTACTGGGTGGTTCAGGGTCCGATTACCTACTTAATGGGTATGCCCAAAGAGGAAGCCTGGCGTGTGGTCAATGCCTTAAAAGAATGGGGAGAGACGAATCCGGATGCCATTCATGCATTTTTGGGTGAAATTAAGATGTCTTCCCTTGACCAGTTGGCGCAGAACGGCTATTCTATGGTAAAACGGTATGAAATTCCGATTGCACGATTGATGCAAACCTATCCGGAAATCGTAAACAATCACTGGATTGCAGGTAGCGGAAAAACGTATGAAGTCATTAACTTTAACTTTTTAGGGATGGATTTGTCCCAGACACCGAATTTGGGTGCGATGGTTAGCCTTCTGCTTGGCAGAATCAATGGCTTGGCATTAAGCACGGTAGTGCTGTGGATTATCCCGATTTTATCCGGTTTGTCCTCGTTTGCCTCGATGAAACTTTCACAGGCAATGCAACCGCAGCAGGCACCTCAAAGAGATGCAAACGGTGAGGAAAAACCCAATCCCATGAAAGGGATGAATCTGTTTATGCCCTTTATCTCTGCATGGTTTGCATTCACCCTGCCGGCAGCAATCGGCCTTTACTGGGTGGTAAGCAACCTCTTGCAGATGGCACAACAGGTTGTATTGACCAAAGTAATAAAAATTGATGTAACCGAGGAACAAATCGAAGGGGAGATCGTCAATGTTAAGAAAAATAGAAAAAAACGCAAAAAATAAAGAAGAAGCACTGAAACTGGCGGCGGAGGAATTCGGCGTTTCGGTGGATGAATTATCCTATGAGGTAGAGCGTGAGGTCGGCAAAGGTCTGATGGGTCTGCTTCTGGGTAAGGAAGTGATTATCTCTGCATGGATTACCAAAGAAGCAGAGGCAGAGGAAAAACTTCGCCAAATCGTAAAGAGCCGTGCGCCTGAAAAGACCGAGGCGGGTGACAATCCTTATGCACCCAAGCAGAATCCGGAGTTTAAAGACCACGTAGGTCCGGAGGGCCGGAAAAAGAAGAAGGCTGAACCGGCACCGGCGAAAGTAGAAGTCAAAGAAGATACTCCGGCAGAGCAACCGGAAATGAAAGAACCCAAAAAAGATAAGCACGCCGGCAAAAAGCGTGAGGTAACCGAGAAATCGTTAACGGATGCCAAGTATTTTGTGACCGAACTGGTGCACAAAATGGGACTTTCTGATGCAGAGGTCGAGGTTGTCAACAGCGGTGAGTCAGTGGACGTTACCGTGTCCGGTTCCAGAATGGGACTGCTCATCGGTAAGCGCGGTGACACCTTGGATTCGGTACAATATTTGACCAGTTTGTATATCAACAAAGAAAAGAATTCCTATATCAAGGTGAATGTAGACACCGAGGGCTATCGTGCAAAGCGCGAAGAAACTTTGGTGAAGTTGGCAAGAGGATTGGAGCGCCGTGTTCTGCGTGAAAGAAAGGCAGTAACGTTGGAACCGATGTCCCCCAATGAACGCCGGATTATCCATTCTGCTCTGCAGAATAGCACCAAGGTTAAGACCTATAGCGTAGGGGAAGAACCTGCGCGTAAGGTTGTTGTTGCGTTAGCAGATGCTGAATAGAACATAAACGCAGTCCGATGGACTGCGTTTTTCTCCGTAGAAAGTGAGGATTTGACATGAAAAGAGAGGATTTAAGAAACATTGCCATCATTGCCCATGTTGACCACGGAAAAACAACGCTGGTGGACGAGATGCTCAAGCAAGGAGGAATCTATCGGGAAAATCAGGTGGTAGAAGAAAGAGTCATGGACAGCAATGACTTAGAGCGGGAGCGGGGAATCACCATTCTTGCGAAAAATACTTCGGTGTACTATCAGGATATTAAAATGAATATCATTGATACCCCAGGACATGCTGACTTCAGCGGTGAGGTAGAGCGTATCTTAAAAATGGTAAACGGCGTTATTCTGCTCATTGATGCGGCAGAGGGGCCCATGCCCCAGACGCGGTTTGTGCTCCAAAAGGCATTGGAGATGCAACATCGCGTTATCATTGTGGTAAATAAGATTGACCGTCCCGATGCAAGGCTGGATGAGATTCCCGATGAGATTTTAGACTTGCTGATTGACCTAGAGGCAAGTGACGAACAGTTGGAAAGTCCCATTATCTTCTGTAGTGGCAGAGCGGGTACGGCATCCCTTTCCCAGTATGAACAAGGGAAAGATTTGACTGTATTGTTTGAAACCATCAAAAATTATATTCCCGCACCGGAGGGTGACGAAACCGGAACCTTGCAGATGTTGGTGTCTTCCATTGACTATAACGAATATGTGGGCAGAATCGCCATCGGCAGAGTGGAGAGAGGCTCCATCCAGCAGAATCAGGAGGTTATGATTTGCGATTATCATGGCAAGCATCAGCCCTATAAATCCAAGATTGTCAATATCTATCAGATTGACGGCCTTGGCAGAACAGCGGTGGAATCTGCAAAAGTGGGCGATATTATCTGCTTTTCCGGTGTGACCGATATTACCATCGGTGATACCGTAACGGCGATGGAGAATCCGGAAGCACTTCCTTTTGTCAAAATCAGCGAGCCGACCATTGAGATGACTTTCTCGGTCAATGACAGTCCCTTTGCGGGCAGAGAGGGTAAGTTTGTTACCTCCCGCCAACTCCGTGACCGACTGATGCGGGAACTTTTAAAAGACGTTTCGCTCAGGGTAGAAGACGGTGAAACCACCGATAGTTTTAAGGTAGCAGGCAGAGGGGAAATGCATATTTCCATTTTGATTGAAACCATGCGTCGAGAAGGGTATGAATTCTCGGTCAGCACCCCAAAAGTGTTGATGAAAGAGATTGACGGACAGTTGTGTGAACCGATGGAACGACTGATGATTGATGTGCCGGAGGAATCCATGGGTTCTGTGATGGAAAAGATGGGCACCCGCAAAGCGGAGATGCTGCAAATGGCACCTCAGGGAAGCCGGATGCGGCTGGAGTATATGATTCCTGCCCGCGGTCTTTTGGGTTACCGCAGTGAATTTTTGACCGATACCCGCGGCGAGGGTATTATGAACTCGGTCTTTGACAGTTATCAGCCATTTAAGGGTGAAATCAGTCGCCGTCACACCGGATCTCTGGTGGCGTTTGAAACCGGTGAGGCAGTAGGCTATGGTATTTTTAAGGTGCAGGACAGAGGTACCATGTTTATCACCCCCGGTACCGAGGTATACGAGGGTATGGTGGTTGGATTCTCCCCCAAAAGTGAGGATATCAATGTCAATGTCTGCAAGAAAAAGCAACTCACCAACACCCGTGCATCGGGAAGCGATGAGGCACTTCGCCTGACTCCGCCCCAACAGATGAGCCTGGAGGCGTGTCTGGAATTTTTGGCAGATGATGAACTCTTAGAGGTCACGCCGGAAAATCTTCGGCTGAGAAAGCGGATTTTAAACAACCAACTCCGTGCCAAAGCAAATGCAAGGAATAAAGCGTAAAGGAGAAACAATATGAAAAAGGTTATTTCCATTTTGATTCTTTTGAGTATGCTTTTAGGGATGACATCGGCATTTGCCAGTGGTGACAGTTCGTGGATTTATACATATAGGCAATTTGCAGAATGGATCAACTCAAGTAGCGAATTTGCCGGCTTGGCGTTAGACCCGGAACAGTTCGGCGAGTTTGCATGGCCGAGTGAACCGACTACTCTGACCGCAAGCGTAGGTAAAACTCTGAATTTCAGTCCCCATCCGAGTCTTGGAAGAGGAAACTGGTCGGTGCCGTCCCATATAACTGTCAATGGAGTAGAGTTGGTTTATGGTTCCACGCAGGGTACACTTGAAACTGCGCAACTAACCATTGCCGGTGCGTGGAACGGGGAAGTATTGGCACACCAAAATTTTACCTTAACAGGTTCGGTGCAGGGCGATGTAAGTATCAGTGGCGATGCGGCATTTGACCTCGCCGGTGAGGTTGACGGGAATTTAACCCTAAGCAAGGCAAAAGCAAAGGTAGATTTGACCAAGGTGAAGCATCTGCATATCTATGAACCGTGTGAAATTTCCGGCAACCTCAAAGCCGAGAGTTTGTCCTTTGGCGGGTACTTAGGGGTAGAGCATACCCTGACCATCCAAAGCGGTTCCATTGTGGAAATCACTGGAGAAAACGGGAGCCATGGAAGCACTGAGGAAATGATTATCGTGGAAAGCGGTGCAACCCTGACTCTGTATGAGGATACCTATGCCAACATCACAGTGAAAAAGGGAGGCATTTTGAACCTGAAAATGAGAGATGGCGGAATGTTTAGTTTGATTAACGCCCATCTCAACATTGAGGAGGGTGGACTGGTCAATGCCTACCGCGGGATTTCGGTGCATTACAGCGAATATTACGGCGATAAGAACGGAAAAATCACAGGAAGCGGTACCATCTGCTTCTGGAAACCGCAATTTGAGGGTCAGAAATACGGATATGTCTATTTTAACGATGCGACCGATGAAGGCGAAAAGGAATATCTCGTAAATGACGGCAATGTCCCCAGAGTGGATGCGACGGTCATTTTTACCACCGCGGTTTGTGAGCATGAGAGAGGCGAGAACCCGTGGATTTCCTATGAGGGGTATCATACCTATCTATGCAGCAAATGCGGAAATGAGATAGACGGCGGACTGCACTCTTATCATAGTGCAAATGTGGTTGTGACAACAAGCGGAAGTATTTATACCTGCAAGCAGTGTGGGTATGTGAAGAATAGCGGTGTCTTTTGGGGAATTAAAAAAGGTGTACTTTCGATTCAGGGTGTAGGTGACATTCCCTACATTAGCACCAAAAAAGCACCGTGGTATGAAAAACGGGAGAGTATCAGGGAAATCGTAATCGGTGAGGGCGTGACCAGCATTGAAACAGCCTTTGCAGATTGTACCAACCTGACCACAGTGCGGATTCCAAGCAGCATGACATATCTTTCAGCACAAATGTTTAAAGGATGTTCTGGGTTACAGCGTGTGGAACTGCCGGCAGGACTTGTCAATGTCGGAATGGGAGCCTTTGACGGTTGTGCCGCCTTAACCGATGTTTATTTTGGCGGGACGGAAGAGGAATGGAATGATGTGGTAAAAAGCGGTAAAAACGATGCCCTTACCAATGCCACAGTGCATTTTAATACTCCGATGCTGAGTGTAACCGCGGAAAAAACCGAAACTCAAACCACAGTTAGGGTGATACCGTCCAATCTGGCATCCGGCACGGCACTTCTGCTTGGATGCTACCAAAACGGAGTCCTGACCGATGTGCAAATCAAAGTGTATCAGGGAACGGAAGAAACCTTTGCGGTTACCGAACCCTATGACAGCATCAAGGTAATGGCATGGGAGAATACGAGTGACATGAAAGCGGTTTGTACCTCTGTGATACGATAACATGGCTGCGCACAGGGGACGGTTCCTAGTTCTTAGGCACAACGAACCGTCCCCGGATGCTTCGCCATATACCGCAGTGATACGATAGAGAAAAGCGTGTGCGATAGCACACGCTTTTAGTTTTCTTTCAGTTGAATATCGATGGTTCCATTGGTGATTTCTATGGTTGCATAACTTCGATAGGAGGGACCGGGGTTTAAGAACCAGATGCCGTTTCTTTGCTCCAGAAAGGGTTGATGGGTATGGCCGAAGATACAGATATCAGCCTGAACCGAACTTGCTTCCCTTTGCAGACGGACAAGGGAGGATTTGACGCCGTAAAGATGTCCATGCGTCAGCAAGAATGTCTTATCACCTAACGAGAATGTTCGTTGTGTCGGCTCACCCCAGACGCCAAAATCATTGTTGCCAAGCACCGAGATGCAAGGAAGATTCCGCCAGAGGTCGCAAATATCGTCCACATCCTTTTGCACATCACCAGCATGAATGATATGGGTGATACCCTTTTCTCGTTCCATGGCACGAAAAATGGCAGAAAAATCCCGATGGGAGTCGCTCAGTACAATTGCTTTCATCATGTTGCTCCTTTTCCTATAAACTGGTTTTATCCTATCATAGTTTGGAATATTTGTCACTATTTTTTTCTTCTTTGCATAGATTATATCAGGAGGGATTTCTATGCAGATAGAAGATTTGCTTAAAAATATCAACCCCCAAACCCTGAAACAGGCTTTGGGACAGATGCAGAACATGCTTTCGCCGGAGCAGATGAAACAGGTGGAAGAAAACCTGAAACAAGGGAATTTGGGGCAAAAACTCAACCAGTTAAACCCCGCGGATTTAGAGCAGGAACTTCGGAACAATCCGAAACTTGCCAATCAGTTAAAACAGAATCCCGAAATTATGAAAAAAATCAATCAGATGTTTCAGGGGCGATAGGAACCCCGGAGGGGAGGGCGTACCATGCTCGATGAATCCATGGACTTATCCGGTGCCGTAGATATGCTCAAAGAGATGCTTTCGGGAGAAGAGGGACAGCAAACCTTTGGAAACATCTTGCAAATGCTGGGCGGTCAGGCGCCTCAGGACGCTCCGCCCGGAGCGGCGACAGGCGGAATTGAACCGGAGAATCTGGAAATGGTGATGCGGATTCAGCAAGTTATGAGCGCAATGAACAGCCGTAAAAACAGCAGTCAGGCACAGTTGCTTCGCTCGCTTAAACCATTTTTAAAGCCGTCGCGCAGGGATAAAGTGGATCAAGCCATGCAGATGTTAAGCATTGGGCAGGTTCTGGCAATCATGAAAGAGGGACAGGAGGGCGGATGATGTATCAGCGTTACTCGCCAACCCCTGCGTCTTGTCAGCCGTCAGGGCAGCCGCAAAAACCCAAGCCGCCACCTGCGCCGAAGCAGAGCCAACCGCCCAAGCCGCCGGAAACAAAGAAACCAAAGCCATCCAAAAAGAATCCAATCTTAGGGATGATTCCGCCTGTACTTTACCATCCGGAGACAAAAAAAGTCCTGGGCATCTTTAGTGCCGAGGACTTACTGCTTGCCGGATTGATTTTTTTGCTGTTAGAAAATGAGGAACTGGAAGACCCTATGATTGTGTATGCTCTGCTTTATATCCTGATTTCCGATTACATAGACCTGCCGTTTTAGAGCCTAATGAAGCATCTGGGGACTGCGCACAGGGGACGGTTCCCAGATGCTCCGTCCCCTGTGCGTAGCATGGCATTATGGTTGGGGTTCTAAGTATATCGTTGCTTCAAATTGTCCTGCCAAGACTTTGGCATCGGCTTCTCCCAGAACCAGACAAGCGGTGGACAGGCAGTCTGCCAAAAGGGCAGAGTCTGCACAAACCGTAGCGCCTGCCAGTTCATTGGTGACAGGAAAGCCGGTTTTGGGGTCAAGGATATGGTGATAAAGGACACCGTCTTGGGTGAAATTTCGTTGATAAATTCCGCTTGTGACCACCGCACCGGATGCCAAGGTATGGGTTTTGGAATAGGTTCCGCCATCCGCAAAGGGAGTCTGGATTCCCACTTCCCACAAGCCGTCTTTGCGATTGGGGTTAGAGCCAAATACATAGACATTGCCGCCAAGGTTTAACAAACCATAAGAAACGCCGTGTTGTTTCAGTATTTCTGCCGCTTTGTCTGCGGCATAGCCTTTTGCCGCACCCCCAAGGTCAATGGCGACCCCATCCATAGTTTTGCTCAGGGTTTTGGTGTTCGGGTCAAACAAAAGGTTTTGCCAACCCACCAAACCAAGGCGGGATTGAATATCTTTGCTGTCAGGCAGAATTCCTTGATGAAAATCCCAAAGAGAGGACACCGGTGCTATGGTGACATCAAAAGCGCCCTTGGAGGCTTTGGATACCTCCATGGCCGTTTGCAAAATGGCACAGGTGTGTTCGTCCAGAGGGATGATTTCGCCGGTGCTTGCACAATTGAAACGGGAAACGGTGGAAGAGGGGTCATAAAAATTTACTGCATCTTGAATCTCTTTAATTACCTCAAAGGCGTCGGTGATGGCGGCGTCCGCCTGTTCACCACTCGTGCGGATGGTACAGACGGTATCCATCAAGAATTGTGTTTCTTCTTGCGGGGCGTGACAGCCACACAACAGGCATAGAAAAATAAGCGGAAGTAAGCGTTTCATAGGGTTCTCCTGTAGAATAAGATGTATTCATTATAAAATAAGAATAGAGAAAGGTCAAGAAGATAAAAAAGTTTGATAAATTTTCAAAAACTACTTGAAAATTCCGTCGTTCTGTGATACAATGGCACATACTGGACAAAAATGTGTTCGAGAAGAACGAGGAGGATATTTGAACTATGATGTTAACATTGACCATTATTCATGTAGTAATTTCCCTGGCGCTGGTAATTGTTGTGCTGCTTCAGCACGGCAAACAGCAGGGATTATCCGGCGCGATTGCCGGCGGTGCAGAAACCTTTTTTGGTAAGAACAAAGGCAGAACCATTGACGCAATGTTGAAAAAGTTTACTGCTGTGATTGCAATTCTGTTTATCGTTTCGTCTGTTACCTTTGCAGGTGTTGCAATCAATACTTACAACAAAGCAAACGAAGCGTTGGAATCTGAAACCCAGACCGAGAGCGAACTTCCGTCCGTCAATCTGGATGAGAACGGCAACATGGTAGACGCCGAGGGCAATATTGTGATGACTGCCGATGAATTGGCTCAGGCGCAAGCAGAGGCAGAGGCAGAGGCTCCGGCGGAGAGCGAAACTCCCGCTGAGTAAATGGTAATATCGGGGACGGACTTAAGTCCGTCCCTTTTTCATTCAAAATGAGGTGTGAAACATGAAAGATACTGTGCTTTATGTCGTAATCCCTTGTTATAATGAGGAAGAAGTATTGCCTCAAACGATTCGGCAGATGGACCGCCTGATCGGAGAGATGGAGGAAGAAGGAAAGATTTCCCCGAAAAGCCGCGTTGTGTTTGTGGATGATGGCAGCAAGGACGCCACATGGCGGTTGATTCAGGAAACTACAGAACAGAACGAGCGATTCCATGGTATTAAACTTGCCCATAATGCAGGTCACCAAAATGCGCTGCTTGCGGGCCTTATGACGGTAAAAGAATCATGTGATTGCTGTATCTCCATGGATGCGGATTTACAGGATGATATCGGGGCAATTCCCAGATTTGTTGCGGAGTTTGACAAGGGCAATGATGTGGTCTACGGCGTACGGAGCAAGCGGGATACCGACTCCGGGTTTAAACGCATCACCGCGAAATTGTTCTATCGGCTGATGCGATTCTTAGGTGCGGATGTGATTGAAAACCATGCGGATTATCGACTGATGAGCCGACGGGCACTAGAGGCACTTTCTCAGTTTCCGGAGGTCAACCTCTTTTTAAGAGGTGTCGTCCGACTGGTTGGCTTTCCAAACAGTCAGGTGTATTATGAGCGCAGCGAACGAGTTGCCGGCAAAAGCAAATATCCGCTCAAACGGATGCTTTCCTTTGCCTTTGACGGCATCACATCATTTAGCATCCGACCTATTCGTTTGGTTTGGGGCCTGGGGCTATTGGCGTGCCTGCTTGCGGTGGCTGCAGCAATCTATTCTTTGGCTGCATGGATCATGGGGAACAGCGTCAGCGGTTGGGCGTCTTTGATGATTTCCATCTGGTTTTTAGGAGGGGTGCAACTGGTTTCGGTGGGCGTGATTGGCGAATACATTGGCAAAATTTATAAGGAGGTCAAACGCAGACCTCGATATATTATTGAAGAAATAAAATAAGCACTCGTTATGAGTGCTTATTTTATTTCTTGAAAGACTTCCATACCGCCGATTTGGTTGATAAGTTCCAAAAGAGCATTGGCAGAAAGTTTTGGGGGTAAATTCAGTTGCTTGGCAAGCGCCTCCCGCCGCTGGGCACTATCCGGCTTGCCGGAATAACCTGCCGCAAAAAAATCTGCTTTGGTGACAGGGATAATGGGGGTATCGGGGATATCCTCTGCTACAGAGGAAAGGAGTGTAGTCAGGGTGGCATCGTCCATGCCCTCAACACCAAGCAAACCATCTTTTCCGGGTTTTTCTTTCCGTTTTTCTTTCCCCTCAATGGCGGGAATATAGAGTTGTTTTAATGAAACATCTTGTCCCAAACAGGTTTTTAAATAGTTTCGAATACGGAACCCCGCTCGGTCAGAATCGGTCAAAATCAATACATTTCGCCCGTTTGCAAGGCGACGGATGCTATTGATGATTGCCTTGGAGCGATACAGTTGAAAGCCGTGGGTGCATACAATCGGTGCATCGGTCAGATGCCGGAGGCGTTCCTTGTCGTACTTGCCCTCTACGATAATAACATCATTGATGTGAATCATCCTATTCGCCTCCTTCCTTTTATTTTAGACCGTCGGTTTGGTATTGTCAATCTTTTCTTTTGCATATACTGAACCGAGGTGGATAAGATTGAAACATCCAATGTTAAAAAGTGCAGGGATTTTGGCTTTTTCCGGAATCTGTGCCAAGAGTTTTGATTTTGCGTTTCGGGCATTCTATTCCCGCCAATTAGGATGCGAGGGAATGGGACTTTTGTCGTTGGGATTCGGGCTACACGGAGTTATGCTGACAGTTGCTACCGCCGGTTTGGGGGTTGCGGTGTCCAAAGTGGTGTCAGAGTATCTGGAAAAGAATCGGCTTGATGCGGTGCGGCAGAGCATGCGGCTTGCGATTTGGGGTGTTGCTTGCCTGGCGCTTTTAATTACCTTTTTCACCTTTTTAGGGGCGGAATGGGTCGCTGTGCGGGTGCTTGGGGATGTTCGTATTGCGTTGGGACTTTGCTGCCTAGTTCCCAGCGTCTTGTTTATGGGCGGGTCTTATTGTTTAAAGGGATATTTTTATGCCGCCCGCAAAGTCTGGATTCCTGCAAGTTCTGAGTTTTTGGAGCAGGCGGTCAAATTCCTTGCAATTAGCATCTTGCTCCGCTGGTGGTTGCCTAAAGGAATCGACTACGGATGTGCCGCCGTGTTTTTGGGTATCAGCATTGGGGAGTGTTCTTCCTGTTTGTATTTAACGCTGTTTTACTTGCGAGAGAAACAATGCCTGCAAGGCGGAGGAGAAGAAAGCAAAGTGTTTCGTCCCCTGTTTCAGGTGGCGTTTCCGTCTATGTTGACCTCTCTTGCAGGTTCTACCCTCCGTATGCAGGAGGAGGTTGTCATTGTCACTGCATTAAAACGGTTTGGACTCGGTCATGCGGAGGCAATCAGTGGTCTTGGAATTATGCATGGTATGGTCATGCCCATGCTGGTGTTTCCGCTCACTTTGCTCGGTTCGGTCACAACCCTTTTGGTTCCGGAAATTGCAAGAAGGAATACCAGTAAAGGCAAACAACGCCTTTCCCGTTTGGTAGACAAAGTCTATCGAATCGGTTTGGGGGTGGGAGTAGGCGTCTTTTTGGTATTTGTATTGTTTGCGCCGCATCTTGCAGAGGGAATTTACAAAAACACCGCTATTGTTCCTATGGTTCGGACGCTTTCGATTCTTTCTCCTGTTATGTTTTTGGATTCTCTTTCCTGTGCCATCTTAAACGGCCTTGGCAAACAGGTTTCACTTCTTACGTATCATGTCAGTGATTCTCTGCTCCGTTTGGCTGCTATTTCGCTGTTGCTTCCCGTGTTTGGAATGAATGCTCTTCTCTGGGTGATTGCAGCAAGTAATCTTTATACCTGCACTCTAACTATGAGGAAGGTGCGGCAATTTTTGGAAAGAAAACCAGAGAAATTTATAATATTTTTGAAAAAATGGGCATAAATAAAACGAGGATTTGGCAAAAAAATCAAAAACTTGGGATTGAAAAATTGCAAAGAATAGCGTATAATAGAAAACAAGATGATAAATTGATACACAGGAGGAATCATTCATGGAAAGTAACAAACGCCCTGAATCTATGGAGCGCATTACAACGAAAGCATTGGCGGATGCCTTTATCAAAGAACAGATTGCCGATGTCCGTGCTCAGGTTGGAGATAAAAAGGTACTTCTGGCATTGTCCGGCGGTGTAGACTCTTCGGTGGTTGCAGCATTGCTGATTCAAGCCATCGGCAAACAACTGATTTGTGTTCATGTTAATCATGGACTCATGCGCAAAGGCGAGAGTGAACAGGTGATAGAGGTGTTCCGCAATCAGTTGGACGCAAACCTCATTTATATTGATGCAACAGACCGATTCCTCGATAAGTTGGCAGGGGTTGCTGAACCGGAGAAGAAGAGAAAAATCATCGGTGGAGAGTTCATTGTTGTCTTTGACGAAGAGGCAAGAAAACTCGATGATGTAGACTTTCTGGCACAGGGAACTATTTATCCTGATATTTTGGAATCTGACGGCGTTAAGGCGCACCACAATGTAGGCGGTCTGCCGGAGGATATGAAGTTTGAATTGGTAGAGCCGATTAAACTTCTGTATAAAGACGAAGTTCGTGTGGTCGGTAAAGCATTGGGACTGCCGGAAGAAATGGTTGACCGTCAGCCGTTCCCCGGCCCTGGGCTTGGCGTTCGTTGTCTTGGTGCCATCACCCGTGACAGACTTCACGCCCTGCGGGAGGCAGATGCCATTCTGCGTGAGGAGTTTGACAAATGCGGTCTTGCGAAATCCGTATGGCAGTATTTCATTGCGGTTCCGGATATGAAGAGTGTCGGTGTCAGAGATGACAAACGTTATGAGGGTTGGCCTGCAATTATCCGTGCGGTCAATACCACCGATGCTATGACCGCGACGATAGAAGAAATCCCCTACGAGATTCTTCACAAAATTACCGCTCGCATCACCGCTGAGGTTGAGGGTATCAACCGTGTGCTTTTGGATTTAACCCCGAAGCCTGTGGGCACCATCGAGTGGGAATAAGCAGAATCCACACAGACAATCGGAATGGTTGTCTGTGTTTTGTTATTGACTCGGGTATGAATCTTTGATATAATGTTAAGATAAAATGTATACTAAACACAAAAGAGGGATCGATGATGCAACAATTAGGATTGAATGAAATACGCGAGAAGTTTCTCGCGTTCTTTGAGAGCAAAGAACATTTGCGGCTGCCGTCCTTTCCCCTGGTTCCTCAGGGAGATGCCAGTCTTTTGTTAATTAATGCCGGTATGGCACCGCTTAAACCATACTTTTTGGGTAAGGAAACCCCGCCCAAAAAGAGGGTGACCACCTGCCAGAAGTGTATCCGTACTCCGGATATTGAATGCGTAGGTCAAACCGCCCGCCACGGCACTTTCTTCGAAATGCTGGGCAACTTCTCCTTTGGGGATTATTTTAAGACCGAAGTTACCAAGTGGGCATGGGAGTTTATTACCGAGGTGCTGGAGATTCCGACTGACCGTCTTTGGGTCAGCGTGTATGAAGAGGATAAAGAAACGGTTGACCTTTGGGTAAACAATGTAGGGGTAGACCCTGACAGAATTGTGTTCCTTGGCAAAGAAGATAACTTCTGGGAAATCGGCACCGGACCTTGCGGCCCCTGCTCTGAGATATACTTTGACAGAGGCGAAGAATTTGGTTGCGGTAGTCCTGACTGTGCAGTTGGATGTGAGTGTGACCGCTTTGTAGAGTTCTGGAATCTGGTATTTACCCAATTTGACAAAGATGAAAACGGAAACTACAACCGTCTGGCACATCCCAACATTGATACCGGTATGGGTTTGGAGCGTATTGCCTGCATCATGCAGGGCGTGACCTCTATTTTTGAGGTAGACACCATTCGCAAGATTCTTGACACCGCGGCAGAAATGGCAAAGGTGGAGTATGGCAAGGATAAAAAGACCGACATTTCTCTCCGCGTGATTACCGATCATATCCGCAGCACCGTCTTTTTGGTATCTGACGGTGTGCTTCCCTCCAACGAGGGACGGGGTTATGTGCTTCGCCGTCTGCTTCGCAGAGCCGCAAGACACGGTAAATTATTGGGAATTGAAGGTGCGTTTCTTTACAAACTGGCAGCCGTGGTTGCCGGTGAGAGTAAGAGAGCATATCCGGAACTGGAAAAGAACTTTACCTACATTGAAAAGGTAATCAAAACCGAGGAAGAACGCTTTGCCGGCACGGTTGACCAGGGCCTTGCTATCCTGAATGAATATATGGATGCTCTGCAAGCCGAGGGTAAGACGGAACTTTCCGGCGAACAGGCGTTTAAACTCAATGATACCTATGGGTTCCCCATTGACCTGACCCGTGAAATTGTGGCAGAAAAAGGTCTGGGTGTTGACCTGGATGGATTCAAGGTCTTGATGGATGACCAACGCAACCGTGCCCGTACTGCCAGAGGTGATATGGAAGATGCCGCATGGGAAGAAGATATTTTTGCGGTAATTCCGGATGCTACCGTCTTTGACGGCTATGACAAGGAGGTAGTTAGTGCTAAGGTTTTGGGCATCGGCAAAGATGGAGAATTGGTTGATACCGCTGCCTGCGGTGATGAAGTTACCGTGGTGCTTGACCAGACCGCATTTTATGCAGAAAGCGGCGGTCAGGTGGGTGATAGCGGCGTATTGATTGCGGGCGATACCGTAGTTGAGATTGCTGACACCAAAAAGAAGAACGGAAAGTTCCTCCACAAGGGTGTTGTCACCAAAGGAAGTCTGGCAGTCGGTGATACTGTGGAAACTAAATTTGATACCGAACGCCGCGAGGCAATCCGCCGGAACCATTCGGTGGTGCATCTGCTTCAGGCGGCGCTCAAACAGGTTTTGGGCGACCATGTGGCACAGGCGGGTTCCTATGTGGCGGAAGACCGGATGCGGTTTGACTTCTCTCACTTTGAGGCGATGACCGCAGAGGAAATTGCTAAGGCGGAACTGCTTGTCAATGAACAGATTTTAAAGAACCTCAGCATTGAATCCTTTGAAACCTCTCTGGACGAGGCGCGGGAACTGGGCGCAGTCGCTCTGTTTAGTGAAAAGTACGGTGCTACCGTTCGGGTAGTGAAGATGGGCGAATATAGCATTGAACTTTGTGGCGGAACCCATGCAACCTCCACCGGTAAGTTGGGTCTGTTTAAGATTCTTTCCGAGAGCGGTGTGGCGGCAGGTGTCCGCAGAATTGAGGGCGTAACCGGTATGGGCGTACTTCAGGTTTTGGCAGAGAAAGAAGCGTTGATTCAAAAGACGGCACAAACCCTAAAAACCAGCCCGAAAGAACTTGCCCACAAGGCAGAAAGCCTGATGGAGGAACTCAAAGAGAGCAAGAGGGAAACCGAAAGTCTTAAGAGTAAGATGGCAAAGGATGCGGCAGGAGATATGCTCTCCGGTGCGGCAACGGTGAATGGCACTTTAGTGGTTGCCAAACTTATGCCGGACGGAATGGATATGAATACCCTGCGTGAAGTCGGGGATAACTTAAAGACCAAGCAGGAGGATGCGGTGATTGTGCTTGCCTCCAAAGACGGTGCTAAAGTGAATGTGATTTCCATGGCAACCGCGGCGGCTGTGGTAAAGGGTGCTCATGCCGGCAAGATTATTTCCGAGGTTGCAAAGACCATGGGCGGCGGAGGCGGCGGTAAGCCGGAGTCTGCACAGGCAGGCGGTAAGGACCCGTCAAAAGCAGAAGAAGCACTCTCCAAAGTGGTTCCCATGGTAGAAAGCCAGATTGGATAAGGAGGGTCAGTATGGATTGTTTATTCTGTAAGATTGCCGGAGGGGAGATTCCCTCCACCAAGGTGTATGAAGACGAACAGGTCTACGCCTTTTTGGACATTGAACCCCAGGCTCCGGTGCATATTATTTTGATTCCCAAGACCCATATTTCCTCTGCCAATGAATTGAATGATGAAAATGCGGCAGTGGTTGGACATATCTTTGCAGTTGCTGCAAAGATTGCCAAAGACCAAGGGTTTTATGAACAAGGTTACCGCATCGTCAATAATTGTGGTAAGGACGGCGGACAGACGGTAGGGCATCTGCACTTCCATCTGCTGGCAGGCAGAAATCTTGGCTGGCCTCCGGGTTGATTGTGTTGAAAAGCGAAGTTGCATAGACAACTTCGCTTTTTTGATACACTTGCATTTTGTTGGTACAATATGGTATACTAAAAAAAGAATGAAACAAAAGGAGTGGAATCCTATGCAGAGCAGAAAGATTTGTGACGGTGTTGACCTTAGAATGATAGAAAGTCCCAAATTTAAGACCAATACCCTCAGCATCTTTTTTCATATTCCCTTAAAGCGGGAAACGGTAACCAAGGCGGCATTGCTCCCTTCGGTGCTCAAACGAGGCACCGAAAAATATCCGGAGTTTAAAATCCTGACCCGTCATCTGGCAGACCTTTATAGTGCCTCTTGTGGTGGCGGTATCCGCCAGAAAGGTGATGGAGAGGTTCTTTATTTCACCATTGAGTATGTGGCGGATGCCTATATTGGGGAAAGCCTGACCGCGCGCGCGGCAGAGTTTTTGCGGGAACTGGTGTTCCGTCCGCTCCTCAAAGATGGCGGTTTTTTGCCGGAGTATGTGGAGAGCGAGAAGACCAACCTGAGAAATGCCATCTTAGGGTTGATTAACGATAAAAAGGAATATGCCGATGTTAAGTGCAGAGAGGCGATGTTTGGCACCGATGGCTATGGTATGTTTGAGGCGGGATATGCCGAGGACTTGGAGAGTATTACCCCGCAGAACCTGTATGAGTTCTATCAGGAAGTGCTGGCAAATGCCAAGGCTGATATTTTTGTAGGCGGTACCCTGAGTGAGGAAAATATCAATAAAATTTGTGAGATTTTAACTCCCGAACTCAAACCCAGACAGGCGTTTGCGGTAAAAACTCAGCCGGCGGTTCCTGTGCGTGAAAAAGTTCAGGAGATTGTGGAAAAGATTCCGGTTGCCCAGAGCAAACTTGCCATTGGACTCCGTTGCGGCGTAGAGCCGACTTCCAAGGAATATTACGCTTTAATGCTTGGCAGTTGTATCTTTGGGGGAAGTCCTTTCTCTAAACTTTTTAACAATGTGCGTGAAAAACTGAGTCTTGCCTATTACGCGGCTTGCCGTACGGATAGACTAAAAAGTGTAATGATGATTAGTTCCGGTATCGAAACTAGGAACTTTCAAAAAGCCTATGATGAAATCATGGTACAACTGGGTGCTATGAAACAGGGTGAGTTTACCGAAGACGAACTGGCGGCGGCAAAGAAGTATCTTGCCAATGGGTTGACTGCCATGAATGACAGTATGCGTACGTTGGAGGACTACTACCTGAGCCAAGGGATTTTGGGACAGAACCAGAGTCCGGAAGAATTGATTGCCTGCCTGAATCAGGTTACCATCCCTGAGATTCAAGCAGTGATGCAGCAGGTGACGGTGGATACTGTCTACTTCTTAAAAGGGGAGGCGTAGAAATGGAAATCAAACGCTATTATGATAAACAATTAAACGAAGAAATGCTCTCGGCAGTTCATGAAAGCGGGCTTCGGGTTTATGTGTTCCCCAAACAGGGATTTCAAAAATACTATGCCATCTATGGCACCGAATACGGTTCGGCGGACTCTGCCTTTCAGGTGCCCGGAGATACTGAAATGACTCGTGTCCCCGACGGGATTGCCCATTATCTGGAACACAAAATGTTTGAAGAAGAGGACGGCGGTGACGCCTTTCAGCGGTTTGCCCTGACCGGTGCCAGCAGTAACGCCTTTACCAGTTTTGATATGACGGCGTATCTGTTCTCTTGCACCGATAAATTCTATGAGAATCTGGATATTTTGTTGGATTTTGTCAACCATCCTCATTTCACCGAGGAGAATGTTGCCAAAGAACAGGGCATCATTGGGCAGGAAATCAAGATGTATGAGGACGACCCCGAGTGGCGGGTGTTCTTTAATACGCTGTCGGCGTTGTTCCATCATAATCCGGTTAAGATTGACATTGCCGGAACGGTAGAAAGCATCGCCGAGATTACGCCGGAATTGTTGTACCGTTGTTATCACACCTTTTATAATCCTGCCAATATGGTTTTGGTTCTGGTCGGTGATATTGATATCAATGAGGCGATGAAATATGTGGATAAGCATATTGATGCCAAACGGAATCTGGGGCAGATTCCCAGAGAAACGGTGACAGAACCAAAAGAAAGAGTTCAGGAGAGAATCACCCAGAATCTGGTGGTATCCCAGCCTTTGTTTCGGATTGGATTTAAGGATAACAATATGGACCTTGATGCAGAGGGCAGACTCAAAAAAGAACTGGCAACAGAATTAATTTTGGATGCAGTCTTTGGCAGATGCAGCGATTTGTATCACGAACTTTACGAATCCGGATTGATTGACAGTTCGTTTGATGCCGAAAGTGATATTTCCAAAGGTTATGGATTTACCCTGCTTGGTGGTGAATCCCGTGACCCTGAGGCAGTGTATGCCAAGGTAAAGGAGTATCTGGAGGGGTTGATGGAACAGGGGATTCCTCAGGAAGATTTGGCGCGGGCAAGAAAAACCTTGGTTTCTCGCAATATTCGCTTGTTTAACAGTGTGGAGCGAATGGGAAATGCTTTTATTCGTCAGATTTTCTCCGGCTATCATCCGCTTCAAATGAAAGAGGCATTAAGCCGCTTGACCGATGCCGAGGTCAATGACCGCCTGCGGGAACATTTTGCAACCGACAACTGTGTGCTTTCGGTGGTCAATCCTGTTTAGGAGGTAAAAACCTATGATGAATCAAATTTCCTTTCCTGATTTAGGGATTTCCTTTACAGTCAATCGTGCGGCATTCACCTTGTTTGGCGTCTCAATCTATTGGTACGGACTTTTGATTGCCACGGGTCTTTGCCTTGCCGTTATGTATGGCATGCGAGAAGCAAAGCGGGTAGGACTTAGCAGTGATGACCTTTTGAATATGATTTTAATCGCTGTGCCTGTAGCAATCCTGTGTGCCAGAGCCTACTATGTGATATTCAGTTGGGAGATGTACAAGGATGACCTGCTCTCTATTTTGGATATCCGCAGCGGAGGTCTTGCCATTTATGGCGGGGTGATTGGAATTTGTGCGGTGGTCTTTGGCTACTGCAGGATGAAAAAGATTCCGCTTGGCAGAGCACTGGACATTCTGGCGCTAGGACTTTTGATTGGGCAGAGCATTGGGCGCTGGGGGAATTTTGTCAACGGCGAAGCCTTTGGTGGTGCTTGTTCTCTGCCCTGGGCGATGACGGTGGAGCGGGATGGAATCCTGCTTGCCAATCAGGTTCATCCCACCTTTTTGTATGAATCTTTGTGGAACGCAGTAGGAATCGGTGTATTGCTTTTGTATAAACGCATCAAGGAATTTGAGGGTGAACTGTTTTGCGGCTACCTTGCATGGTATGGTCTTGGCAGAGTGTGGATTGAGGGTCTTAGAGCAGACTCTCTCTACATAGGTGACCTTAGGGTTTCCCAAATCCTTGCAGGCATTACGGTAGTTTTGGGAATTGCATTCTTGATTATTGGCAGATTGAAAAAAGAACAACGCTAGCGCGTTGTTCTTTTTTTGTGCCCCGGTTAGGGGCTTTTTTGTTGTATTTTCTTATTTGGGAAATATTTCTGAAACAATTTGTAAAAAAAACTTAAAAAAAATTCAAAAAACCTCTTGCAATCTGAATAGAAATAGGTTAGAATATAGGAAAGTGGTTCAAAGTGGTGCAAGGTGCACCAAGGTGGTGTAAATTTGGATCTCTTTTCCCAAATTGGATTGAGAGGAGGCGACAGCGATGCTCATGGGCGAGTATTATCAGAATTTAGATAGCAAAGGCAGAGTGAATGTGCCTGCAAAATTCCGTCTGGACTTGGGCGAATCGTTTGTCGTGTCCAAGGGGCTGGAACATTGTGTCAGCATCTACCCCAAAGCAGAGTGGGAACGCTTTCAGGAGGAATTGCACACCGTGCCCTCCAGCAAGCGCAGAGGATTGGAACGATTCTTCTTCAGCGGTGCGGAAGAGCGAAGCATTGACGGACAAGGGCGTGTATTGATTCCGCCCCAGATTCGGGAATATGCAGGACTCACCAATGAGATTGTTGTCATCGGGGTATCGGATAAAGTGGAAATCTGGGACCGCGAGAAGTGGGAAACTTATATGAACCAGCCTGAGTTTGACGCAGATGCTATTGCGGAAATCATGGAGGAACTGGGAATTTAGGAGGCAGAACATGGCGTTTCATCACATATCGGTTTTGCTTCAGGAAAGTATTGCGCATTTAAATATTCAGCCGGATGGTGTCTATGTGGACGGCACCTTAGGTGGAGGTGGACACAGCGCTTTGGTTTGTGAATCGCTGTCGGACAAGGGAATGCTGATTGGCACTGACAGAGATACGGTTGCCCTGCAGGCGGCGGGGGAGAGATTGCAAAACTTTGCCTGCCGAAAAGAATTGGTACACCGGAACTTTTTTGAAATCAAGTCGGTACTCTCGGAACTTGGCATTGCGGGCATTGATGGCGCAATTCTGGATTTGGGAGTTTCCTCCCCGCAGTTGGATGATGCCAAGCGGGGGTTCAGTTATAACCAGACTGCGCGGCTTGATATGAGGATGGACCAGAGTGCTACCTTAGATGCGTGGACGGTGGTCAATACGTATAGCGAAGAAACGCTTTCGGACATTATCTTCCGTTACGGCGAGGAACGATATGCACGCAGAATTGCCGCGGCAATCGTAGCAAAGCGAACCTCAGCCCCCATTGAAACCACCACCGAACTTTCAGAGATTATCAAAAGTGCGTTTCCGCCGGCTGGGCGGTTTGCGGACAAGCATCCGGCAAAGAGAACCTTTCAGGCAATCCGGATTGCAGTCAACCATGAACTGGACGGGCTGGAAACCGCCATTCGGGATTTTGTAGATGTTTTAAAACCCAAGGGAAGGCTGGCAATTATTACCTTTCATTCGTTGGAAGACAGAATTGTCAAGAACACCTTTTCAGACCTTGCCAAAGGTTGTGAATGCCCGAAAGATTTCCCCGTATGCGTATGCGGGAAAGAACCAAAAGTGAAATTGATGACCAAAAAGCCTGTGATTGCAGGCAAGCAAGAATTGGAAGATAACAACCGCGCCCATAGCGCAAAACTAAGGGTGATAGAAAAAATATAGAAAGGATGATGGACCGTGCCAACACAAGCGCCACAAAGATCGGCTTTCAGAGAACAACACAGATATTACGGCAGTTACTCACAGGTTCGGTCCGCATCTACACAAGTTTATGATTTTCCTCCTGTGCGTCCCCGCCCTCAGGTGAAATCAAAAGTTCAGGCTCAGCCGAAGCAGAACGCCAAAGCGGTGCCTCAAAAGCGGACAAGCACATGGAAAGCATTTGGAAGAATTGCCTTGGTTGTTGGCATGTGCATGCTGATGCTTTATCGGTATGCGGCGATTCTGGAGAGCAATGATACCATTCAAAAACTAACCGCAGAAATTGCGGATATTGAAGCAAAAAACCAAGCCATTCAGGCAAAGATTGATAGAGGGTTGGAACTTGGCAATTTGGAGGATTATGCCACCGGTCAATTGGGAATGATTCGTCCGGATAGTTCGCAGATGTTTTATATTGACATGCAACTGGGCGACGAAACTCCAAAGTCTAAGGAGGCAAACCATACTGCCGGCAAAGTGCTGCAAGGAACGCCGGGCGCGTTGGTGCACGCAATCCAGGTGTTAAAATAACAGGAGTTTGCATATACTCCAACATAGGAGTAAGGACAATAGCGGGGATTTCATTCGGGAAACTCCGCTATTTACATCTATATATGGAAGTATTATAGAAAGGAATGCCGATACCATGAGAAAGAGTCGGACACAATACAACAAACGAATTGTCAGGATGACCTATTGTGCCATTGTGGTACTTTTGCTGCTTTTGGTTAGAACTGCATGGATTCAGATTGTGGACGGAGAACGCTTGTCCCGTGCTGCGTTGGAACAACAAACCAGCGATAACACCGTCAGTGCCAAGCGCGGAAAGATTTTCGACCGCAACTATAAGGTGTTGGCAAGCAATACCTCGGTGGAAACCATAAGCATTACACCGGCAGATTTGCGTAAAAGCATAGAGGCAAAGCGGTTGACATCAAGTCGGGTTGCAGACCAAATTGCAACTATTTTGGGTCTTGATGCTCAGGCGGTTGAGAAAAAAATCAACAAAGAGAGCAGTTTTGAATATCTCAAAAAGAAAGTGGAAAAAGATATTGCAGACGACCTGAGAGTTTATATTGAGGAAACCGGACTCAGAGGCATCAGTTTTGTAGAGGATGTCAAACGGTTTTATCCCTATAACAATCTGGCATCCCACGTCATTGGGTTTGTTGGCGATGACAACCAGGGCCTTGAGGGTGTGGAGAGTATCTTTGATGACACCTTAAGCGGAGTTCCCGGGCGCGTCATTACCACCCAACAGGCAACGGGAATGGAAACCGGTTCCGGTTATGAAAGTTATATTGAGGCACAGGATGGAAACAGCGTGGTCTTGACCATTGATGAAGTCATTCAGGGATATGTGGAAAAACATCTGGAAAACGCCAGAGTTTCCAACAAACTGGAGATAGGTGCGGCGGCAATTGTGATGGATGTCAACACCGGTGAAATTCTCGCCATGAGTTCCAAGCCGGACTATGATTTGAATGAACCTTTTGCGATTACAGACCCGATTCGTGAAAAATTTGAAGATATCGACAAAGAGTTAAAGGAACTAGAAGGGGCAGAGTACAACCAACGCTTGACCGAGGTCATTCAAACCGTGCGTCGTAATAAGGCGGTGGTAGACTCTTATGAACCCGGTTCTACGTTCAAAGCCATGGTGGCATCGGTAGCGGTAGAAACCGGTTCAGTCAATCTGGAAACCGACCAATACAGTTGTGGTGGTTCCTATCGGGTGGCAGACAGAAGTATCAACTGTGCCAACCGCAACGGACACGGAACCCAAACCTTTGCCGAAGCAGTACAGAATTCCTGTAACCCCGGTTTTATCCAGATTGGTGCAAAAATCGGGAAAGAGAAGTTTTTAACCGGTGCCAGAGCCTTTGGATTTTTTGAAAAAACCGGAATCGAACTCCCGGGTGAAACCGCAGGTATTGGTTTCTCACTTAATAACTTTACCGAACTGGACTTGGCGACCTCCTCGTTCGGTCAGTCCATTACGGTAACCCCGCTCCAGATGATTACTGCCATCAGCGCAGTAGCCAACGGCGGTAAACTCTATAAACCTCATTTGATTAAAGAAATTATTGACTCTGACAATATTGTAATCGAAAAAAAGGAACCACAGGTGGTCAGACAGGTCATTTCCAAGGAAACGAGTGAAACCATGCGCGGGATTTTGGAATCGGTGGTTTCCAAGGGCGGCGGTAAGAATGCCTATATTGCCGGCTATCGCATTGCGGGAAAAACCGGTACGTCAGAGAAACATCCTCGTGGAAACGGAAAGTATATTGCATCGTTCCTTTCGTTTGCTCCGGCAGATGACCCACAGATTGCCTGTCTGGTGATTTTGGACCAACCGGCAATCGGCATGCCGTACTATGGCGGCACCATTGCAGCACCGGTGGTCAAGCATATTATGGAAGAAACACTGCAATATTTAGAGGTTGAGCCCAGATACAATGAGGAAGAAAAAGCATATGTAGATATGGAACTTCCTGATCTTTCCGGCAAAAGCAAAGAAGAGGCGGCTGCCGTCTTAAAAGAAGCCGGATTTAAGATTCGTTATAAAGGTTCCGGTGAAACAGTCACAGACCAGATTCCCAAGGCGTACACTCGTCTGGGTGCAGGGTCTACCGTGGTGGCATATCTGGGCGGAACCAAAGCGGAGAGGACAGTAACCGTTCCCGATGTAATTGGGGAGAGTGCATCTTCTGCTTCGGCAATGCTGATAGGAGAGGGGCTTAATGCCAGAATTCGCGGTGTTCCGGGACTTGGCGGCGCCGTTTGTTCCTCTCAGTCGCCGGAGGCGGGAACCATTGTAGAACCCGGCACGGTGGTAACGGTGAACTTTAAGTATCAGGGTGCGTTGGAATAAGAGTTAGGAAGAGGGGAAAGCAGATGAATCTTCAAGAATTGCTGAAGAATCTGGAAATCACAAAACTGGATGGAACTGACCGGATGGAAATTACAGGAATCACCTTTGATTCCCGTCAGGTCAAGCCGGGCAATCTCTTTGTGTGTATCAGCGGCTTTGCCGTAGACGGACATAAATTTGCCAGGAGTGCAGTAGAACAGGGGGCGCTTGCCATTGTGGCAGAGCGTGACCTTGGGGACATCGGTGTTACCTGCATTCAGGTGCCAAACAGCCGACTTGCTCTTGCCCACCTTGCGGCGGAGTTTTACGGACATCCCGACCAAAAGTTTTGTCTGATTGGAATTACTGGCACCAACGGCAAGACAACGACGACTTATCTGGTCAAGTCGGTGCTTGAGGCAATGGGGAAAAAGGTAGGACTCATTGGTACCAACCAGAACATGATTGGAACCGAAGTCATTCCCACCCATCATACCACGCCCGACCCCTTGGAACTCATGCGTCTTTTTGCCTTAATGGCAGAAAAAGGCGCCGAGTATGTGGTGATGGAGGTTTCCTCCCATTCGTTGGCACAGGACAGAGTTGCAGCGGCGTCCTTTGATGTGGGTGCCTTTACCAATATCACGCAGGACCATCTGGATTTCCATAACACCATGGAAGAATATCTGGCGGCAAAGGGGATTTTATTCCGTTTGGCAGCCAAAGGCGCAGTCAATGCAGATGACTGGGGGGCAGACTATCTGCTCTCTCACGCAACCTGTGATTCTATGCTGACCTATGGCATGAAAGAGGATTGTGACCTCAAGGCATCCAAGGTCGAGTTAAAAGAGAACGGCGTTAAATTCACATTGACATATCAAGGGGAAAACCATGAAGTTGAGTTGGGGATTCCCGGACAGTTCTCGGTGTATAATGCCATGACAGCCCTTTCCTGCCTTGCGGCAGCAGGCATTGATATCAAAGAGGCCATTTCTTGCCTTAAGGTTGCCAGAGGCGTCAAAGGCAGAATTGAGATGGTAGAAACCCAGCGGGACTATAGCGTCATTATTGACTACGCCCACACGCCGGATGGATTGGTAAATGTGATTTCCACCATTCGCGGCTTTGCCAAAGGACGGGTTTTGGTGGTCTTTGGTTGCGGCGGTGACAGAGATAAAACCAAGCGTCCCAAGATGGGTAAGATTGTATCAGAACTGGCAGACCTTGCCATTGTAACCAGTGATAACCCTCGCTCCGAGGACCCGAATGCAATTATTGAAGATATTCTGGTTGGCGTCAAAGAGGGCGGCGGGGACTATGTTGTGGTTCCCAATCGGTTTGATGCCATTGAATATGCCCTTGACCATGCACAAAAGGATGACATCATTCTCCTTGCGGGGAAAGGTCATGAAACATATCAGATTTTACAAGACCGCACCATCTCCTTTGATGAGAGAGAAATTGTGCGAAAGTTGTTGCATTTGTAAGAGGTGATGGAGGATGGAGTGGATTGTCAATATCAGGCATGCCGCAAGAGCAATGGGCGGTGAGGTTCTCCGTTGTGATGGAGACGAATTGGTGAAGTCGGTTTCCACCGACACCAGAACCATCAATGAAGGAGCGCTCTTTTTTGCCCTTTCCGGAGAGCGGTTTGACGGACATAAGTTTGCAGCCGATGCCGTGACCAAAGGTGCGGTCTGTTGTGTGGTGAATGAAGATAAGGAAGAGGTCAAAGGACTTCCGGTTATTGTGGTGGAAGATACCCATAAGGCGCTTCGGGATTTTGCGGCATATTACCGCCGTAAGTTCCAGATTCCCGTGATTGGTGTCACCGGAAGCGTCGGCAAAACCTCAACCAAGGAAATGATTGCCTCGGTACTTCGGCAAAAATACCAGACCCACATTACAAAAGGGAATTTTAACAATGAGATAGGACTTCCTCTCACCGTCTTTGATTTGGCAGATGAAGATGAGATGATGGTGCTGGAAATGGGAATGAGCGGATTCGGTGAGATTTCCCGCCTGACACAAATTGCTAAGCCCGACACTGCGGTTATTACCAATATTGGTCTTTCCCATATTGAGCATCTGGGAAGCCGCGAGGGAATCAAACAGGCAAAGTTTGAGATTATGGAAGGCTTGCAGATGGACGGCACCATGATTTTGAACGGTGACGACGATATGCTTTGGGATGCCCGCGGGGAGATTGAATATGAGACCCTGTATTACGGTATCAAAAATAAGAACTGTGATTTGTGTGTGAGTGAATTGCGCACCTATTCCGATGGAACGGAGTTCAGTTGCAAAATTGACTCAGAGATGCACAAGTTTGCTGTTGGTGTTCCGGGAGAGCATCATGTGTACAATGCATTGGCGGCAATCTTGACAGGGCTTAAGTACAATCTGTCATTGGAAGAAATCAAAAAAGGAATTCGGATGTTTGTGCCAAGCGGACTTAGACAAACTTTGATTACCTATCCCGAGTATCAAGTGATTCGGGACTGCTACAACGCAAGTCCGGCATCTATGAAGTCGGGACTTGAGGTATTGTCCTTGACCCAGTCTCAGGGACGCAGAGTTGCCTGCCTTGCCGATATGCTGGAACTGGGCGAAGTTTCAGAGGATGCGCATCGGACAGTAGGAAAACTGGTAGTCCAGTATGGGGCAGATTGCCTGATTGTTGTGGGGAACGAGGCGAAATTCATTGCAGAGGGTGCCATTCAAGCCGGAATGAATTCTGCTGATGTTTTTGCATTTGATTCCAATGGGGCGTTGATAGAAAAAATGCCCTCGCTATTGAAAAAACAGGATTTGATTCTGGTGAAAGGTTCCCGCGGAATGCATCTGGAGGAAATTGCAGATGCCATTGGAGAACTGTAACAAGGACGAAAGAGGAGGAGTTTGACATGCTGAAACTGTGGATAGGGCTGGGAGTAGCCTTTTTGGTTGCCGCTCTGTGTGGCAAGGGATTGATACCGGTGCTTCATCGGCTGAAGTTCGGTCAGGAGATTCGTGAAGAGGGCCCCAACTGGCATCAAAAGAAATCCGGAACCCCCACCATGGGCGGATTTATCTTTATTTTGGGAATTCTGGCAGGCGTGATTGCCGTCTGGCTGGTTTCTGCATGGCAGGGTAGTTTTCCCAACATGGAACATATGGGAATGTTGGTGGTGATTACTCTTTTGTATGGCGCCATTGGCTTTTTGGATGATTATATTAAGGTTATTTTAAAGCGGAATCTGGGACTTACCGCCGGACAAAAATTTGGACTACAATGCTTGGTTGCGTTGGTGTTTGTTTGTTGGGCGGTCTTTGGCGGACATATTTCCACCGTGATTCGGATTCCTTTTACCGAAATGCAGTGGGAGATGGGCTGGCTTTATATTCCCTTTGTGATACTTGTGATTCTGGCAAGCGTAAACAGCGTCAACTTAACTGACGGTCTGGACGGACTTGCGAGCTGTGTTACTATGGTGGTTGCTCTATTCTTTATGGTGGGTAACATTGCAGGGGTGTACGAGGGTGAACCCTATCCTACGGCGGTTTCCTATTTTGCAACCGCGGTTTTTGGAGGTCTTGCGGGATTTTTGCTCTATAACAAATATCCGGCAAAGGTATTTATGGGAGATACCGGCTCTTTGTGTCTGGGAGGTGCGGTCTGTGGTATGGCAATACTCACCGAGCAACCCCTTACCCTCTTAATCGTGGGCTTTGTCTATGTGATGGAATCGCTATCGGTCATTTTGCAGGTGGCATCGTTTAAACTGACCGGCAAGCGTATCTTTAAAATGAGTCCCATCCACCATCATTTTGAGATGTGCGGATGGAGTGAACAAAAAATTGTCGCTGTCTTTACCTCGATTACGGCGATACTGTGTCTGTTGATGTTTGTTCTGGGATAGATAACATAAAAAACAGAAAGGAAGAAGTCTGATGGCAAAACAATACCATTCCCGATATCAGGAAGAATCAACCCTTGCGGGAAAAGGGAAATCTCTCCTGTCTAATCTTCGCATCGTCATCAAGGAAGTGGATCAGTTTTTTCTTCTGTCGGTGGGATTGCTTTTGGCATTTGGATTGGTGATTCTGTTCAGCGCCGGAAGTGCAAGAGCCTTTGCAACCTTTGGCGACAGTCTTTGGTATTTTAAAAAGCAGTTGTTTCAGGGTGTAGGTATCGGCGTGCCTGTCATGATTTTCTTTGCCTGTGTTGACTATCATTATTGGGGGAAATATGCAAAACTTTTTCTGTTTGGCAGTTGGGGGTTACTGATTCTGGTGTTGATTCCCGGCGTTGGTACCACCATCAATGGTGCAACCCGTTGGTTATTTAGTTTTCAACCGTCAGAACTTGCCAAATACGCAGTGATTCTTTGGTTTTCTTACAGTTTATCCAAGAATCAGGACCGCATTACCGATTTTAAAAATGGACTATTACCCTATCTGGTAATTCTGGGTATCTTTTCTTTTCTTTTACTCTTGGAACCTCACATGTCCTGTACCGTCTTGATTGTGGGTACCGGAGTTATGCTTCTAATTGCCGGCGGTGCGGACATGAAGCAGATAATTTTAATCGGCTTGCTGGCAATCATTGCCGGTGCATTTGCTATTGTGCTGGAGCCATACCGCTTAAAACGTGTACTTTCGTTTCTTGACCCCTTTGCGGATGTGCAGGGTGCCGGATGGCAGATTGTACAATCCTTGTATGCCATAGGCTCAGGCGGTATCTTTGGGTTAGGACTTGGTCAAAGCCGCCAGAAATATCGCTCTTTGCCGGAACCGCAGAATGACTTTATTTTTTCGGTTCTTGCAGAAGAACTCGGATTTCTTGGGGCAATCATTTTGGTGGCATTGTTTATCTTCTTTATCGTACAGGGAATTAAAATTGCCCTCAAAGCGCCGGATTTGTTCGGTAAACTATTGGTGACCGGTATCATGGGGCTCAATGCCATCCAGATTATCATCAATATTGCGGTAGTTACTTCGTCCATGCCGGTTACAGGTATGCCGCTCCCGTTCTTCAGTTTCGGCAGTACAGCACTGGTTTGTACGCTGGCGGGTATGGGATTGGTGCTCAATGTATCAAGGCATTAGAAAGGCAGGGAATGACCATGCGTTTGTTATTTGCAGGTGGAGGTACGGCAGGACACATCAATCCAGCCATTGCCCTTGCCAATCATATTTGTGCTAAGGATCAAAGTACAGAAATTCGATTTGTTGGCACCCGCGAGGGATTGGAAACCAGTTTGGTGCCGGAGGCGGGATATCCCCTTGCATTCATTAAAATTCGGGGATTTGACCGAAGCCTTACAGTAAAAAATTTTAAAAATCTTTGTATGCTTCCGGCGGCAATTCATGCCGCGGGCAAAATCATAAAAGAATTTCAACCCGATGCGGTCATTGGTACCGGCGGTTATGTTTGCGGTCCGGTGCTTTATGCTGCGGCAAGAATGGGAATTCCTACGCTGGTTCATGAGTCGAATGCCTTTCCGGGCATCACAACCAAATTGCTTTCCGGCTATGTAGACACGGTGGCGCTGGGGGTAGAGGATGCCAAGGCGTATCTTCCCAAAGCCAAGCACATCCTGCTGACCGGGACCCCGATACGACCTGCGTTGCTTGCGGGAAGTGAATTTGAAGCACGGCGGGAACTTTCTCTTGACCAAAGACCGTTTCTCGTTTTCTTTGGAGGAAGTTTGGGTGCCAGAGATTTTAATAAAACGGTAGCAGATTGGATTTGCAAGGTAGCCAAAGAGAGTAAATACCAGATTATGATGGGAACCGGAAAACTTCACCAGTATGAGGATGTCATGGCGCACTTTCAGGCAAACGGCGTCAACATTCAGGACTTCCCTGAGATAGAGGTGCGCGAATATATCTATGATATGCACCGCGTCATGCGGGCAGCAGATGTGGTAATCAGTCGGGCAGGGGCGAGTACCCTGTGTGAACTGACTGCGCTGGGTAAGCCGTCAATTCTGGTTCCGTCCCCTTATGTAACCGATAACCATCAGGAGCACAACGCCCGTGCTGTGGAACGTGGCGGCGGCGCCAAGGTGATTACGGAGCAAGAATTTACTCCTGAGAAGTTGGATGAAACCATACAATCCATAACCGCGAGCAAAGAAACACTATCCGCCATGAAACAGGCGGCGGCGTCCATGGGACATACCGATGCCGCAGAACAACTCTATCAGGAAATCAAGCGACTAGTATAAAAAACAAACTGTGACAAGCACCGATACCCTATTCTTTCATAAAATAGGGTATAAACCAGGAGGTGCTTGTTGTGCGTAGACTTGTCATATATGGCGGGAAACCCCTTTACGGAACCATTCCGGTGCAGGGCTCCAAAAATGCGGCGTTGCCGATTCTTGCCGCAACGTTGCTGACCGATGAGGTCTGTGAAATTTGTAACTGCCCTGACTTGACGGATATTCATGCGGCAATCCGGATTCTTGAAAGTTTGGGTGCCCGCGTTACTTTTAACGGCGGTGTTGTGACGGTATGTGCCGCCGGAGCCGACAAATCAACGATTTCGGATGACTTGATGTGCCTGATGCGGTCATCGGTCATGTTTTTAGGCCCGATACTCAGCCGATGCAGACAGGCGTGTATTACCTATCCGGGCGGTTGTGCCCTTGGGGCAAGACCCATTGATCTGCATCTTCGTTCCATGCAAACCTTAGGTGTGGAGTTTCAGGAAAAGGGTGAAAGTATTTGCGCCCGCCTTGACCGATTAAAACCTCAGACGGTGACTCTGATGTTCCCAAGTGTGGGTGCGACGGAAAATTTGTTGCTGCTTTGTGCGATTTCCAAAGGTGAAACCCAGATTATCAATGCCGCCTGCGAACCGGAAATTGTGGATTTGCAGAATTTCCTCAACGCAATGGGGGCAGAGATTCGCGGGGCAGGAACCGATGTAATTCGGATTCAAGGCGTAGAAAGGCTGCATGGATGCAGTCATACGGTGATTCCTGACAGAATTGCGGCGGCAACCTATGCCTGTGCAACCACTGCCTGCGGCGGCAATATTCAACTGACCCATGTAGAGCCGAGCCACCTTTCCATGTTTCTTGCAATCCTGCGTGAAATGGGGGCGGAAACCAATGTGCGCGGAGAAACGTTGCGAGTCAGGATGCGCCAACGTCCCATGGCGGTAGGAATGGTAAAAACCTTACCATATCCCGGATTCCCCACCGATATGCAACCTCTGTTGATGGCGGCACTTTTAAAAAGTGCGGGGAGCACCATGTTTACCGAAACTATTTTTGAGAATCGGTTCCAGCAAGTAGGAGAATTACTTAGAATGGGTGCGGACATTCATGTGGAAAATAGGAATGCACAAGTTCGCGGGGTGAATGAACTATACGGCGCCAAGGTAGAGGCGGCGGATTTAAGAGGCGGTGCGGCACTTGCCATTGCCGGACTCAGCGCCAAGGGAAAAACCTCCATCGGAGGTCTTTGCCATGTGGAGCGCGGATATGAAAACTTAGCACAAAACCTGCGTGCCCTGGGGGCAGATGCAGAATTGATAGAAACATAAGAAAGGAAGAAAGACCATGGCACATCAAAAACGAAGAATGAATCCCAAGTTGAGATTGATCCTGATTTTCTTGCTGGTGGTTGCACTAGGAGTGGGAGTCGGGTTGATGTTTACCCCCGTGTTTCATGTGCAGGAGGTCTTTTGTGAAGGAAATTCCCGCATTGCGGCGGAGGAAATCTCTGCCGCAGCGGCAGATGTAACGGGAAAGAATATCTTTCTGGTGCGGCTTTCTGACATCCGTGGACGGGTGGAGGGAATCCCGATGGTGGAAGAAGCAAGCATCCGAAGGGTCTTCCCCAACAAAATCAAGATTACAGTGAAGGAATGTATTCCCGCCGGCTATTTGTATAGCGAAAACCAGTGTGTGGTGGTTGACCTTGAGGGGAAAATTCTGGACATCATTGCCGACGAGCGTGTGAACATAATGCTGGAAACTTATCTCCCCAAAGAGACGGCAGAAGAACAGAAAGACGAAGAGGAAGACCAACCACAACAGGAAGAAGCGCAGGAACAGCCTGCAGAGGTGCGGGCATACTCCGTGCCCTTGGTTATGGGGGTTGAGGTGCATAAACCCGAAATCTCAAAAAAGGTGCACAGTAAGCAAAAAGAAACTCTGGAACTGGCGTTTGATATGTTTCAAAATCTGGAAAAGACCAGACTTTTGGTCAGGGCGACCTGTCTGGATTTGAGGGATAGCAACAACTTGATGTTAGTCATAGAGAACCGGTTACAAGTGCTGCTTGGTAAGCCGGAAAACATGGAGTATCGTATTGCGTTTCTGGCAAAAGTGATCAATGAGAGAATGTCTGCAACCGAACATGCGGTGATGGACTATCGGGGTGCCGATATCTACGTGCGTCAGCCGGAGGACGGAAAAGAGCGGATGAAACCGACCCAGCCTCCGCAGCCCTCTGCGTCAAATAAACCGGAGCAAACTGCAGAAAAAAACGAAAATCCGACACCAACACCCGCACCGACAGCGGCCCCAAATATCAACATGAATTAGGGTAGACGATTGACTTGTAACAAAAATGTAATATTCTTTTAAAAATATTGAAAAATATCTTTACAAAATAAAATTTCATGTTATAATAGAAGTAATGAAAACTTGTGAAGATTTTTTGGAAGGTATACAGTAAGGAGGAAAAAACGTGTTTCAGTTTGATACAGAGAATGTAAACCCCGCGCAGATTAAGGTTATCGGTGTCGGCGGCGGCGGTAATAATGCGGTAAACCGAATGGTTGAGGCACAGATTAAGAGTGTTGAATTTATTGCAGTAAATACGGACAAGCAGGACTTGACGTTGTCGGCTGCTTCTCAAAAAATACAGATTGGTGAAAAGATTACCAAAGGTCTTGGTGCAGGGGCAGACCCCACCATCGGTCAAAAGGCAGCAGAAGAAAGCCGTGAGGAGATTGCACAGGCAATCAAGGGCGCAGACATGGTATTTGTAACCGCAGGTATGGGCGGAGGTACCGGTACCGGTGCGGCACCTATCGTTGCAGAGGTTGCCAAAGAGATGGGCGTTCTGACCGTTGGTATCGTTACCAAACCGTTCTTCTTTGAAGGAAAAACCCGTGCGGCAAACAGCCAGGACGGTATCAAGAATTTGATGAATGCGGTGGATACCTTGGTGGTAATCCCCAATGATAAATTGCTGGAAATCGCTGAAAAACGTACCACTATGCTGGAATCCTTCCAGATGGCAGATGAAATTCTGCGTCAAGGTGTTCAGGGCATTACTGACCTGATTTCCCGTCCCGGTTTGATTAGTCTGGACTTTGCAGATATTAAGACCATCATGAAAGATGCAGGCTTTGCACACATGGGTATCGGCAGTGCTACCGGCGAAACCCGTGCAGAAGAAGCCGCAAAGAAAGCAATACATAGCCCGATTCTGGAAACCAGCATCGAGGGTGCAACCGGTGTTATCTTAAATGTAACTGGCGGTCCTGACATGGGTATTCTGGAAGTAAAAGAAGCCGCTGAACTGGTAGAAGAAGCGGCAGACAAGGATGCAAACATCATCATCGGTGCAATCATTGACGAAAACATGGGCGATGAGATTCAGGTTACTGTCATTGCAACCGGTTTTAAAGGCAATGTTGCAACCGAGAAAGAGGAAAATCCTTTTGATAGTTTCTTAAGTCGGTTTGCCAACGGCGGCAATGTAAAAACCGGCGGTGCAACCGCTTCTCCGGAGAGTTTTCGTCCGGTAGAAAAGGTTCCTTCCTCTACTGGTATGTTCAATAAGTTCAGCGATGATGACGGCATTGATGTGCCGGTATTCCTGCGTAACAGAAACAACGACTAATAAAAAGGCACCCATTGGGTGCCTTTTTTGAGCGGAGCACATGGTGGGGGCGGCTTCTCTGTGCGTCAGAACAGAGAACTGTCCCCTGTGCGCAGCAAAACAAAATATTCACTCTCCGCTTAGCATTTTTTCCCGCATTTTTAATAACAGTTTTTTCTCAATTCTGGACACCTGTACCTGTGAGATTCCCAGAACCCTTGCAACTTGGGTCTGGGTTTTTTGTTTGAAGTATCGCATCACAAGAAGCCGCTGTTCCCGTTCGTCAAACTCACCAAGCATTTGCCTGATGGCAAGTCGGGTGGTAATCTCGCCCTCGTAATCGGTTCCGTTTTCCAGTTTTTCAAGCAGCGGAATCCCCTCACGGGTGCCATTGTCCACGGTTGCATATAGTGATTCCGGCTTTGCGCCTGCGTCAAGGGCAACTGCAAGTTCCTGCGGGGTAATTTCCATGCGGTCAGCAATTTCCTTGAGGGAGGGTTCCACTCCGTTTTGGGCGGTCAATTCCTCCCGAATCCCCATTGCCTTTGCTGCGGTTTCTTTCAAACTGCGGCTTACTTTAATGATTCCGTCATCCCGCAAAAAACGTTTAATTTCTCCCATAATCATCGGAACTGCGTAGGTGGAAAATTTGACCCCAAAGGTCATATCGAATTTTTGCACTGCCTTAATGAGTCCAATACAACCGATTTGAAATAAATCTTCTGTCTCGTGTCCCCGTCCGCAAAAGCGACGGACCACGCTATGTACCAAGCCGGTGTTTTGGGCAATCAAACGCTCCTGTGCTCCGCGGTCGCCTTTGGCGGCAAGTGTCAGCAGTTCCTCGTTGGTTTTGATGACATCAGGCATAGGAATCCATTCCAATCCGTCGGGTCATGGTAACGGTGGTGCCTTTTCCCGGTGTGGAGTCCACATGCAAGGTATCCATAAAACTTTCCATCACGGTAAAGCCCATTCCGCTTCGGTCCTCGTCATCGGTGCCGGAATAGAGCGGCTGCATGGCAAGTTCAATATTCTCAATTCCGGTTCCGGTATCGGTTACGGTGATGGCGATTTCATTGTTGGTCAGTCGGCAGATTACTTCCACGGTGCCTTTGGTGTCTGCGTAGCCGTGCACAATGGCGTTGGTGACCGCCTCCGAAACCGCGGTTTTGATGTCGGCAAGTTCGTCTACCGTCAAATCCAGTTGGGCAGCAAAGACGCCCACGGCGGCGCGGGCAAAGGCTTCGTTCCGGCTTTTGGAGGGAAACTCCAATCTCATATAGTTTTCCATAGATTCTCTTCCTTTCTTATCCGCATTCCACGATTTTTTTCAGTCCGCTCAGTTCCAGAATTTTATCTACCTGAGGTTGGGGGCGGACAATCATGGTCTTACCGCCCAATGCCTTGATTTGTTTGTATCTTCCAATAATCAATCCGATGCCGGAACTATCCATAAAGGTAACACCCCCCAAGTCCAGAATCAGATTTCTGGCATGGGACCGTCTAAGTTCCCGGTCAATGTCTGTGCGCAGATCGGCTGCACAACTCTGGTCAATTTCTCCCTCCGGCTTAACCACAAGAGTATTGCCGATGGATTCCATACGAATCTTCATAGTTGCCTCCTTATGCTATTCTTGGTCCTTTCATCGTATCATAAAAAAAGTATTTCCCAATTATTTCCATACAAGAACTTTTGACATGAATTTGCAAAATAAACAAAAAAGAGGTAAAATAAGACAAACAGAAAGGAGAGTGCTAAGATGCGATGGTTGAAATGGATTCCGGGGCAGGTTCTTTTTCCGCCTAAGTGTGTCTTTTGCGGAACGATTCTTTCGGTTGGTATGGAACCGGAGAAAGCAATCTGTCCTTTGTGTGAGCAAAAACTTCCCTTCACCGTGAATCTGCCCAAATGTAAAGGTTGCGGAAAGCCGATGGAAGAAGATGATGTCTATTGTGGCATCTGCAAGGCATCTCGTAGACGGGTGATTCGCAAGGTCAGCGCACCCTATCTCTATCAAAAACAGGTCAAGCGGAGCATCCTGAGATTCAAAAAGGAGGTATCCCGCGGTTATGCCCACGTATATGCAAGACACATGCAGGCAGTGCTGGAGTACGATTGCCCGTCGGTTACGTTTGACATGGTGGTTTCGGCACCGCCCAGAATCCGACAGATGCAACAGGAGGATTATGACCAGGCGGCATGGCTGGCACAAACCTTGGCAAAACGGATGGGGATTCCCTATCACGCAGGGGTGTTAAAGCAGAAATATATCCGCAAAAAACAGAGTAGTCTTTCTATGAAGGAGCGCTGGCAGAACGCAGAGGGAAACTATATGGTAAAAAAGCCGGAGTCTGTTCGGGGTAAGACGGTGCTTTTGGTAGATGATGTCTGCACCACAGGAGCCACTTTGTATCATTGTGCTTTAGCGCTCAAGGAGGCAGAGGCTAAGGCGGTGTATTGCATAACTGTCGCTGTGGTTGGAAAGAATTAGGTTGCAAAGCAGTAGTAAAAGTGATATAATGAGCAATAATAAACAAAGGACATTGCACGATAAAGAGAGGAAACGCCAATGTATTTAATTGTAGGACTGGGAAACCCCGGGCGGGATTATGTAGGCACAAGACATAATATGGGATTTGAGGCGGTGGACGCCATCTGTGCCAAGTATGACATCAAATTGAACAAAGAGAAATTCCGTGCCATTTACGGTGAGGGGCGAATCGGCGGTGAAAAGGTGTTGGTGATTAAGCCGCAGACCTACATGAACTTAAGCGGAGAGTCGGTGCGGGAGTTTCGGGATTGGTTCAAGATGGAGGAGGAAAATATTATCGTGATTTACGATGATATTTCTCTGCCGGTGGGAAAGCTAAGAATCCGGGAAAAAGGAAGTGCCGGCGGTCATAACGGAATTAAAAATATCATATATCAATTGGGGACGGATGTATTTCCCCGTATTAAAATTGGAGTCGGTGCCCCCAAGCATCCAGACTTTGATGTGAAAGACTATGTCCTTGGTAAATTCTCCAAAGAGGAAACTGAGGTGTTAATTAAAACGGTGATTCGTGCTACAGCGGCGGTGGAGGAGATGATTCTTCACGATGCCAAATCGGCGATGAATCAATACAATGGGTGAGAAAATGGATATGTACCTGAAAATGCTTGACGAACTGGTTGAGTTTGAAGACCTCGTTAAGGATTTAAAGAAGAAAAAAACGCCAATCCATGTATTGGGTGTGTCGGACTCGGTCAGGGCACACCTGATTTCTTGTATTGCAAAAAAACTGGAAACCGGTGCATTGGTAGTGACCGCTGACTCAGAATCGGCGCGGCGTTTGTATGAGGATTTGCGTTTCTTCTTTGGGGATAAGGCTTGCCTGTATCCGGAATCTGATTTGCTTTTCTATGATGTAGAGGCAAAGGGTCAGGATGTAACAAGACAGCGGCTCCAGGTGCTTCGCAAACTGGCGGAGGGCATGCAGGGATATTGCGTGATTGCCACCGTGCAGGCGCTTGGCTCGGTGACGGTGCCGGCATCAGTTTATCGCGAGCAAGGGATTCACCTTGCCGAGGGCGAGGATGCGGAACTGGAAGTTTTGGCAAAAAATCTGACTTTTTTGGGCTACCGTCGGGAGGATATGGTAGAGGGTCCCGGCCAGTTTAGCATTCGGGGTGGAATTTTAGATGTCTATCCCGCAGACGGAATGCCGGATAGCCCGGTTAGAATCGAGTTTTTTGATACTGAGGTAGACTCTATCCGCCTTTTTGATGCCCAAACTCAGCGAACGGTAGAGAGGCTCAACGAAATTGCTATTTATCCGGCACGGGAGATGCTTTTCAGCGAGGACGACAGAGGAAAACATGCCAAAACATTGAGGAAAATGGAAGGTTCTCTTTCCGATGACACGGAGCGGGAGCAAAAACTCAAAGCGTCTTTGAGGCGCGATGCGGAACGATTGGAACAAGGACAGAATTTTCCCTCGCTGGATAAGTATATCCCATACCTTTATGGCAAAAAGATACCTACCATTCTGGATTATCTGGGAGATTCCACCATTGTATTCTGGGAGGAGGCGGCAAGAATCAGCGAAGCCGCTGCCACGATGCAGCAGCGGCGGGAGGAAGAACGCTGCGATTTGGCAGAGCGGGGTGTGCTCTATGATGCCAAGGGCGGCTTTGAACTTTCATACCAAACTTTGCTGAGCACCCTCTTAAAGAAAACCTTTGTGGGAGTCAGCGGGATTTCTCATGGAACGCCGGATTGGCGTCCGGTTGCCACCCACAGTATTACGGCAAAAAGCCTGAATGGATTTCAGGGTAAATTGGAGTTCTTGTGTGACAGCCTAAAGTTTTATCAGCAGAATATTTACCGCACGGTGATTCTGGCAGGGTCAGAGCATCGTGCCCAGACTCTTTTGAAACAGTTGGGGGATGAGGGAATTCGGTGTTCCTATCAGGAAACCTTAACGCAACTTCCCAATCCCGGTGGAATCGTGATTACCAAAGGAAGTATTCGCCGCGGGTTTGAGTATCCTTTGATTCGGATGGCGGTGATTGGCGACAGAGAAATTTTTGGCGGTGAGAAGAAGAAACGCCGTCGCTTCAAAGGAAAGCCGGGGGACAAAATCTCCAATTTCACCGAACTCAACCCCGGGGATTATATTGTTCACCAGAATCATGGTGTCGGACTCTATACCGGTATTGAGCAACTCCATGTAGACGGAGTAAGAAAGGATTATTTAAAAATCCAATATCGGGGCACCGATATTTTGTATGTACCCACCGACCAGTTGGATTTGGTCTTTAAGCATACTGCCAAAGAGGGTAGCAGAATCAAATTGAACAAACTTGGCGGTGTAGAATGGGGACGCACCAAAGACCGCGTCAAGGCGGCGGCGTCCGATATGGCAAAAAAACTGATTGCACTTTATGCTGAGCGTACTAAAATTCCGGGGATTGCTTTTACCAAGGATACCGAATGGCAGCGGGATTTTGAGGCGGCGTTTCCCTATGAGGAAACCGGCGACCAGATGCGAAGCATCGCAGAGGTTAAAGCGGATATGGAACGCCCGCATCCAATGGATAGACTTCTCTGCGGAGATGTAGGCTACGGAAAAACTGAGGTTGCCATGCGTGCTGCATTCAAAGCAGTCATGAGCGGGTATCAGGTGGCATATCTGGTGCCTACCACCATTTTGGCATCCCAGCACTACAACAACTTTAAGCAACGGATGATGGCATACCCCATTCGGGTAGAGATGCTCTCTCGTTTTACACCGCCGTCGGCACAAAAAGCCATTCTCAAAGGATTGGAAACCGGTGAGGTGGATGTGGTGATTGGAACCCATAAACTGTTGGGGAAATCCGTCAACTTCCGTAAACTGGGCTTGTTGGTCATTGACGAAGAACAGCGGTTTGGCGTTGCCCACAAAGAAAAGTTAAAGGAACTTCGCAAAGAGGTGGATGTGCTTACCCTTTCTGCGACGCCGATTCCCCGCACGCTTCACATGAGCCTGAGCGGGATTCGGGATATGAGCGTGCTCAATGAACCACCCGGTGAAAGGTATCCTGTTGCCACCTATGTGCTGGAGTATGATGAAAATGTGGTGCGGGAAGCCATCAGCCGTGAACTCGCCCGAGGCGGGCAGGTGTACTATCTGTATAACCGTGTAGAGGGGATATATAAGGCGGCAAACCGAATTGCCGAACTGGTTCCCGAGGCGCGGGTTGCTGTCGCCCATGGGCAGATGAACGAGAGAGAACTGGAAGAGATTATGATGGCGGTCTCGGAAAATGAGGTAGATGTGCTGGTCTGCACCACCATCATTGAAACAGGACTCGATATTGCCAATGTCAACACCATAATCATAGAAAACGCTGACCGGTTGGGACTCGCCCAACTGTATCAACTGCGGGGGCGTGTAGGGCGTTCCAATCGTTTGGCGTACGCTTACCTGACATTCAGGAAAAACAAGATGCTTTCTGAGGAAGCCGAAAAGCGGCTCCTTGCCATCAAAGAGTTTACCGAATTCGGCTCCGGCTTTAAAATTGCCATGCGGGATCTGGAAATCCGTGGTACCGGTAACCTGATTGGCGCCGAACAGAGCGGGCATCTGGAGGCGGTTGGGTATGAGATGTATTGCCGGTTGCTGGAAGAGGCAGTGCGGGAAGAACAAGGGCTGACAGGCGTGAAAAAGACCGAAACACAGATTGACCTGCCGATTTCTGCCTATATTCCCGAGGCATATATCATCAGCCATAGCCAGAGAATTGGTGCTTATAAACGGATTGCAGCGATTGAAAGTCAGGAAGATTTGTACGATGCCTATGACGAAATTGAGGACCGCTACGGAACGGTTCCAACGGAGGTACAAAACTTGATGGAAGTGGCATTGATTAAAAATCTGGCAGAGCGGTGCGGCATTGCCGAGATTATCGGGAGCACCTCTCAGGTGATATTCCGCTTTGATACCCAAAATATGCCGGATGTTACTAAACTGGTGGAAGAAATTAGCAAGCGCCCCAAGGAACTGTTTTTACCCAACCCCAACAACCCCAAACTTCATTTCAAACTGGAAAAACCCGTCCAAGGCAAAGAAAACGGGTATTTTATCAAGGTGCGGGAGATTGTGGAATTGTTTCTGGATTGTGAACGGAATGTAAACAATGAACCGGAAATAGAAAAAAATTAAAAAAGTACTGGAAATATTTCAAAAAGTGTTGTATACTTAGAAAAAAGTATTCAGTATGTAAGGAGCGATAGAAGTGGATAACGAAAACAAGAACTTCCAAGGTTCGGTGGATGAAACTGAACTTCAGGAAAAAGTGATGAAAGATGTCAGCGAGAAGATTGCAGAAGCAGCGGCTGAAGTTCAGGATGAAATTGACAGCGCGGCAGAAGCAGTAGAACTTGCGGATGTAGAAGTTGAATTGGAAGAAAACGAATGGGCAGAAGAAATTGAGGAAGAAATTCCGGTGAAAGAACCGGTTATCGTTTCATTAAAACTCAGCAGTCTGATTCTTTCTTTGGTTGGTACTGCAATCATCGGTGCGTTACTTCTGCTGGGCGGCATGCAGATTCCCAAGTGGGTTGATGCCATTCCGGAAGGTTCTACTGTGGTAAAAGTAGATGATGCAGAGATTACCGATGCGGATTTGAAGTACTACATCTATGTATCTGCAATGCAATACTTCCAGCAGAATGCCGAAGACCCCTCCCAGAGCCCAGCTGACTTTGATTGGGCAAAGGAAGCAGAAGATGGCAAAACCGTGGAAGAACTGGTAAAAGAACAAGCGCTTGATATGGCGATTGATGAAGTTCTTTTGATGAATATTGGTGATAAGAATGGTGCAGAATTTGATGCAGAGGGTGCAAGAGCCAATGCAAAAATGCAGACAGACCAGTTGGTATCTGCCTATAACAAAGAGTTGGTAGAACTGAACGCAAAGCGTCAGGCATTGACCTCCATCAAGCAGTACAACCGTAAGATTGAACAATCCATGCATATGCAGGCAGTGCAAAGCGATATGGATGCTGACCCTGCGAAGTATTATCCAGAGGATAAGAGCGTGCTGGAACCCTTTGTCAGCGACGAGGGCGCAAGTTATAAGCAGATTTTGATTTTAAAGGACACCGAAGAGGGTGCGGATAACGAAGCGAAGAAGAAGCAGGCACAGGAAATCTACACCAGAATCCAGAATGATGAGTCCTTTGAGGATTTGATGGCAGAGTTTAATGAAGATACTGCCCAGACCGATGAGGGTTACAGTTTTGAAGTGGCTACCGCGCAGATGGGTGAGGTTGAAAACGCAGTTATGGCACTCGCTGTCAACACCGTCAGCAAGGTGGTAGAGACCGAAGAAGGTTTCCATGTCATTAAGAGAACTGTCGGCGCTTTGGAACTGGAGAAGTTCTGGGAAGCAGAGGCGAAGATTAAGGTAAAGGAAAGAAAGATTAAAAAGATGTCCGTTGCTGAAATCCTGAAAGAAGTAGACGAAGCAACCGAAGGCTTTGAAACCCTTTACGACGAACTGGAATCACAAAAATCCGGCAACTAAAAAGCACAACCGCAGGGAATTCCCTGCGGTTGTTTGCGTTATAAGGACGGAGAACATGGGGACTACGCACAGAGGACGGTTTAGAGTAGCATGCGCACAACGAACCGTCCCCGTGTTCTCCGTCCCCTGTGCGTAGTCCGAAAGGGTATATGTTTGACTTCTTGTTCTATCTGGTGTATAATAAACAAAGGAGGTGGATGCTGTGACCTTTTTTAATCTGTTATCGTCCATTTTCAGTTATATTTTTACCTTGATTATTTATTTCTTTATCTTCAATGTGATTCGGCTGATTTATCTGGATGTGAAAAAGATGAGCCGCTTTGAGGATGAAAGTGTCAATGTCAGCGGACTGGAAACCGCGGCGCTAAAGACCATTCGCAGCCGCAACGCCACCGACCCCAACATGAAAAAGCGATACATGATTTATGGCAAGGCAACGATTGGCAGAAATAAGAGTTGTGATATTGTGCTTAAGGAGAAATATATCTCAGCAGAGCACGCCCGTATCTGGTTTGAAAAGGGTGAATGGTATCTGGAAGATTTGGGTAGCCGAAACGGAACCCACATCAACGGTCAAAGGATTCGCAACACAGTGATGCTGGACGCGCGGGACGAAATCGCGTTTGGAGAACTGGAATTTTTGTTTGAACTGTAGGGGAGGATGCCTTATGGCAAGATTCAAGGGGCTGAACTATCGGCGTCCGGCATATTTACTGATGCTGATGAACCTCTTTGGGTTTGGACTTTTGTATGTGAAAAACGGATACAACCTCAACATGCTCTATGTAGGGGCAGGTTTATTGGGGTTGTTTATTTTAATGTATACCCTGATTCTTCTTTGCAAAATGGGGGACAAGTTTATCATGCTGATGGCATGCATGCTAATTACCATCGGCGTTCTTTTGCTTTGTCGGTTGAATCTGGAGTTCGGCATCCGGCAGATTGTATGGGTTGCCATAGGGGGCATTGCCTTTTTTGCTACCTATTTGGTATATTACCATATTAAGTTTTGGGACAAACTCTGGATGCTATACTTTGTTCTTGGTACAGGATTGTTTTTGGCAACCCTGATTTTTGGGAAAACGATCAACGGTGCCAGAAACTGGATTGCCTTTGGAACCTTTACTTTTCAGCCGGCAGAGATTACCAAAATTTTGTTTATCATGTTTTTGGCGTGTTACTATGCAAAGTCTTGGGTCAATCCTGTCTGGAAGATTACTCCCAAGTGGGGGACGTTAATCGTGACCTATCTCTTTATCGGGTTTCTGGTTCTTCAGCGGGACTGGGGCACGATTCTGGTTCTCTTTGCCATCTATATCTTTATGATATATGTCTACGAGAAGAATTATGGCTTTCTTTTAATGAACGTTGCTGCCGCTGCCTTGGTTGCGGTGCTTGGATACAAGTTTTTGTATCACATTCAGGTGCGGGTCAGCACATGGCTGAACCCTTGGGACGATATTTCCAACACCGGTTACCAGATTACCCAATCCTTGTTTGCCATTGCCTCCGGCAACTATTTTGGCAGAGGTCTTGGCAACGGCTCGCCGGGATATATCCCGGAAGTACATTCCGACTTTATCTTTGCAGCCGTCTGTGAGGAGATGGGCGTGTTTGGCGGTGCGGCAATTATTTTACTCTTCTTTTTAATTGCTTATCGGTGTTTTAAGATTGCTATTACTGCCAAAGACGATTACGATCAGGCGGTATGTTTGGGGCTTACCTTGATGTTTGCAGTCCAGACCTTTATCATTGTGGGCGGTGTCATCAAGATGATTCCGTTGACCGGTATTACCCTACCCTTTGTCAGTTACGGCGGAACCTCGATTGTGGTGAACTTTATATCCTTAGGAATCATTCAGGCGATTTCCGCTAAGGAGGAGAGGAGGGAGCACCATGGCAAATAAAAAAGAGCCAAACGGACATTCTATGAACAAACGGATGATTCATGTGCTGGTTGTGCTCTGTTTGATGTTTTTGTCGCTGGTGACCTATCTGCTTTACTTTAATATGTTTGAAGCGCAAGAGGTTGCCGGTAATCCCTATAACAAGCGACAATGGGAGGACGAAAAATTTGTCAAGCGGGGCAATATCTATGACAGGGACGGAGTGCTCTTGGCAGAAACTTTGGTGGATGGCGAAAGCCGCACCCGCAGTTACCCAAAAGGAAATTTATACAGCCATTTGATTGGATATTATTCCAGAGTTTATGGAAAGAGCCAACTGGAGATGGCATATGATAAGGAGTTGTTGGGGCACGGTGACATCACCATTAACTTTAATGAACTCCGCTCCGGCTATGATTTGCACCTGACGGTAGACCATGACCTTCAGCAATATGCCTATCAGCAATTGGGCAAGCGCAACGGTGCAGTAGTTGCCTTGGAACCGACCACCGGCAAGATACTTGCGATGGTCAGTTATCCGGACTTTGCCCCCGATGCAGCGAGTCTGGAAAAGAATTGGAATACCATTGTAGAGAGGGAGGACTCTCCCCTTTTGGCAAGAGCGACGCAAGGGTTATATGCTCCGGGGTCTACCTATAAAATTGCGACAGCGACGGCGGCATACGAAACCGGACGGATTGGTGAGACTTTTGAAGACACCGGAACCTTTACCCAAGGCGGGCTGAAGATTGACAATTACGGAAAGAAAAAGTATGGGGAAATTGGACTCAAACGAGGGTTTGAAGTCTCCAGTAACTTTGTGTTTTGTACCCTTGGTTATGAGATGGGGCCCGAAAAAATCAAGGAAAATGCGGAAAAGTTTGGCATCAACAAAGGGTTCTCCTTTGATATTGCCGCCAGCAAAAGCCGGATTGACTATAAAAAAATGACCGAGTCGGATGCCGCATTGGTATCCATCGGTCAGGGACAACTATTGATGACACCCCTCCATGTTGCCATGATGGGTGCCACAGTGGCAAACAAAGGCAAGATGATGCAACCGTATCTGGTGGACTCGGTCAAAACCGCGTCAGGGATTGCGCTTTCGGTGAACCGGCCTCAGGTGCTCACAACGCCAATGAACGAAGACTGTGCCAAGTATCTGGATGAACTGATGCAGGGTGTGGTGAAAAACGGAACCGGAACCGGTGCGCGGATTTCCGGCGTGACGGTGGCAGGCAAAACCGGAACCGCAGAGAACGAAACCAACAAAGACCATGCGTGGTTTGTGGGTTATGCGCCGGCAGAGGCACCCGAGATTGCCGTCTGTGTGCTTTTGGAATACGATGGCGGAGGTGGTGGTTCCAACGCGGCACCCATTGCCCGCAGAGTGATGCAGCGATACTTAAATTCTAAATAAAAAAAGTCCGTAAGGACTTTTTTTATTGCTTGATTACTTTTTGCTTTCCAATGACGAAATGGGTAAATAAAATAGTGATTACCAAGAGCACCAAAGAGATGCAGGCAAGAAATTGTTGACCAAACATGGGGATGCCAAACACTTGATTTCCGTTTGCCTGTACCCAAGCAAGAATCCGTCCGGCGCCCAGAGAAACAGCAAAACCGAGTATGCCTCCAAGGCAGTTTTTGATTGCCATTCCATAGACAAAATAATCAGAATCAATGTAACTATATGTAATATTGTAAGAGTTCTGATTGCTGCCCGCCATACTGATGGAATGAAGGACGGTAAAGACAACCACGCCCCACCATGTAGATTTGGTGGTGAATATGATAAAGGCAACGGAAATTGCCTCCAGAATCAATGCCAGTTCAAATCCCTTAGCAAAGGAGCGTTTGTCGGAGTATCTGCCAAAGGGGAGAGAGAGGAAAAACCGTCCTAAGTTTCCTGCCATGTTGATGACCTGAACTGCACCGACGCTGAGGAGCAAGTCTTTGGTCTTAAAGGTTCCCATAAATCCAAACAGGCTATAACGCGCCATCTGGAACAGGCAGGTCATAATAATGACGTTGACAAAGTTTCGGTTGCCAAACACATTGTTTAAAATATCTTTAATAGAAATTGCGGCAACTGTCTGTTTTTCTTCGGTATCGCCTTTGATGAGCAGAAGACTCACAAGATTGCAAGCAATCAATACCAAAATGGAAATGGAAACAAAGAGGAATCCTCCCTTCAAGTTGCCGATTTCCTCAAAATGGTCAACCACCGCACCGGCAATCAGGGTGACAACGATGCCGGAGAGGAGAGAAATCATCTCCTTGGCTGCAGAATATCTGGCACGGCGGGTTGGTGCAACAAAAGAGTTTGCCCATTTGTAAAGATAAGAAGATACAAAGTACATTCCAATCTGCCCAATTAAGATGCTGCCCACAACCACTGTGGTTTTTACAGTGCCGGATAATGGGAGAAAGGGCAGAAGATACATGGAGAGATACAAAAGCATACTCACCATCTGGACGGTGATGACTGTCCGTTTGTAATTGGTAATCTTTCCTGCTACAAAGACGGTCAGCAGTTGGAACATAAAGGCAAGATTGACAAAGGAAGAAATAATACCAATCAAAGAATCGCTGATGCCCAGATAAGTGAGCAGTTTGGCAAGAAACGCATCCGCGATAAAAAGAGTTACAAAATATTCAAAGGTACATTGTGCCATGTACATTGCCCGAGACCGCTTATAGTCCGGCGATTGATAGATATTGCTCATGGTGTCCATCATCCTTTCGCATAAAATCACGATTGTTAGCATAGCACACAAAGAAACGAAAGTAAATAGGATTCCTAACGAAACATTTTCGTAAAAAACCCTGTGACTGTGCACAGGGTATTCGATTGATCATTAAAAAGTTCTTGTATTTTTTATTTAACTATGGTATAATAAAAAGTGACAAACAAACTGAATCTCTAATCACGGTAGGTATTTTTGCTTTATTTCAGGCAAAAATGCACGCTTTTCTTATAGTACCCCGTGATTGGTATGATAGGTTTGTTTGGCGACAAGGGCTGTGCATTTTTCGGTGTATGGCGCTTGCCATACACTTTTTTGTTTGCTACAAAGTTAATCCCTAAATCAAAAGAACCTTCGCAAAAGCGAAGGTTCTTTTGGTTTATAATTCATTGACACATTGTTTAATAATGGCAATTTCTTCTTCGGTAACCGGTTGGTCAAAATCACGGAAGGTATTTTTGGTGACATCATTGCCCGTTAGGATATGATACCACAACAGTGCCAAAGCATATCTGCCAAGGCCCATGGTTGCATGGAAACCGTCCCGATGCAACTTGTCAATTCCGTGTTCTAAAAGATTCTGGAACAACATTCCTGACGGAATCATCCCGTCAGCGGAACTATCGGTAACCGCCTTTTGGTATGCCGCAAATAAATCCTGATACATCTTTCCTTGGTCGTCATAACCAAGGTTTGTCAGTCTTTCGCTGCCCTGTGCATATGCCCAAGTCTGGTGAATCACCTGCTTGGCGGTGGGTGCATATTTTTTTATGTATGCAGAAAGTTCGTTTAAGTAAGGCTGATAGTTTTGGTAGTCGATACTTTGATGGCTTGCCTGTTGCAGAGTGATGATATCCCATTTGCGATTGAGCAATGCCTCTTTTAAAGATACAAAAAAGCCAGAATTTTCGCCATTTACTTCTAATACGTAGGCTTTGTCGTCCGATAAACTGTTTCTGAAATGCCGTTCCAGCGTACAACCGCCAATGTAAAGATTGACGATTTGCAAACTGAATCCGTCTGCCCGCGCGATTTGGTGTAGGTAGCGGGTGGCATCCTGTGAAAAACTGTTGCCAATGGCTAATACTTGTAAACTCATAAAATGCCTCCTTGCTTGTCCAACCGACGGTTTCTGAAATACAAACACAAATCAGTAAAGACCATAATAAAGTTCAGTACATAAAAAAATAATACATACCATTTCTTTCCAAATTCTGCCATGTATGTAGGGTTGACAAATTTGGATGCAATTCCTGCAATATAGCCAAACAAAATCAGGAGCAAAAAGGATAAACTCTTACCCTTGGTGGTTCTGGATTTGTAAGACTTAATTACATTCATCGGCCAAGAAAAGCCGAAACTGACAATCATGGTAATTTCCAGTAATTCTGCCATATGATTCCCTCCTTTTTTACTATCATATCACAAATTTCTATGTGAGTAAAGAACCAAATAATATATGCCAACCATACATTGACAGTGATGCTCAAAGGTGATAGAATATCTTTGGGGTGATAATCATGGAACTATTACAACTAACCTACTTTTGCCATGCGGCAGAGAGTGAAAATTTTTCTGCAACTGCAAAGTGTTATGGCGTACCAGCATCCAATATTTCACAATGTGTCAAGCGTTTGGAGGAAGAATTGGGAGTTTCTTTGTTTGACCGTCGTGCCAATCGTATTGCATTAAATGAGCAAGGAAGACTCTTTTATCAAAAGGCGTCGCAGGCACTTAAGGAACTTCATGAGGCAAAATCCGTCCTTGCCGATACCAAAGAGGAACTGACCGGAGAAATCAGGATTCGGATTTGCACCAACCGCCGTGTGGTGACCGAGGCAATCGAGGCGTTTCGTCAAAGATATCCGGCAGTGACTTTTTCTATCAGTCATCACGCACCGGAACATGAAGAATTTGATTGCATTGTGTCGGATGATGTGACTCGTTACCATGAACTGGAACGGTCGCTTTTGATTCGGGAAACCATGATGCTTGCGGCGAGCAGAGAGGCGGAGTGCTTGCGTAAGAGTGACCTTACACTCAAAGATTTAAGCGGCGAGCGGTTTATCACCATGCCGGAGGGGACCAGCATGTATCGGCTGACTATGGAACTATGCAAACAAGCCGGATTTATTCCCAACATCAGCATTCAAGGGGACGACCCCTTTTATATCCGTAAATATCTGGCAATGGGATTGGGAATCGCTTTGATTCCGTCCGTTTCCTGGCGGGGACAGTTTGAGGATAGCGTAACGGTAAGAAACATTGGGGATTTCATTCGCAACACCTATCTCTTTTGGGATGGTAAGAGATATCTCTCCCGTGCAGTGCGAGAGTTTATTAAACTTTTGCAAACAATCTGTGAGGAGATTGATTAACAAGGACGCACCATTTGGTGCGTCCTTGCATTTTTGTAACCGAAGTTTTGGTTTATTATTTGATGATTACCATTTCCTGAACGACATCTTCATAAACCTTGACAAAGAGTCGTGCTTCGTTGCCTTCTTCAAAGATTTCGATGTCGGCAGCAGATACCAGTTCAATACGGGGTTTGTTTCTGGTGGAATCGTACAGATATACGGTTGCGTCGCCGGTTGCAAAGTTCTGAACTGCACCGTTGACCGTCATGTTGATGCTTCCGCTGAATTTTTTGGCAACCTTACCGTAAACGGTAGTTAAATCCTCGGTCACATCGGTGGTAAACTCGGTGGTCTTGTTGTCGATGTTAAACAGCAGGGTAATGCCGTCCACTTCTCCCTCCGCGTTGGTGCGGTATTGGATAATATCACCTTGCTCCAGTGCCTCACTGCCGCCGCTGCCTTTGCGCAGAACCGTTTTGTCTGCAGCCAGCAGATTGATTTCTTTTCCGCCCTGCCATCCGTAGACGCGGTCGGTATTTTCAAAGTCCTCGTTTTGGGTTGCGCTGATATAATCAACAACCAGAATCGGGGATTCGGGTGCGGTGACTCCGATGGAACTGGTAATGACTACAACGTTTGCCACATAGTTCTCCTGCAGGTCATAGATGACTGCATCATAGGTTGCCTCGTTGGAGAGGGTTCCTTTATTTCGGATGGAGAATTTTTCGGTGTCATTGCCGGCATCCTGGGGAATGTCAAAGATGATGGTGGTATCTGCAATACCTACGCTGCCCAGTTTACCGGAGGCACTCTTATAAACCATGTCCTCACGGCTGATGTTCATCGTAAACTCGCCTACATTGGGTGCACCGGTTCCTGTCATGTCAACGGCGGTTTCAATGGCAGATACATCGTTATTGCTGTTGACCTCATAAACGATAATTTGTCCGATGGCACCGCCGCTGGTTGCGGTTAAGGTATCTACCACGGCAGAGGGTTCCTCGCTGTAACTGTCGTTGAGTCGCATTCTTGAGGTACTGTTTAAGACAACAGTTTCCCCTTTCATGGTAAAGAGTTTAAACTGCGCTGTCGTGTTAAAGCCGGAGTTCATTGCGGCACCTGCCAGATATGCGTAGTTTTTGCCTGCGCCTTGGGTGTTGTCAATGGTAGCGTTGGGGTCTACTGCCGCAATCTTGCCCTCGATGTCCAGATAGAAGTTACCGCGGTCACGCAGAGCAATTTCGTTGGGGTAGTTTGCCGCTTTGCTGTGGAGTTCTTCACTGCTTCCGATGCGGTAACGGTCTTCGTTAATCTCGGTTACGATACCGCTGAGCACTGCGTCGGAAACATAGCCTTTAATCAAAGTTCTGTCATCGCTGATGGTATAGGAGATAATGTTCCATTCTTTCAAATCGTTGATGCTGATTTCTTGTCCGTCTTTGATTAAGGTAAAGAGGGTGGTTTCGTCCTCTTCATTAAAGACGAGAGAGCCGTTGAGATATTTGTCGGTGACTCTGCCGGTGACGGTGGAGACGGTGTCTACAACCAGATTAGTAAAGTGGTTGACAAAGACAGTCTCATAAATGCCATTGGTGTCAGAATCCAGTAAAGTTACATTGCCGGCGGTGGGTTTTAATGCTTCGTTGGTGACGCCGGTCTTATATTTTCCGTTGTAGATATACACAGCGTCGGAGGCGATGGTAATGGTTTTGTTGCTGCTTGCATTCTGGCTGGGCCAGTAAACAAAACTCTTATTCTCGCCATCTCCGCCGGTAACCGATACGATATCTTCGGAATTGACACGGACGGTCTTATTCTTGTTTTCCTGTTCTCTTACTACGATTAAAGTTCTTTCATCGGTGGTTTTGTCGATACGGGCATAGTACAATACATTGTAACCGAGAAGTTGACTTGCCAGTGTATCGCCTTCCAGATATTGTTTGTCCTCAATCATAATCCGGTCACGGTCGGTGGTGGCACCGCCGGTGAGGGATGTTTCATAGGTTCCGGTAATCTGACCGTAGGCTTTCTCTACATTTAATCTGTCATAAAGCAAAGTTTTGTCTACAACCTGATACTGGGCATTGCTGCCGAAGCCGGTTTGTTCCATCAGGTTTACCGTCATGGCATTGAATACCAATTGAGCGATATCCCCACGGGTTGCCGGCTGGGTCGAGGTACCGGAAAGACCGCGCAGCAACTGGTTGCTGGATGCAATCTGCATATATCCGGCAGGGTAGCCGCCCTTGTCATTCGCCGCGGGCTCATAACCCATGGCACGTACCATGATGGCTACCGCCTCTTGCAAAAGCACGGGGTCATCCGGACGGAAGGTTCCCACATCGTCACCTCTCACCATGCCTTGCTGGTCTGCCACATTGATGGCGCCGGTTGCCCAGTGGCTTGCGGGGACGTCAGGGAATCTTGTTTGGGCGGTGGAACTTTGTGCCACGTCTTCCAGTCCAACTGCATAGACAGCAACTTTTGCCATCTCACTTCGGATGATTCTGTCGTTAGGACGGAATGCACCGGTTCCTGCGTCGCCGACCATAATACCAAGAGCGCCTAAAAGTTCTGCCGCTTCAGCATAAGGGGTGTCAGCGATGTCCGGTGCCAGCGCAACCCTTGCGGTGCTGTAACGGGACAATGCAGGAGTCTGGGGGACGGGAAGTGCCGCCATGCCATTATATTTGGAACTGTTTTCAACCAGGTTGGTATTGATACCGCCTGAAATATCTAAAGTTCCGTCTGTGTTGGTGCCGTCAAAGTTACGCATTTGCGGACCGGTCATGTCCATAGCGGCACCATTTGCGGAGTTTTGTTCCGCAGGTGTACTGCCTGTTTGCGGACCAAAAGGAATACCGTCTGCCGATACCGGCTGAGTTTCTTCTGCAAACACTGCAAAAGAGCCAAGCGCGCATATCAGGCATACTGCCGTAAACAGGGAGATACAACGTTTTAACATAGTAATTTCCTCCTCTTGTAAATGGTTTTTATGCGTCAAAATTTTGTTTATTTACGCATTTATTTTGTGCCGAGGAAGAAAAAATACACCGATAATATTCTGGCAGGCATGGTAAAAAAATCTTGTAAAATTTATAGGAACTACTTGAATTTAAAACGCAGATATGGTATATTATAATAAAATAGGTAGAATATCATGTGGTTTGAATGAAAAACATATAGATTTAGGAGGAACTTTTATGAAAAAACGCAGAGTATTTGCAGGACTTCTCTCTATGGCGCTTGCGCTGACCGTAGCGGTAACACCGGTTATGGCGGCAACCTTTAGCGATGTAGATGGCGATGCCACCGTTTCCTGGGCAAAGGATTCAATTCAAAAGATGGTTGATGCGGGCTACATCAAAGGCTATGAGGACGGAACTTTTAAGCCGTATCGTTCGATTTCTAAAATTGAATGTTTGATTTTAATGGCAAGAATGTTAGGCGTGGAAGAATCTGCCTATGCAGAAGTCGCAAAAAACGCAAATGAGGTTTATGGAGCGACTGCGGGTAAGCATAATACAACCTATACCAAGGAACTTGCCTATCTCCTTTATACAGGAATTCTGATCGAGGACGACCTTGCGGCGTATGCATCCCAGAACAATGCAAACACCGAACTTTCCCGTTGTCAGGCGGCAATCTTGATGGCAAAACTGTTGGGTGCCAATACCGAGGCGGCAGGCTTTAAGGTTTCTGCACCTACTTATCCGGATGATGAACAGATTCCGGTTGCGGCAAAACCCTATGTAGAATATGTAACCAAGCAGAATATTATGAATGGTATGGCGTCCACCGATGGAAGTGCCACTGTATTCTCCCCCAATACTTCCTTGACTCGTGCCCAGATGGCGACTCTGCTTTCCAGAATGATTGCAAAAATCAATAAGAGCCAGTATAGCGGCGTGATTGACAGTCTGGATTTGGCAAAGAAAACCATCGTCCTTGACAGAAATGGCAACGAGAGCAAGCGTTCCGTCAATGCAGACACCGTAGCATATTTTGAGGGTGAGCGTATTGACTTGAACGATTTGGAAGAGGGCGATGAAGTAGGCGTTGTTGAAGTCAACGGACACATTCAGGCAATCTATGTAACCGGTCAGGCTGTCGTAGAGAGTGAAAGCACTTCCGTATACGCAGTGATTTCTATGGTAACAGGCTCGGGTGACAACAAAAAAGTGATGCTGGCGGATTCTGAGGATGCAAACAATACCGCTACCTATACGCTGGCTGAAGATTGTGTCATTACCATTGAGGGAACCAAAGCGACCTTTACCGATTTGAGAAAGAAAGATTTCGTTAAGGTGACCGTAAACAACGGCAAGGCAATTGCCATTGAGGTTACTGACCCCGATTTCGTGGTAAACGGAACCTTGGTAGGAATTACTTTTGATGATGCCAACCATATTTATGTGGACATCACAGAAAAAGACGGCACCGAGCAGACCTATGTGGTTGCCAATAAGGGTGCAGTAGTAGCGCGGGACGGTCAGACAGCAGAATATCGTAACCTTTCTGCCGGTGATGCCGTAAAGTTGACCATTGCCAATGGCAAGGTAACCCGAATCACTGCCACCAGTTCTACCGAAGAATTTTCCGGCACATTAAGCGAGATTCATATTACCGCAAAACCGTATCTGACCATTACGGTGAACGGAACGCAAAAAGAATACAAATTGCGTTCCGATGCAAAAATTAAAATTGCAGGTGCAGACGCAACCATCTATGACTTAAGACGGAACATTACCGTCAGCGGTACGCTGGACGGGGTGGAAATTAAGAGTCTTTCCGCTGCGTCGGTTGCTACCAGTGATAAGGATGAACTTTCCGGTACCGTAGTTGGCTCCAATACCGGTTATAAGGTCATCAATGTAGAGGATGCCAATGGTACGATTCATAGTGTGTACTACAACACAAAAACCAACTTCTTAAAGAGCAACGGAAATTCCACCACCGCAAAAGAAATTCCAAACGGTGCTTCCGTCACCGTAACCGGTGCAGAGAAGAATGGTATCTTTGAAGCAACGATTGTTATTGTAAAATAGGTTATCCAAACAAAAATGTGCAATTCGTAAGAATTGCGGATTTTTTATGACGGAAAACATGGAACCGTCCCCATGTGCGCAGTCCCCGTTCATTGTCATCTTTCCCCCTTGCAATTTCTGGAATTTTATGCTATACTACAAGTGCAACATATTTTCAATATTCCATAATAAAAGGTTTGTGTGGGTAAAAACACAGGCTTTGTTTTCTATACCTTTTATTGTGGAATAAGATATGTTGCAGTATCTGAAGCCGTGTGTTTTTCGTGCGCGGCTTCGGCTGCGCATTTTTTATTAGGAGGTGAAAAGTTACACGCTGGACTTGGCATTGTTGCAACACATAAAAACCGCCCTAAGGGCGGTTTTCCGTTTTTATTCCGTTAATGTTCCGGTGCTTGGTTTCGTAGTTGGAGTAGTCGATGCAGAGGGGGAGGGAGCAGAACTACCGGATGGTTTTGTCGTGGCTGAAGTTCCTTCTTCGCCTTCGTCATCTTCGCCTTCAGTGCCTTCCTCATCTTCCTTTAAGTCCTCGTGTTCATCGCTACAGGTGCCGGAGGGTGTTTTCCCTTTGATAAAGTAGTACGATTCTTCCGGGCAGAATTCTCCGGCGCGTTTGCCGGTAATGGGACAGTAACTCACATAGGTGACATCGCTTGGTGTGGCAATCTTTCGATATTCACTTAGATTCTGGTGCGCCTTATTCATCACATTGCGAAAGGCAGTGACACATGGGTTGCCGGAAGCGTAAATCTCTTTCGGTGTGTCATAGCCGTACCAGATGGCTGCAGAATAGTAAGGAGTAAATCCGATAAACCAACGGTCATAGTTGTCATCGGTGGTACCTGTTTTCCCGGCGGTAAAGATGCCGTTGGAAAGTCCTGCGCCGCCACCGGTACCGGAGGTTACAACCTCGTTCAAAAGTCGAGTCATCACAAAAGCGGTGGATGATTTCATTGCCGCTTTTGTAGAACGGTTGGAGGTTAAGAGAAGATTGCCGTCTTTGTCTTTGACTTCGGTGTAAATATAAGGGGAATGATAAACGCCGCCATTGGCAAAGGGGGCATATGCTGCCGCCATCTCCATGGTGGTAACACCGTCCGTCAATCCGCCCAGTGCCAACTGGGAATAGCCGATGTCGGTAATGGTGCCGCCGCTACCGTCCCGTGCCTCAACCAAAGTGGTAATCCCCAGATTGTCGCGCAGGAAGTTAAAACTGTTTTGTGCGCCCAAGTCCTCCAATACCTGTACGGCGATGGTGTTCAAGGAGCGTCTGACGGCATGGCGGATATCCACAGGACCGCGGTATTGCCCGTCACTGTTTTTCGGGGTCCAGCCGCCATAGGACTTTTTCACATCCTGATAGATAGAGCCGGGGGTGATGATTCCCTTCTCCAATGCCGGTGCATAAACGGCAACCGGTTTGATGGAAGAACCGGGCTGTCTGGGACTCATGGATGCACGGTTTAAAGTAAGACTGCCGGATTTTTCTCCAATTCCGCCTGCGATGCCTGCAATCTGTCCGGTTTGCACATCAATTACGGTGATGGCGGATTGTGCGTTGCTATCCGGAAAGTTTTTAGCATTTTCATAATAAGATTCCACCGCTTCCTGTACCTGTGGCACGTAGGTGGTGTAAATCTTGATGCCGCCGGAATACAAAATTTTGTTAGCAAGGCTTTCGGAATACCCTTGGGCTTTTAAATCCCGAAGCACATCGCGAATGACTTGGTCTACAAAATAAGAAGTGGTTCCGGTGTTGCGTTCTTTCGCCTGTGACGGGTCTGCAAAGGTAAGAGGCTCTTCGATGGCGGTCTGGTATTGGTCTTCTGTAATGTATTCAAGTTCCAGCATCTTGCCAAGCACCAGTTTTTGCCGCTCTTTGTTTTTTTCAGGATTGACAAAGGGGTCATACAAAGAGGGGTATTGGGTGATACCTGCAATGGATGCGCATTCTGAGAGGGTGAGTTCAGACACATCTTTGTCAAAATAAATTCTGGATGCGGTCTGGACGCCGTTACAGCCTTGAGAAAGATAAATGCAGTTAAGATAGAGTTCCAGAATCTGGTCTTTCTCCATCTCTTTTTCCAAGGCAACCGCGCGGGAAATTTCTTTAATTTTTCTGGAGGCAACCTGTTCTCTGTCACCGGTAATGTTTTTGATTAACTGTTGGGTGATGGTGCTTCCGCCCAGAGATACCCCGCTTTTGCCTGTAATCTTGTTTCCAATCCAGGATAGCGTTGCCTTGACGGTTCGCTTCAGGTCATAACCTTTGTGGGTGTAAAAACGCTCGTCCTCAATGGCAACAAAGGCGTGTTGTAAATCCTTCGGAATTTCGGTAATCTCTGCCCAATCCCGATTTTCTTCTGCATTGAGTTTGGTCAGTTCTTTTTCTTCTCCGGTTTCAGGGTCAAAATAGACCAGAGTGGAGTTTTGCCGCAAGGAGAGGGCATCAATGTCAAGGTCGCCAATGCCACCCCAGAATCCGAGGATTGCACCGCCAAACAAGATGCCAACAAATAAAACACCTATGAGCAAAGTGATGCCAAAGATTTTCAGAAATTGCTTTTTATACTCTTTCATCCTGATTCCCCTTTGTTTGTTGTTCTATTTTCTCGATATAATTATACCATATAATAAGGTATAAAAAGACTAATATGTGTTAATAATAGGTTAAATTCATGTTACAGATATCTGGAAAAGGAGTATAGTCATGGCAAAAAAACTGTTTCGCAGCCTTACTTTTGGAATTATTGTCTTTTCTGTCGCAGTGCTGGCGGGTTACCTTTCCTATGTGATTACCTATCAATATCAAACTGAGCGGGTGAAAGAAAGATTGCGCACGCAGGACATGGTAGAAGCAAGTCCTGTGAGCGGCGACGCAACACCGCTATCCCAAAATGATGTGCTTAATGTAGATTATTACATTGCTCGTCTGGAAAACGAGGATATTGCCATTTACATCTCCAGCGAGGGCAAGGAGGCGTTTTTGTATTCCTTGGATATCCATGCCGGCGATTTGTCGGAAGCAGATGTTTTACAACTAACCGAGGGCGTGGTGTTAAAAACCAGAAACGATTTGGTCTCCTTTGAAGAGGATTTCACAAGTTAACAATAAAACCGCAAGGAAAACATTGTTTCCTTGCGGTTATTTTTGGTGGAGCATCCAGGGACGGTTCGGTGTGCCTGTGCACATGGAACCGTCCCCGGTGCGCATCCAATAGTTATGTTATCGAATGATAATATACGCAGTATAAGCGATGTAAGCAATCACCATTGCAAAACCTACCGGACGGGACAACTGCTTTTTGGGGATGGTGGTGGGATACACCAAGGTTGCCAGAATCAAGAGAATGATGGTGTCATAAATGGCTTCCCAGCCTACAGTAATGGGATTCAATAAAGAAGAAACTCCGAGCACAAATAAGATGTTAAAAACATTTGAGCCAATGATGTTTCCCCATGCAAGGTCTGCCTCACCTCTCTTACAAGCAACCACGGAGGTTACCAGTTCCGGCAGAGAGGTGCCGATGGCAACAATGGTAAGACCAATCAAGGTGTCACTAACGCCAATGGCTCTGGCAATTCCTGTCGCAGAGTCCACAACCAGGTTTCCGCCGTAAATGATACCCGCAAGACCGCCTGCAAAGAATAGCAAACTCTTCCAAACGGGAGGAATCACGGCATCACTTTCTTCGTCTTCACCGCCGATGCCATCCCGAATATTGATGTACATGTAAATACCCATAAACAACAGAAGAATCAATGCGTCACCGCGGGATAAAGTAATGGATTGCCCTCCGTTTAAGGGGATATCTAAAAGCATTACCAAAAGGGCAACAGTAATTATCAGATGAAATGGATAGTCACGACTAATCGCAATGGGTTTGATAGGGAGAGGGCGAAACATAGCACAGAGACCGCCAACAACCAAAAGATTAAAAAGATTGGAACCAAGTACATTGGAGATGGAAATAGCATTGCTGCCATTCATTGCCGCGGTAATGCTGACTGCCGCTTCCGGTGCACTGGTACCGAATGCCACAATGGTCATCCCGATGACCAGAGCAGGAATGTGGAACTTACGGGCAAAGCCGACTGCACCGTCAATCAAAAAGTCTGCACCTTTGAGCAAAAGCACAAAACCAACCATTAGAATTACAATGTCAAGAACTGTTTTCATCTGTACTACCCCTTTTTGCAATTTCCATTCAGTATAATATATTTTTATAATTTTGTCAAACAAATTTCTGCAAAATACTGGTTATTTTCTAAAACATATGATATACTACGTAAGAAGAAATAAAAATTACGGAAAAGGAGGGTTGTGAAATGAAAAAGTATGTATGCACTGTTTGTGGCTATGTCTATGACGAGGCTGTGGGCGATGTGGAAAACGGAATCGAACCCGGTACCGCGTGGGAAGATGTACCGGAGGATTACCTCTGTCCTCTTTGCGGCGTTGGCAAAGACCAGTTTGAAGAGGAATAAGCACTATATCTTGTGTTTGTAACAAAATTTTAACACAATATCTATTGACAGATTGGTTTTTCTGGTGTATAATACCAAGCATAGGAGGCGATAAGTATGACTGTTACTGTAAAAAATGGAGAATTAGATTCCAGAGAGATTGGCTACTATGCGAAGCATATCCGTCAGAACAATCCGGGTATGGAGATAGATACGATGACCCTGACCCTTTGTGATGATGGTTATGTAGATGCAGAATATACATTGCATCCCATTCCCTTTGAGCGGATTCGCCGGATTACCGGTTATCTGGTAGGAACGGTCGACCGGTTCAACAATGCCAAACAGGCAGAGGAGCGGGATCGTGTTAAACACATGAGTTGTTGTGGCTAAAAAAATACCAAGCGGAAAAACCGCTTGGTATTTTTTTAGTTATAAGCCTGATAAATTTTTGCTTGTGTCAGTTGGTTGCTGAGTTGCTTTCCGGCAAGTTCGGTCTGGAGCAGATACTCATAGTATTTTTGATAGATACTCTGCTGAAGGTTGTCAAGTTTCAACCCTTCCATAACAAGACCTGTTTTTTCGGAATCCTGAATGTTGGAATCATAGGTCTGCTGACGGAAGATGTCTTCCCAACCGGCATCGTGCGCATTTTTATCTCTTTCCACATTAGAAGATGCAGAAAGATTGGCATAATTAACCTGTTTGGCGTTGGCATCTGCAGCGTTTTTGTAGGCAGTATGATACAGGTCTACCGTTCTGTCAAGCAAAGACAGTGTGTTTTGGTAGCGATCCTGATACCGTTGGTATGCCTGCTCGGCAAGATGCGGAATTTGATTGGTTAACTGTTGATTGTAATAGAGTTCCGCCTGTGCCGCCGCGGTTGCCGCCGCAGAGTTGGGTTGCCCTCCGGTTAATGATGCGTAGGTTGCCATGCTGTCACGACTTGCGCGCTCTCCCTCCATCAGGTATTGGTTGCGATATGCCAGATACACAGGGTCGTCGTTTGGGTCATAGGAGAAAGGTTTTTGATAGGTGAGTTGGGTTATCAAAGACTCCGCATCTTCCAGATACCGACGGCGGTAAGTTTCCGCCAGAGAGACCGGACTTTGGATTTTTTGACGGCTTGCTAAATCATAGACAGCATCATTTACTTTGCTTTGGTATGCCCATGACTTTCCCTCATCGTCAATGTAGAGAATGTCCAAAGGTTTCCCGCCGACCGAAACGGTTCCGTTTCCATAGGTGAGGGCGTCAGCACTAAGTCCGTACTTTCCTGCGGAACCGGAAAAAGCGTCGCTGACCCGTACGATTGGGTCGGATGTGTTTTGATAAAAATTTACCAGATGTTGTTGGATCTCCTTTTCCGGTGCGTAAGAAACGCCGGCAGATTCATCCAGATACCCCGGTTTCATCAAGACGCGATTGTCCAAGGTAACGGTGCCGTCGGCATCGTTAAAGCCAATGCGGTCATTGGAAAATCCCATCTTGTTTAAGGTGGCACGGATGCCAACCTGACCGTCATCCCGGCGGGGTACCGAATCGGGGACGGTTTTTTTCTTGAATTCTTCTTGATTATATGACATAGGTTTTACCTCCCTGATAAACGGACAGTTCCAAAGCGTGAATCACTGCTCTGCCCTGTCCTTCAATTCGAATACGAAAACTGTCGCACTTTTGGAATCGGATAGGAATTCTGTGGCTCTTTCTTCCTGAGGACTTGGAAAGGGTGGCGCAAGTGCGAAAGGGTGCTCCGTCATGAGAAATGCTGACGGTGACATCAGTATCCGGTTCTGCGTCCAGCAGAAGACGCAACTCCCGCACCCCTTTATAGCGCAGAGTGTCATAGGAAGTGGGTTGGGTAGTCAGGCTCCACGGGACGGATTCTTCCCCTTTGCCAAATGCCCAAATCCCATCATAGGTGACACCGTAAAGATAATTCCCAAAACGGAGAAATTGAAAAAACGCAGTATCGTCTTCCCGGTGCCAGACGCCATGTGCCGGATGATAAACCAAAAGGTCGCGTGTGCCGTCCTCCCTCATGGCGGCGGTGTAGTAACGAATGCCGTCACACCCCGAGGCTGCAGAATGGTAAGATACCGGTAATTGAGGGCTGATACACTCGGGCTCACCGCCGTTGTAGGCGCAAAAACCGGAATGCGAAAGGTAGTAAAGCACACCGCCAAGTTCCGAGATGCTTCTACCGTCAATGCAGCCGCCAAAGGTCTGCTTGGGGATGGAATAATTTTGCGGTCCATCTCCATAAACATGATGAATACAATCCTGCTTAAAGGCGACTACGGCAGAGCGGTAACTGACAATGCCGGTAAACGTGCCGGGGGTTCCAATCACACTGTACCAACTGTCATCTGCCAATCCCTGAAAGGAATGGAAATTGGCAGGGTCTCCCAGTTTGGAAGCATACAGGTATTCGCCGTTTGCGGCAGTTCCCCATAGCCGGTTGTTATGAACGCAGACATGGTTCATATCGGGGATGCTGACCTTAACGGTGATACTCTGGTTGTCGGTACCGTTTTGAAAGAGCGCTTTCTGACCGGTTTTGGTGTAGAGCAATAAATCCAGACGATTCGATGTGCTGGCGGTTACCACCGCACTGACAATGGCATCTGTCGCAGCAAACTCCGTTCTTCCTTGCATTGAGTGGGTGTTGTTTTGCGTTTGGGTTGCACCGCTGATGGTAATGCTCTCTCCCGGAAGAAAGCGGTCAAATCCGGCATTGGTTTTGCTTACGTATGCCACATATGCCCCTGTGATACTGTCATGGGAACTATAAAAGGTGACACCGCTTAAAGTAAGCGTTTTTTCCATGCTTTCCAATGTGGTGCTAATGGCACCGGTTTGAGGGTCAGGCAGATAATTGTAATAGAGTTTGTCAGGGAAAATACAGAGTTTCCCATTGAAATCCACAATGGACTTTTCCCCCGGGGACAAGGATTCGTGATGAATCCTTGTCCCTTTAAAATAAAATCCGTCCTCTTTGACCCCGGTAAAGGCGGAAAGAGTTCCTCCGGTATATGCCGGCACAGCGGCAGCAAGAATACCGGTGTCTGCAATCACCTTTTGCCGGGGTTTTCTGGGTGACAAAGCGGGATAAGCATCCGCCGACAGATTTTCCGATTGGGAGAGAGAGGCAGGTTGCGGTTTGTCGCGCAAGTCCAATCCTCCAAACCGGACGGTCACCAATGTGTTGTTCTCGTTTGTGCCAAAAGGTGGCAGAAACATGGTAGATTCCTCCTTATTACCAATAGTGCCGAAATCCCGACATACACGTTAAGGGATTTCTGGTTTTGTAGTCCCGCCGCAGGGCGTCATACAGGCTGTTGTATTGTGCCATATGCGCGCCGTAGGCGGTGTAATCATGCTGATAGAGCGCCATCTTGGCGAGCAGATATTCCACATACATGCCGTCATAGGGCGCCTCGTCTACCTCGGTACGGTCATCAATGACGCGCCTAAGAGCAATCGGGGCAGCAGTTTGGGGTGTGAAAATGTCTTCGTCAAACACCAACCCGTCATACACTCTGTCAATCACGCAGGCAGAATTGGAATTGCTCCAATCCGGTTCTGCATCCTTTGAGGGTAGCGGAACCCATTCTAAAAAGTCGCCTGCTTCAAAGGGAGTGTCCGGCATGCGGATGAAGTTCTCACTCAGGTCAAACTCCCCTTGCACAGTAAGTTGACGGACGCTCTGCGGTTGTGTCAAAAAGACCAGTTGGAGTTTCCCGGGTGTGGAATGTTGCGATGGGTCTAGCAAAAGAGAGCGCAAATCCAGTTTGTCCATCGGCGTTCCGTTCCAGAAAGCAAGTTCCAAATCTTCAAAGGAAAATTCATCCGGCCAGTCAATTTCTTTGCCGCCGCCGGCGGTGGTTTCGATGGAGGTGTAAACCTTTTTGATATCCCGACGGATACCCGCGGTCACCTCTTCGCACCACCGCAGTTTTTCTTCCAAGGAAAAGGCGTTGGGGCAGAGGCTGTCAGCCATATCTATGGCTTGAAGCAGTTTCATAAAGCCTCACCTAACCTTTCAGGCTTTCCAGGTATTCCTGTGCGGCAAGTTCCTGACTGCGGCTTCGTTCCAGAACCAGAGCCACGCAACGGGGAACGGTTACCGGAACACCTCGTTGAATTTGATAATTGATTCCGTTTACGGTGACGGTAACATCGTCTTTGTAACGGGTATTGTCTTTCATCAGCATGACGGGAACCGGTTCTTTGTAATACTGTTCCGTCATCTGTGCTTTGGGTTGTTTTGCCATAATGTTACTCCTCCTTATTTTTAATAACTACAAGTGGTTTCTACCCGAACCATAAATTCCGGCGAAAGAATCTCCGCAGTTTGGGTTGCTTTCCAACCGACAGTGCTTCTCTGATCCAGCGGGTCGCCGGTACCGGCGCTGCCTTTCTGTTTTAAAATGGTGGTCAAACCGCCGCCGTCAATGGAAGTGACGCCGTAGGCGTTCTGACCCAAAAACAGAGTGGAATAGATGGCTCTGCCGTCTTTACCTGCACCTGCAGGATAGATGATGCTGCCGGTACCGACGCCGGTTAAGGATTCTGCTACGGTAATGGTGGCAGAACCCTCTGCACCTGCGGTTACAGCAGCGATGGAATAGTCCAATCCCTGAATCTGCAGTTTTTTGCCGTTTAAGTAAGCGACGTCCTCTTCGGTCAGCGCTTCTTTCAAGGTGATTACAGAACCCTCTGCCGATGCAACGGTTAGAGTTTCGGGGTCGCCTTTTTCCAAGGTTGCAGGATTACGCAAGTAGCCGGCACGGAAGATTTTTGCCTCGGTGGATTCCACAAAGACAACGCCGTGAATTTTACCAATCACACCGTTGTACCAATCCTTGGGGTCTACATTCTGCTTGATTGCTTTCCATTCCGGGTCGTTGGTCAGGTCGTTGGCAACATCCGGATGAATAATGGCAACATAACAACCGTCCTTAAAAGGAGTTGCATTGTTTCTCTTTAAGGTTGCAACGGCGCGTTTGACTGCGGCTACGGTCAGGTAGTCGTTTTCCTCCGCGTTACTGCTTCCGCCAACCAACAGATTACGGTCTGCTTTTCCGTTGGCATACTGTACATTGGTGCCGGCATTGACTTTTTCGCGAATCACGGTATCCAAGGTTCTGCCCGCCTGGTCACCCAACACATTCTGGGTTTCGCTGATGACAGCGTCCACAGAGGAAAGTGTCAGCATATCAGACATGGTTACAAAGTCGCCGTACTGTTCTACGGTGGATTCTACCGTAGTCACATTCAGGGTATTTCCCTTGGGGGTAACGCCTTCGGTCAGGGGAGTCAATGCCTTGGGCAGAGGACTGAACCGGCGGAATTCAATGGTCTTACCGCTGCCGGAGGGAATCGGTTTCTGCTGACCGAACTGGGCGTGAACCAACTTCGGGCTTGCAAAACGAATCAGGGCGCGGTCGTAATAGGTTTTCATTTCCGGAGTCAGGTTGTTACCGAGTCCGTTGGTGGTAGTGGTTTGTACATTAAGATGATTCATAATTTATTCCTCCTCAAAATTAATTAAAATGTAATGGTTTCCCCATTTTTTGCCCGCTGAATAATCGCGTCAATCTCCTTGTCAGTAAGGTCTTTGGGGTTCTTTTTGGCAATGGCGGGACGGCTCTTGGAAGTTCCGTTCTCCACCACTCTGTTTTTACGGCTGAGCGCCGCCTGAATACCCTCCTGATGCGCCTCTTCAAGCAGTTCTTCCCGATGAGTCAGGAAGTATGCTTCTTCAACGGTCAGGTTGTTCCACCATACATAATTGACAAATGCGGGGTTGTTATCCATCTCCTGTTTCATGTCAAATGCAGGATTTTTGCGGCTGAATGCCACGCGTTGCGACTCAATCTCAGCCAAGCGTTGCTCCACAGCGGGGTCTGCCTGCTGTGTCGTTGCTGCTGCCTGAGGTTGGGGTTGGGTCTGAACAGGAGTATCCTGACGGCCCTTGGTGTTTGTAAAATTGAACATAATAAATTCTCCTTTCCCGCCTTTGGCGGAAGTTAATATTGCGGGTGCCCCCGCTGACCGGTATACCGTGAGAAAACGGGGTCTCCCCGCATCTCTTGGCATATTGTAGCACAGGAAAGCGTGCCAAAAAGTGTCATGGGAAAGAGGAGCAAAAAAAGACCCATTTTTTTTCAAAAAAACCTTGCCTATAAAAAGGCGTTATGGTATAATATTGACATATAATTTGAACCAAAAAGAAGGGATTTTGGCTATGAAAATTTTATGTGATTGCGCCAGCCTGACAGAGGCTGTTTCCACCGTATCCCGCGCGGTATCCGGACGGAGCAGTTTGAGTGTTTTGGAGGGTATCTATATCAAAGCCGAGGCAAACGGAATCGTGACCTTGGTGGGCAACGATTTGGAAATCGGCATCGAGGCAAAAATCGAAGCATCGGTTCCGGAACCGGGTGAGGTAGTACTCAATGCAAAGATGATTTCCGGCATTGTGCGTGCCCTGCCGGAACCCAAGGTGAGCATTGAGGTCAATGACAAACATCTGGCATTGATCAAAAGCGGTGCGGCAAAGTTTGAAATTGCCGGCATTTCTCCGACAGAATTTCCGGACTTGCCTTTGGTGGAATCGGAGTATTCCATTGCCATCCCCGGCAACATGCTAAAAGAAATGGTGTCCAAGACCATTTTCGCAGTAGCCATTACCGACAATAACCCCATTCTGACGGGCTGCCTGCTAGAGATTTCCCATGAGGGTCTTACCATGGTAGCGTTAGACGGTTACAGAATGGCTGTACGCCGTGCAAAGATGGAAAACGACTTTGAAGAAAAGAAACTGATTATTCCTGAAAAATCCTTAAGTGAACTCGCACGGATTTTAGGAGATACCGACGAGGCTGTCCAGATTCATGCGACAGCACGCCACGCAATTTTCCATTTCAAAAATTATCGTATGGTAACCCGCCTGATTGAGGGGAACTACTTCAACTGGAGGGCGGCAATTCCTCAGGATTATGAGATGGAGATTCCTTGTTCCACCCAGCGGTTGATTGATTCGATTCAGCGTGCGTCTTTGATTATCCTGAATGATGTGGTGAAAAATCCGGTCAAATTCTTAATTGAGGACGGAAATATCAATATTTCCTGTACCACACCGGCAGGCACCGTGGACGATAATATTCCGGTAAATATTAAGGACAAGGCGTTGGAAATCGGTTTCTATAACAAGTATCTGTTGGAAGCATTTCGGGTCATTGACACGGATGAAGTGAAACTGCAACTAAAGGCTCCCACCACACCTTTGGTGGTTCTCCCGCCGGAGGGCGATGAGTACCTGTATCTGGTGCTTCCGCTCAGACTCAAGACAGAATAATGCTTGCAAAAGAATTAACGCTAAAAAATTTTCGTAATTACACCGAAGAAACGTTTGTATTTGACCCGGGGATTAATATCATTTACGGCGATAATGCACAGGGTAAGACCAATATTTTAGAGGCGGTTTATCTTTTTTCTATGGGAAAAGCCAACCGTGCCAAAAAAGATGTGGAACTGATTCGCTATGGCGAAGAACGTGCAGATATTGCCCTGACCTTTTTGGACGCCCAGCGGGAAAGCAAAGCGGAAATGACTTTGTTTGCCAATCGTCGCAAGACCATTTCAGTCAATGAGATACCGGTTCGCAAAAACAGCGAGTTGGTAGGTAGATTCAGGGTGGTATACTTTGGCCCTGAATACTTGGGACTGGTGAAAGAAGGCCCCAAGGGCAGACGGAAGAATATGGATATCCTGATTAGTCAGTTAAGACCGAAGTATTTCTCGGCGCTTGGGGATGTCAAAAAAATTGTGGAGAGTAAAAATGCGCTCCTTAAGATGCCGTCTCCCAACAAAGCCATGCTGGAAATTTTGAATGAAAAACTGGCGTCGGCTTCGGCAGAAGTGATTGCATGCCGGGCGGAATATATTGATAAAATCGGAGTACTGGCAAGCGAAATACAGAAAGAAATCTCTTCCGGCACAGAAGTCTTATCTGTGACCTACCAATCCTGTATCGGTGAGGCAAGAGGGCTCACGCGGGAGGATATCAAACAAAAAATCAGCAATAAACTTGCTGATGTAGGCACCAGAGAATTGGATCTGCGCGAATCCACCGTAGGCCCTCACCGTGAAGATATCGGGTATGACATCAACGGCAAGGAGGCAAAAGTGTTTGCATCCCAAGGCCAGCAAAAGACGGTGGTTCTGGTACAAAAACTTGCAGAAGTAGAATTGATGCGTCAGGAAACCGGTGAAAATCCGGTATTGCTCCTTGATGATATCATGAGCGAACTTGACAAAAACCGGCGTGGATTTATCCTAAACCATATCCGTGATATGCAGATTTTGATTACCTGTACGGACTTGGAGGGATTCCCGCAGGACGGAGAGCGGCGGCTGTTCCGGATAGAACAGGGAAGAGTTATGCCGAAATAACACAAAGGGGGAATGGACGTGTATTTGCATCTTGGTAAGGACGTATCGGTCAATACCAAAAATATCATTGCAATTTTAGATTTGGAAAGCACATCGGTGTCCAAAGGCACACGGGATTTTTTAAAAATTGTGGAAGAAGAGGGATTTGTCCGCAATGTTTCGGAGGAAATCCCCCGCACCTTTGTATTATGTGAAATCAACGGACAATCCGTAATTTATATCACCAATATTTCCTCCAAGGCATTGGCTGGAAGAACCCAGCGATATGCGTGACGGAAATCAGAAAGGATAAGGTGAAAGCATATGGCAGAAGAAAAAATCTCTTTGACAGAGGAACATATGACCAGCGTTCCGGTGGAAACGGAGTATGATGAAAATCAAATACAGGTATTGGAGGGTCTAGAGGCGGTTCGTAAGCGTCCCGGTATGTATATCGGTTCCACCACCGCCCGGGGTCTTCACCATCTGGTATATGAAATTGTCGACAACTCGATTGATGAAGCGTTGGCAGGATTCTGTACCGATATTGAGGTTACCATTGAGAAAGATAACTCCATTACTGTAACCGACAACGGCCGCGGTATTCCTGTGGGTATCCATCCCAAAGAGGGAATTCCCGCAGTGGAGTTGGTATTTACCAAACTCCATGCCGGCGGTAAGTTTGGTGGCGGCGGATACAAGGTGTCCGGCGGTCTGCACGGTGTTGGTGCATCGGTTGTTAACGCGCTCTCCACTTTTTTGGAGGTAGAAATCTCCAACGGTGAACATGTGTACTATCAACGCTATGAACGCGGCAAGAAATGTGCAGATTTAACCCCGATTGGTGACACCGACAAGACCGGAACCAAGGTTCACTTCATGCCGGACGGTGAGATTTTTGAAGAACTGGTCTACAATTTTGACACTCTTCTTCTCAGATTACGCGAACAAGCGTTTTTGAATGCCGGTATCCATATTATTCTTCGGGACAAGCGTGATGACGCTCCGGAGGATAAGAAAGAGGTAAGCCTACGTTATGACGGCGGTATCAAAGAATTTGTTACCTATGAAAACCGGAACAAAGAGGCAATTCATCCGGATGTCATCTATGTCAATGCGGTACGGGAAACCTGCGAGGCTGAAGTCGCCATGCAGTACAATGACGGCTACACAGAAAATATCATCAGTTTTGCCAATAACATCAACACCACCGAGGGTGGTACCCACGAAACCGGGTTTAAGGCAGCACTCACCAAAGTGGTCAATGACTATGCCCATAAATACGGATTCCTGAAAGAAAAAGATGATAACCTAAAAGGTGAAGATGTGCGTGAGGGTCTGACCTGTATCATCAGCGTCAAGGTCACCGAGGCACAGTTTGAGGGGCAGACCAAGACCAAGTTAGGTAACGGCGAGATGCGTTCCATGGTCGAGAAGATGGTCAATGAAAAATTGGGCGAATTCTTTGAAGAAAATCCGACAGTTGCCAAGATTGTGGTAGACAAAGCGCTGACCGCATCTCGTGCCAGAGAGGCTGCAAAACGCGCGCGTGATAATACCAGAAGAAAGAGTGCACTGGAAAGTTCTACTCTTCCCGGTAAACTGGCAGATTGTTCCGATAGGGATAACACCTATACCGAAATCTATATCGTCGAGGGAGATTCTGCGGGTGGTAGTGCCAAGCAGGGTCGGGATCGCCGGTTCCAGGCGATTCTTCCCTTGTGGGGTAAGATGCTCAATGTTGAGAAAGCGCGTATCGATAAAGTGTACGGCAACGACAAACTGATGCCGGTGATCACCGCCATCGGTGCCGGAATCGGTGAGGAGTTTGATATCAACAAAATCCGTTACGGTAAGGTTGTAATCATGGCCGATGCCGATGTCGACGGTGCCCATATCCGTACCCTGATGCTGACCTTCTTCTTCCGGTTCATGCGTCCTTTGATTGAGGAGGGACATGTGTATATCGCACAACCGCCCCTTTATAAAATCAGCCGCGGAAAGACAGAGCGTTATGCATACAGCGACGCAGAGTTGCAGGAAGTCCTTACTGAGATGGGTGACGGCAAACCGCCGGCAATCCAGCGTTACAAAGGTCTTGGTGAAATGAATCCGGAGCAGTTGTGGGAAACCACCATGAATCCGGAAACCAGAATTATGCTTCAGGTTAGTCTGGAAGATGCCCGTATGGCGGATGAAACCTTTACCATCCTGATGGGTGATAAGGTAGAACCCAGGCGGAAGTTTATTGAGGATTACTCCTCAACCGTACAAAACCTGGATATTTAGGAGGCGTTTGCAATGATTCGATTGGAGCATACCCAAGTCATGAATATGGAGGGTGCCATCCGCGGCGCTCGCAATCCCATGAACAGTTGGGATAAAATGGATAGCAGTTACGATAAGGACGGCAACTTCATTCTGGGGGAAAACGATTTGAGTCTGGCAAAACGCCTTTGCAAGGCGGGGAGCGACCACCGCAAATTTATACGTCAGATTCTGGTGTCGGTGGATATCACCGCCCCCATGTATTGGTGGAAAGAATTTGATACCTATAAGGTGGGAACGGTGGCAAACTCCACCAGTACCATGCATAAGATTCACAGTAAACCCTTTGAACTTGAGGATTTCAGCAATGACCACCTGAGCGAGAGCGCCGTGGCGGCGCTCGTGCAGTTCATGCAGGTGTTGGAGGAAAAAAGGTTGTCCTTTGTGGAAACCAAAAATAAAGCAGATTGGTATGATATCATCCAACTTCTGCCCTCCAGTTATAACCAGACCCGCACTGTCACCATGAACTATGAGAATCTGCTCAATATGTACTTTGCAAGACGGAGCCACAAATTGGAAGAGTGGCACACCTATTGTGACTGGATTTTAGGGCTTCCGTATACCAAAGAATTGTTTTTGCAGGATTGATGAATTTTGTAGATTCTAAAAAGTTAGTCTTGACAAACCAATGGTTTGCATATTATGATAATACTATCAATACTTAAAGAGGTGAAATGAAATGGCTTACATCATTAGCGATGATTGCATTAAGTGCGGTGCATGTGCTGGCGAATGTCCGGTATCTTGTATTACTGAGGGCGATGCAAAGTACGAAATCAATGCAGATGAGTGCATCGAATGCGGAAACTGTGCAAATGTATGCCCGGTAGACGCTGCTCAGGCGTAACCTAACAAGAGAAAGGGGCACTACTTTGTAGTGCCCTTTTTTATCGGCTAAAAAAATAGGCAATCTCGCCTCGTCAGTGCGTTTTTTCATCACAGTCATGTGCACAGAGCACACTCCTGCCATGAAAAAACTTCTGCCAAGACGATTTCACCTATTTTTTGTTGCCGACTGTCGGCTAAAAAATAGGAGATTACTATGAATCAAGCATTATTTCAACAGGGATTGAGTGCCCTTAACCTCCCCATCAAGGAAGAACAAATTGGGCAATTTTCAACTTATTCTTCCCTGCTCAAGGAATGGAATGAAAATATCAACCTCACCGCCATCGTGGACGATGATGGCATTGCTGTCAAGCATTTTTTAGACAGCGTCCTCCCTCTTGCCCATGTTAAGGTGGAGGAGGGGGCATCCCTTGCGGATGTGGGAACCGGAGCGGGTTTCCCGGGACTTCCCATCAAGATTCTTCGTCCTGACCTCAAGGTGACCTTGATTGATTCTCTCCAGAAACGGATTCGGTTTTTAGAAACAGTCTTAAAAGACCTCTCTTTACAGGATGTCACTTGTGTTCATGGCAGAGCCGAGGAATTGGGAAAAGATGGTTCCTATCGGGAACAGTTTGATGTTCTCGTTTCCCGTGCGGTTGCCAACCTGAAAGTGTTGTGTGAATATTGTTTGCCCTTTGTCAAGGTAGGCGGAATCTTTGTTGCTTTAAAGGCACAGGAATTGGACGAAGAACTGGCTGAGGCAAAACCGATGATTGGAACTCTTGGAGGAAAGGTGGAGGCAGTCATCGAAGCCCCGCTCCCCAAAAGTGATATGACTCGTAAACTGGTAGTGATTTCAAAATCGTCACCCACCCCACCTCAGTTCCCCCGCCGTGCCAATAAAATTAAATCCGGAAAATAAAAGGAAACTCCCGCTATCTAAGAGATGGCGGGATTTTTTTGTAGAAAATGTCAAAAATATGTAAAAAATTAGGCGCATATCTAAAATGACAAGAAAAATTTGCGAGTTTCCCTTGAAGTTGCGTGAAAAATGTGGTACAATTCTAATATTACGCAACAAGATGGGAGGAACGGATGTGCGGCAGTTTAAAAAATCTGCAAAATTAGAAGACGTGCTCTATGATGTCAGGGGACCGGTGGTGGAAGAGGCAGCACGGATGGAGAGCGAGGGCACACAGGTGCTCAAGTTAAACATTGGAAATCCGGCTCCGTTTGGATTTCGTGCGCCGGATGAAGTGATTTATGATATGCGCCGGCAGTTGACCGATTGCGAAGGCTATTCAGACTCCAAGGGTCTGTTTTCTGCCAGAAAGGCAATTATGCAATATGCGCAGTTGAAGAACATTCCTAATGTCAGTATGGATGATATCTATACAGGAAACGGAGTCAGCGAATTGATTAACCTGAGTATGTCAGCATTGCTGGATCAGGGGGACGAAGTGTTGGTGCCGTCGCCGGACTACCCGCTCTGGACGGCTTGTGTTACCTTGGCAGGCGGTAGGGCAGTTCACTATATCTGTGATGAAGAATCTGAATGGTATCCGGATATTGAGGATATCAAAAGCAAGATAACTCCCAAGACAAAGGCAATTGTCATTATCAACCCCAACAATCCCACTGGCGCCTTGTATGAAAAAGAGGTTCTGGAGCAGATTGTCAAGGTTGCAAGGGAACATCAACTGATTCTCTTTTCCGATGAAATTTATGACCGGCTGGTGATGGACGAGGAAGAACATATTTCAATTGCATCGCTGGCACCAGATTTGTTCTGCGTTACGTATAGCGGGCTTTCCAAATCTCACATGATTGCAGGATTCCGTGTTGGATGGATGATTTTAAGCGGTAACAAAGCAATGGCACAGGATTACATTCAGGGAATCCGCATGCTTTCCAATATGCGTCTTTGTTCCAATGTTCCGGCGCAATCCGTTGTCCAGACGGCACTTGGTGGATACCAGAGTGTGAAAAACTATATTGTTCCCGGCGGAAGACTCTATGAACAAAGAGAATATATTTATCAGGCACTCAATGATATTCCCGGCATTTCTGCGGTTAAGCCAAAAGCAGCGTTTTATATCTTCCCCAAAATGGATGTAAAAAAATTCAACATCGCCGATGATGAGCAATTTGCGTTGGATTTATTAAGGGAGAAAAAACTATTGTTGATTCACGGGAAGGGCTTTAACTGGCATCAGCCGGACCATTTTCGGGTGGTATACCTCCCAAGAGTTGAGGTCTTGGAAGATGCCGCCGGCAAACTGGCAGACTTTTTCAGTTACTACAAACAAAAGTAAAAAAACGACTCCGTTTTTGGCGGAGCATCTGGGGACGGTTCGTTGTGCATTAGAACTAGGAACCGTCCCCTGTGCGCAGACAAGTATAGATGCAAAAAACGACTCCGTCAGGAGTCGTTTTTTACTTAAAATTGTAACTGGCTTTCATGCATTGGGAAGAAGTCGAACTTAGGTTCTAAAAACTTAAGCACATGTTCTTCGCCATCTACGAAGTCATACATGGTATCAAAAATACGATTCCAATCCCAGAAAGAATCGTCAAATCCCAAATAGGAAAGAATCAGTTCGGTTCCCTCAGGTGCCACCGGATGCATCAGTACCGTTGCTACCCGAACCATGTGGAACACATCGCGCAGCACCTGCATTCTCAGCTCGTTGTTGTCTTCTTTGTCCGCAATGGCAATGTTTTTCGCCCAATACTTGTTGGCGTTGCGGATATAGGTATCCATCAGACTCATGACCGAATGGAATTCAAACCGATACATATACCGCTCATACTTCAAGATGGTTTCTTTTGCCTCTTTCAGCACCTCTTCGCTGACAGGGCCAAAGGGAAGTTTGCCATCGTTATATTTCTGGGCGGTGTAGAAACAGGAGCGTGCCACCCGATTAAAGACATTAGAAAGAAGTTTGCCCTCTTTGAGTACAGGGTCGGCATCCTTTTCCTCGGCAATGGGGTTTAAAGGCTTGGGTTGGAAACTTACACTCTTAAGGCCCAATCCCAAACTCAAAAAGTGTGCTCTAAGTTGTTCCGGTGTATAATAGTCAAAAAGTTCTGCCGCCATGGGAGGTTTGACCGCTCCGCTGGAACTTGCTTTTTTGTTCAGGAACAAGATATGGTTGTTTGCAACCAGAGTCGGCAAGGTCAACTGCCCGTCTTCAGGGTGAGAGGTCAGGTTTCCTTTGCCTTGCGCCGCCATAAACATTACCATTTCCGCAATGCCGTAGAAGTAGATGTTATCCTGTCCAATGAACTGATACACCTTGGCATCCTTGGAACACCAATATTTTTTCCATTCTTCACTATCCTTACCCTGTTGCTTCAGGTAGGTGCGGGTAAAGGAAATCGGTGCCCATAAAGATTCCGGCCATACCCAGATGGTAAGTCCGTCCTCACCCTCAATCACCGGAGCGGGAACACCCCATTCAATGTTTCCGGTCAACCGGAAGGGGACCAAGGTTTTTCCGGCACGGAAACGGATGTCATGTGCACCCAAGATAGCACGGGCATCGTCACGGTCTTTTAAGTTCTTAAATTCCAGAGAGAACGAGGTTTTATTTGCTGCCGTGTTAAGCACATGCTCGGGCAACTCGCCCTTGATGGATTCATAGTCGTCAAGGTAATCGTTCTTAACATAGACCATCGGCGGTGTCATGAACTCCTTGATGGTGTTGGCAACCAGAGGGCGAACGGTTTCGTCCTGAGAAATGGTTTCTACATATTCATCCATCAAAGACTGGAACTTGGTCAAGTCAATATACCAGTTGGTAACATCCCGCATTTCGGGGGTTTCACCGGTTAAAGTGCTTTTGGGGTCAATCAGTTCTTCGGGCATATACTGATGTCCCATGGAACATTCATCGGCATACCCTTTGTCAGAATTACAATTTTCAAAGGGGCATTTGCCCACTACCTGTCTGCCGTTTAAGAACTGACCGGCTTTCGCATCGTAAAACTGGCGGGTAACCAACTTTTCCAGATACCCGTTTTCATACCACAGTTGCATCAATTCATCGGTAAGAATCTCGTGTTCTTTTTTTGCATCATCCAAACCGGAGGCGGCAAACAGATTCAAACTGATGTTGTATTTCTTTAAGGTTTCTTTCTGGCTTTCGTGATTCATCCGCACAAAGTCTTCAATGCTGCCGGAGAACTCACCATTTTCACAAAGACTGCGATAACTTTCCACAATGGGAGAGCCATAGCAGTCGGTACCGGATACAAAGACTACGTTGTCTTTCCCGATACGGTCTCTGAGAAAGCGTGCCATTACATCTGCCTGTACAAATACGCCGCCCACATGGCCAAAGTGAAGTTGCTTGTTGCCGTAGGGCATACCGCCGGTGATGACCGCCCGCTTGGGGAACTGAGGCCGCGGCAAATCCAGAATATTCTCTTTGCGAAAACCATGTTCCGCTCTATTGTCTTTTCCCATTATTTCATTCCTTTCTCAATACGGTTTCGCATCTTATCCTCGCCAATGATGTGACAGATTTCCCATAAATCGGGAGAATTGCATCTGCCAACCACTGCAACCCGAATCACGTTGCTCACATCGGTGATGCTGCCTTTGTATTGCTCAGGGTTTTTCTTATAGTCTTTGGGTTTGATGGCATAGTTCATCTCTGCGGCAATCTCTCTCACCTTCTGGAACCACTCAGAGTTATCGTCTGCGTGGTTGTAGGTTGCAAGATACCGCTTTAAAATTTCCGCTCTGTCCTCGGGAGAAACGTTTTCGGGATACGCATCGTCCTGCACAAAAGTTTCGTCAAAATAGAAAGAGAGGAACTGTCGTGCCTGCTTCCAGTTGGTCAAATCTTTTCTCGGTCTTGCACCATCTCTGCCAACCCCGATGATTCGCTCAGTGAATGCCCGATCCGCAGTAAAGAGTTTTGCAAATTCGCTGTCATATTCCATCAGCCATGCTGACATCTTGTCATAGATTTCACTCACCGGCATTCTAAGCAGAGTTTCCTGACTCACGCTATCAAACTTCATCATATCAAACAGCGCGCCGGAGTTGCTCATCTTCTCCAAGGTAAAGGGGAACGCATCAATCGGTGCCTCAGGATTTTCTATCCGCCATTCTTCGTAGTTGGAGTTGAGCAGAGTCAATAAATATTCCCAAACCGCCTCAGGAACATATCCCTCCTGACGGTAGTAGTTAAGACCAAGTTCGGGGTCTTTGCGTTTAGAAAGTTTCCGCTTGGTGTCGCCGTCCATCTTCATCAATACAGTGGTGTGACAGTAAATCGGACGCTTCCAGCCCAGGGTGTCAAACAATTGTGCGTGAATCGGTGCGGTAGAAAGCCATTCTTCGCCCCGTACCACATGGGTGGTGCGCATCAGGTGGTCGTCCACCACATGGGCAAAGTGATAGGTGGGAATCCCGTCGGATTTGAGGAGAACAAAATCCTGATAATTCTCCTGCAGTTTCAGTACCCCGCGAATCCCGTCTGCCAGTTCTACTGTGTTCTCAATGTTCCCCATGGAACGGAACCGAAGCACATATTCCTCGCCGTTTTGAATCCGTGTTTCAATTTCTTCCAAAGAAAGGTCACGGCAGAGTGCCCACTTGCCGTAGTAACCAAAGTTGTCCTTGTTTGCCATCTGTTCTTCCCGCATGGAGGCAAGCCGTTCCTCGCTGCAGAAACAGGGGTAAGCAAGACCGCGGCGCACCAACTCTTTGGCAAAGGTCTGGTAAATTTCTTTTCTTTGGCGCTGACGGTAGGGACCGTAAATGCCGGGCTTGTCCACACATTCACCCTCGTCAAACTCAATGCCGAAATAGTCCATGGAGGAGAGCAAAAGTTCTACTGCTCCTTCGACTTCTCGCTTGGCATCGGTATCTTCCACACGGAGGTAGAACGTACCGCCGGATTGATGCGCCAGCCGTTCACCGATGATGGCGTTATACAGGTTCCCCAGATGCACAAAGCCGGTGGGACTGGGACCGATACGGGTCACCATGGCGCCGTCTGCCAAGGAGCGCTCGGGATATAAGGATTCATAATATTGAGGTTCTTTGTCTATCTGCGGAAACAACAACTCCGCCAGTTTATTGGTATCCATATCTCATGCCTCTCTTAAAAAATATCAATAATAATCTATCTTAGTATTGTACCCTTTTTTGCCAAAAAAGTCAAGAAAAGTAACGAAAGTAGCAAAAATAAAAGCGAATTCTGTTTAGAAATCCCTTTTTACTCTGTTACAATCGGTTTCAATTCCGGTCAGGCGGAGGGCAGAGGTGGGAAGACCCAAGCGGGTCCATTCTTTCACATCGCATTGTCCATGGCTGTTGGAACCAATGGCAAAGGCGGTGCCGTCCGGCTTGATGCCAACGCTGTGCCAAACACCGCCGGCAGCAACATAGGCATCTTTCCAATGTGCCACCTCCGTCTGGTGTTTGTCGTCATTTCCTTTGGAACAAAGCGTTCCGTCTGGCTTGGTTACAATGGTATGATAGGCACCGACGGCGCCGTTGATTGCGGTTTGGGTTTGAGGTAGGTCTTCAAAACATCCGGCATTTCCAATGGCAAGGATCGAACCGTCTTTCTTGATTCCTAAGGTGAATCCGTCCCCTGCGTCAATGGCGATAATGTCTTCCCATTTTTCTACATTGCAACATCCTTTTGGGTTATCGCCCACAGCGACCACGGTTCCATCTTGGCGGAGTCCAACGGTATGGTTTCGCCCTGCGGCAACCGCAATGATGCCGGACCATTTTCCGGTGTCACATTGTCCATAACTGTTGTCCCCAAAGGCGACCACGTTTCCGGTTGCCAGAACCGCTACGGAGTGGTTTTGTCCCGCAGAAATATCAACCACATTGGTAAGTTCTGCGACCTGACAGGCGGGATGTTCCATATCTCCGGCGGCAACCACAGTCCCGTCAATTTTTAAGCCGAGGGTGTGAAACCATCCTGCATCAACCGAAACCACACTTTGCCAATCCTCGGTGTTGCATTGTCCAAAAGTATTATCTCCGGCAGCATGGACGGTTCCGTTTACCCGCACCGCAGCAGAGTGGTCCTTGCCCGCAGAAACAATGCCGGAGAGCAAACTGTTTAACTGACGAAGAGTTGATCTGCTTTTCTCGTGCTCAGGTTGGGCGGCAAGGGTCTGCATCGCTGAACTATATTGCTCAGATTTAATATCACACAATGCCTGATGCCAGACGATGTCTTCCCGCAAGGATTGAGGAAGCCAATGCTTGGTCAAAGAACCCCAATGTTCCTTTGCCTCCTGATACTCTCCTTGTTGGAATAGAGTGGCGGCCTCATGAAGCACCCGCTCCTGATGCACCTGATACAGGGCAATTCCTGCACCCACAGTACAAGAAAAAATGAGCAGAAGTAGCAGAGCAACAATCTTCGGCCATCTGCGTTTTGGTTTATCTGTTTGCGGGGAGTGTGAGCCAAAAACCTCAGAAAGGTCAGCCTCTGCACCGGGAATCCGACGTTGTTTTTCCGTCGAATTGCTGTCCCAGAACGAGCCATCCGCAAAACAAACCCGTGTGATATTGGCAGTGATGCTTCGCGTGTAAAGCGAGGAAATGGGAATCGCAACGTCTTCCCCAAATTCTTCTCCGTCTTCCACGCTGAGATTCTCATAGGGTTCCTGAGTTTTGGTAGAAATCAGGTTGACATCCTCGTCAAAGCAACACAAATCCAGATAGAGGGCAGAAAGGGCCTTTCCGCTGACATTTTTCATACGCAAAGTAAGGACCATCTGCATCGTGTCAGGGTCCTGATACAGCCGGCTTTCTAGCAGTTCCACCGGCCGATCCCCAAGGAGGGGGTATTCAATTTTCCGTATTAAATTCATAGTTTCCTGATTCATAATAAAACCTCTAACACAAGTATACCAATATTCTACAAAAAATGCAAGTTCATATTTTCTTCATACAAGCATAAGTATGTATTACGAAAACGAAATGGGAGGGAGTTCCATGAAATACATGGTTTGTATCTTGTTAAGCGTTGCTCTTTTCACCTGCTTTGTCTATGCTGAACCATCCACGCAGGTGGATACCGATATTGCTACTCAATTGGTCAAAGGGGAATCGGGAATTTTGATGGAGGCAGAAAGCGGTGAAGTCTTATATGAATGGAATCCGGACAAAAAACTTCCGATTGCCAGCGTAACCAAAACCATGACCATGCTTTTGATTATGGAGGCGTTAGACAGCGGAAAAATCCATCTGGAAGATATGGTAACAACCAGCGAAACGGCGGCATCGATGGGTGGATCTCAGGTGTTTTTAGAAGTCGGAGAGCAGATGAGTGTTGAGGATATGCTAAAGGCGGTGGTTGTTGCGTCGGGCAACGATGCCGCAGTTGCAATGGCAGAACATATTGCAGGAACGCATGAAACCTTTGTAGAGAAAATGAACCGCCGTGCTGAGGAGTTGGGTTGTGAAAACACGCATTTTATCAACTGCAACGGACTGGACGAAACGGAAGACCATTATAGTACAGCGCGGGATATTGCAAAGATTTCAAGGGAACTGTTAAAGCATCCCAAGATTTTTGATTATACCACTATCTGGATGGATAGTCTCAGAAACGGGCAATTCGGGCTATCCAACACTAATAAACTGATACGGTTTTATCAAGGTGCCAATGGACTCAAAACCGGTTCCACCTCTACGGCAAAATATTGCCTTGCCGCAACGGCGGAGCGGGACGGAATGCAACTGATTGCGGTGGTGCTCGCTGCACCCAGCACCCAAGAGCGGTTCGCCAGCGCGTCGTCGCTCTTGGATTACGGTTTTGCCAATTACGAGGTGGCAGGAAAGGCAGAACTGAATATCCACCCGATACCGGTTAACGGCGGGACCTCGGTTTCGGTGATGCCGGAGGCGGAAAACACCTGCTTTATTGTAAAAAAGGGAAATAAGGATAAGGTAGAAGCCAAATTGGAACTTCCTAATGCAGTAGGGGCACCAATCAAGCAAGGCGAACCTCTGGGGGAGGTCGTCTTCACCATTGACGGAGAAGAAGTTGCCCGCAGAGCCATTGTTGCAAGGGATAGTGTGGAGCGTATCAACCTGTTTCAAATGTACTTACGGATGCTTGGCAAATGGGTGCAATTATAAAAAAGGAGCCGAACTATGTTCGGCTCCTTTGTGTTTGTTACAAGCGGAGCATCTGGGGACGGTTCGTTGTGCCTAAGAACTGGGAACCGTCCTCTGTGCGTAGCCAGGTACAAGGACTTTATTTTAAAATATACGCATCGCTGTATGGACTCAACGTACCCTTATCCCAAAGGAATACCTTAAGGTAGTCCCCCTCGTTCAAAGAGTGTGACAGGGACAAGGAAATGGTGGGGTCAGTCCGGCTGGACTCTGTTACTTTACAACCGGTCATCAAGATACTGCCGTCTGTTTGCTTTTGGTAAGATGCCATCATCAGCATGACGGCTTGATTGCCGGAATGTAATGCTGTGGCATCAAAAGAAACAGTGTTGCCTGCTTTGAGATTTTGTACCCCCGAGAGCGGGAGCCTGCCTAAACGAAATGTCCCATCTGCAAGAGGCGCCTGTTCTTGTGTGGTAAAGGAATAGAGATAATCACGGTCCAGAGGTCTGCCACCAGCCTGTAAACTTTGGTCAATCACCAACCGATAGGTGGAAGAATGTTCCAAAGGCATCAACGGGGTAACCGTGATAAGGTTATCGGTTACCTGAACAGAAACAGGGGTGGGTTCGCCCACAGAGTCGCCTGCTCGCAACAAGGAGATAGCATTGGATGTTGTACTTTCGTTCGCGGTTCTCTCTGTGGTGATGAGGAATTGTCCGTTCTCGTATTTCATTTCTGTGATTTTGGTAGTTGGTGTTACAATCCGCAAATTTAAATTATCAACATATGCATTGCCGGATGCAGTTAATCCAAACCGCTGAATGTAAAAATTAGAGGGGCTGGAGAGATAATAATTCATGGCTTTGGCACTGATGTTGACCCGTTCAAACATGGGGATGTTATCGACATAGATGCTCTTGGTTTTCTCTGCCATGTGGGTAACTACTTTCAAACGATGCCACCCTTCTTCCTGGTTGTGCTTTACAATCTTCCAACCTCTCTGGTTTTTTGCGTCGACATCATAGACACAGGTTTCTACCGTAGAAGGGGTAAGATAAATATCCTGGTCGGTATATCCGCCTACTGCAACAATGCTTCCTTGCAGGACACCGCCTGCCGGCATATAATAATCCATTTCCGCAATCAGGTCGCAATGCTGAAACGTATTGATGCTTTTGATATTCCATTCTACCGTGGAAGACGGATACAAGGATAACCCGTGTTCAGCATCCACACGGGTAAGAGAGGGGATATTCCATCCCCAAACCTTGGAATCTGCCGCAACAGCACCGGCAGACATATTGTTAAAATCAAAAGATGCTACTTGATTAGCAACGCCGACCACATTGACCTGTAATTCATCCGCACTGCCCCTGCCGCCTTGTACCATGGTTTCTATGGCAGAAATCACATGGAAACCGCTGGTTTGAGGGGTGTAGGGAAGGGTATAGATGCCGCTGCCTGCACTCACCTCAGTGCCTTTGCCAAGGGATATCCCGTCTGCAAAGAATTCCACAGACGCAGCACCAAGGCTTGCGGCGGCTCTTAAAGTAACGGGTGCGCCTGCTTCCAGATAGGCAGAGGTGCCGCCTATGGTCAGTTCCAACGCGGAGGCGGAGAATCCTGACAGGAATAGAACCCCGCATAAAATAATAGATAAAAGTTTCTTGTTCATAGGTTCCACATCCTTTCTTACGATTCTACCGCCCATTCGTTGATGGGGGTCATAGGCTCTGCTTCTTTAAGGAGCGTGTCAAGGTCTGCGTTGTCTGCATCAGGCACCGGAATAAAGCGGACCGATAAGTTAAGTTTACCACCTGCATCAGGAATATGAATCTGCAGTCTGGAGGAACCATTGATGCCTTGCACAGACGGTTTCACACCGGATTCGGGTAAAGGAGTCGGTGTACTGCGTTCAAACTTCGCTGAGGGGTCGCTGCAGGACATAACCATCAAGACCTTATCTTCCTGACCGGGACCATAGGTCAAAAGCACGCTCTTTCCGTCTTCACTGATGGTATAACCGAGGAATGTGTACATAAACCAATACAAATCAGTCTTTCTTGCCCGGAAGTCAATTTCATCCTGAATCACAATCTGGCTTCGGTTGTGGTCCATCTTGATGGCGCGCTTTGCATCTTTGACCCGTGCACCATAGACGTTTGTCATATCCACCACGGCAAATCCGCCGTCTGATCCGGTTTTAAATTGCGTAAAGTTAGCAGTCGCTTCCAAAACCTGACCAATTTCTGCTGTGGGGTTCATCGCTATGACGTTTTGACATTGGGGATTGAGTTTATAAAGATATGCATGTTTGGTAGGATGCCAGTAGTTGGGTTGCTCATATTCATCAGGACCCATTTCGCCTGCCCAACGGCGATTAAACATATCCAAAAGGAAAGTTCCCGCATCCACATGGGTGTGGGTTCCGTTGTTGTAACCGCCATGCAAAGTTGCATAGGTGGGCTCTAAGGTAGAGTAAGAATCACGGAAGATAGCCATATCTCCAAATAGTTGATCCAAGCCAACCTTGGGGGTATCAATGCGCAAAGTAGAATCATAGAAAATCAAATCCATGGCAGAGCCTTTGATTCCATATGCCTTCATATCATTGAGACGCAATGCAGTCAAGTCTTTATCATTCGTAACATGTGCAAGATAGAAGACCTCTTCGCAGTTCTCAATTTCACCGCCGGCATCGCCTACATTGTTTTTGCCTCGTGCTGATTGCATAAAGAAGTTATAATATCCGGTTTTTTGCGGGAAAGGATTCTCAGACAGATAACCATAGTCGGTACCAAAGGCGGTCTCCATTGCCGCCATCATCCAAGAGAAATAACCGGTGGTATAACTCCAGTAACTCGGTCCCTCTTTCCAGACCCCGTCAGGAACATAGCCGATGAGTCCATTTTCAATGGATTGGACGGCACGACCCATAATCTCCCAGGCAAGGTCAGGGGAGACATCCAGCATTGCAATTGCTGCAAGAGCAGTACCTGAATTTACCACGATATTAATATTGTCCTCGTTGGTGACCCAACGGGTAGAAGTACCCTCCCGTAAGTCATAACAGTTTTTGGCACCGATTAACACATGGTCATAAACAGCTTGCTCTATCATAGATTTTACATCCGTTGCCTGCGTAGAGAGATAATCATAGAACCAATCGTATGCAAATGCGGCAGCGGCAGCCATCTCTCCCATAATCAAAGCGGTCTGTTTCTCGTACCAATCGGTAAAGTTGCAAACAATTCGCATTTCTTCTGCCATCCATGCGGCGTATTTGGTGTTGCGGGTTAATTGATATGCCATACCCAAGGTGTAAGCGCGCCGCAATACGATACGGGTCTCACTCAAACTTCCAATCAAGTCGGTAGCAGGCGTGTGATTTCCGGCAAGAATTTCGTCTGCCTCTGCCATGACATCATCATACCATTGCTGCATGGTTGCATCCGTATCTTTTGCTTTGAGAATCCGCTCAAAGGTGTCAGCGGTTGCCAGAATACGCGGATGCTGTCCGTTTGAGGTGTTGGTATAATCCTGTTTCATGGTCGCAATGCTTGGGCGGGTATACATAGTATAGTCAAAAATATCCTGAATCTGTTGTTTGGTCAGCGGTAACCCTTGCTGATCAATCAGAACCATAGAAAGTTCCTTAGAATCGGTCACCTTGGCAGAGGGGAGCAGGTTGGCAATCGCGGCAAGAGGAATCATGGCGATGCCGTTTTTCTCTCTCATGTCCTGACCGGAGGTAAAGGTCTTACTGCCTCCGCCAATGCGTACCGTCATGGTGTTTCCGCTGTCAGTGACAGAGCCGCCCAAGGATTCCGCAGTATAAACGGCAGGAACATAAGTCACACCGTCAATGTCAGCCGCCGCTTGAACCAGTTTGCTTTTGGTTCCTTTTGCTGCCGCGTGGTTAGATTCCTTCATCAAAACAACTGCGTCAGAAAGCAAAGGAAGAATATCTTTTGACTGTTGAATCAATCCGCCGCCGAGACCTGTCCCTATTTTGCTCCATTCTGATTCCGTCTTGCTGTCTTTTCCATTATAAATCCGCATATTATCAATGTTCATTTTGGCTTCGTTTTTCGTCCAATCGCCTCTCACATGGATACGGATGCTGGTGGGATGGTCTTGGGTCAAATTACTCCAGGGAACATTGGTTGCCAATACCTCGTTGTCAACGCTAAAGGACTCTGTTCGCATTTCCCTGTGGTTCAAAACAATTTTAATATGATGCCATTTGTCTCGTGCAAAGTCTTTTCCTTTGCCGCCGCATGAAATCCATGCACCATTTTCACTGATACCCAGAGAAGAAAGATCATTATCTGTTCGTGCGTCGTCAATCATTGAAATCCTAAAGTAGGACGTATCCGGAATGTTGTTGTAGGCAAACAACTTCATAAATACATCGAATTCAATGACAGTGAACTCTGCATTCTTGGTGTCCATAGAAAAATCTACATAAGGTGCAGTTGTTCCCGTATTCAGTGCCTTGTAGATCATATAACTTTTGTTGGCCTGGCTTGGGAACGCTTCAATTTCCGATTTATTATTTACATTGCTAACCGGACATTGAAGAATATAATTGGATGGCTGACCGGCAATTTCATCGTTAAAGTCCAGGTTTTGGGAAACCGTGGTCGTGTCTGCCGCAAACAAATCTTCTGCCTCAACCACTTCCGGATTAAAGGGTTCGGTGGCAAGAGTGCTTTCATCCTTTAATGCATCGCTGTCGTAAAAATGAACGTTATCCAGATAGAAAGAGGAACCGTACTTTCCACCACCAACTGCAGTAAAACGCAAGCGTTTGGGGGTGGTGAATACCAAGTTGGTTGTTCCTCCGGTAATCTCTGTCTGATAGGTCATGGGGACAGCGGCAGCAAGTTTTGCCCCGTTCATATAAAGGTCAAAGGTCTTGGAACCAAAATGATAAAGCAGGTCAAAACGGTACCATGTACCAATGCCCAAGGTGGTAACCTTGGTGCCGTTGGCGGTAGTAACATTCCCGTCTGTACCAATGGTAAAAGCAGGGGATTCTACTAGGGAATGGTTATCTTCTGCCAAACCTATCATGCTGATTTTCCGCGCAGTATCTGTGTCTGAGGATAAATAGTCAAAGGAAAGAACCATATCGGCTGCCGAAGCCAGCATAGGGACATCAATATAGGATTCCTGATTGAGTTTTATCACCTTTAATGCCTTATCATCGATGGAAGCATCGGGCTGTGCAACTTGCGTTGCAATCTTGGGGTCAGCCAGAACTCCGTAGGGTTGTGCGTTGGTGGGAATTGCGTTAAAGTCCAGTTTGGTATCAGTTTCTGTCCATTCGTACTGAATCACATCGAGGGTGATTTGGGACTCTGCACCGGTGTTTGCCTTGGCACTTAATGTGTGGATGCCGGAGACAGATGGTGACCAAGGGAATTCATAGATTCCGCTTCCGATGGGGGTTTCGATTCCCCGTCCCAATAAAGTGTTGTTTTGATAAAAGGCAACAGACTGAATCTCTTTGGATGCCTGCACTTTCAAATAGGTGGATTTTCCAAGGTCAAAGGAAGCATTGTCTTCCGGTGTGATAAAGGTCAGGGTTCCTTGTTTTGCGGAATTACCAATATGACGGATTTTGATGTCAGCAAGATACACATCTCCGTTGGTAACGGTAAACCATACACCACCAATTTTGGCATCGGAGGCATTTTCGGTGGTGATTCCCACATTCTCTGCAATACAGATTCCGTCCATATATATAGATTTTGTCCATGTATTCAGGTTTAACACCAGTTTCATCTGATACCAATCGTTCCCCAAAACCTGCAACCGAACATATTGATTGTTACCCGTGAGATAGCCCAAGGTTTTATCGATATCAAAATAGAGTTCGCTGTTGTAATTCGCAGTTGCCGGCTGTCGGTCTTTGATGTCCAGTCTACCGCCACCGTGTTTCATTTTCCATTCATAGACCAGAATGCCCTCGGTGATTGGGGCATCTTTGTTTCCATCACTAAAAGAGTTGTTATCATAGGAAGTGCGTGTTGCGAACTGCCAGCCCATGGTTTTGGTTCCATTGGAAGATAATTTGCTTGCCTTTGATGGAATGCCGTCAATATCGGCATCTACGATTTCGCCGGCGGCAACATTCCAAAACCGTCTTCCGTGCGGAATGTAAAGAGCCCCGTTGTATTCGTCTGCTACCGTAAAATTACAGGAAGCAAGCACCTCGGATTCCATGACGGTTACGACAACGCTTTCGGATGTAAAGGAGGTTCCGTCTTTGCGATAAAGGAGTGCAATTAATTCAGTTGTCCCTGCCTCAGTAGGAATCCAGGGGGAGACCCATCCGCCTTTCTTTTGGTCATAGACTCCGTCAAGGGTGCGGATGCCATTGGCGAACACTTCTACCTTGCTGACGGCATCATCGCCTGAAATCACCACATCAGTAACTTGTCCGACTTCGACCACTTCTTTTGGAGCAGGAGCAATCATTTGAGCCTGTTTCGGTTCCTCTCTGCGAATTTCCAAAGAGCGGAAGGAAACCTGAAAGAGGGAGGAGGCGGTGTTGTTTGCACATGCAAAGGAAAGAGCGTCAATGCTGTCAAGCATACTGCCGGTCATACCGATTGCGGGACGCAAAAGAACACCGTCTTGATAGATATGATAGGTTTTGGCATTGCAATCGAAAACCAACTTATAAGTTGACCAAACGTTTTTGGTGTAGCAATCGGTCCATTTCCTATCTTCTGCCGGAAAATTCACCGTTCCGTTTTTCAGTCGCATCAAGGGTTCTTCCTCATTGTCGTGACTTCGGTGGGAAAGCACAAATTCGGTGCCGTCGTTGTCGGTGTTGATGGCCATGTCAAATTCATAAACAATGGCACCGTCGGTAACGCTATCTGTACGTGTACGAATATGAAAAGAGGGGGTATTACTCAGTTTAACCGATTCGTTGTCATAGGTAACGGAGGATGTTCCAAAGTCCATGAGATACCGTGCCGTGCTGAATAAAGGAGTGGTTTGGGAAAACGCCCAGCGATCGTCAATGCGGGTTTTGCTGACACAAACCGTACGGCTGTCGCTAAGTCCGTCTGCGGTAGCGGTAAGGGTAACTGTGCCAAGTATATTCGGTGTCCATGCAAAGTCCCATTCGTGTTGGCTGACCTCAACGCCGGTCAGGGAGGAACCTCCTGCGGTCAATGTAGGCATAGTGGTTGCGATTACCCGTATGGTTACAGGTTTTGCGTATTCCAAAAAGGCTCCGCCATCGGGAGAAAGAATAAGAACCTCCGCGTTTTCGGCAAAGACAGAAATGGGAATTCCTGATAGGAGTATGCAACAAACTAGAAACAGACATCCCAGTTTGCGCCAATTGCATGATAATAACATAAGCACCCTCTTTTCATTTTTCTTTGTAACTAAGTATTATAGCAAAGTATATGGGGGGTGAACAATGGAAATTTTGCTCCTTTTTGTAAGATAAAAACCGACCCTAAAAGGGTCGGTTTACAGTCTTATTTTTTTGGAAATGCCCGGCAAAGAAGTGCAGAAACTTCCGCACGAGTGATCGATGCTTGTCCGCGGAAGGTTCCCTCGCTGTCGCCGGTGAGATAGCCTTGGTCCACTGCGGCGGCAACATAAACACGGTTATGAGGAGAAATGCTGTCAATATCCGAAAAACGTTCGGACAGATATGCGGTCGGATCTTTGTAGGCAGATAAATTGATGTCAAATGTTTTCATCAATGCAGCCGCAACGTCTTCGCGGGTGGCGTCTGCCTCAGGTCGGAAGTATAAAACCCCGTCTTCGGTATAACCGGTAAAATAACTCAAAGAACTGTTGACATAAGGGAAATACCATTCAGAGTTTGGTACATCGGAATAGGGGGTGACCAAACTTTTGTTGATGACAGTTCCGGTAATGCCCACTAACATTTTTGCGTATTCACAACGTTGTACGGTGTTGTCGGGTCCAAAGGTGCCGTCGCCGTATCCGCTGACGATACCCCGTTCTGCAAGGTCGTAAACAAAGGGTGCAGACCAAGCGTCAGCAGGTACATCGCGAAAGATGGCTTTAAACGCATAGGCGGGGGACGCCAGGCTTGCGCAAAGCATCACACAGGCAAGAAACCCTGCCAGTTTCTTCTTTGACATAACAATACCTCCTTAAAACGAGGATATTATAGTAGAAAATACGATTTTTGTCAAGTTTCTGTTGCAGTTTGGGGGAACTTACAGTATAATAAGGGCAAAAGGAGAGATGGCTTGTGAAAGAGAAGTTATATACCATTCCGGTCAATGAGGCATTTGATGATGCAGGAGAATGCGGATTCTGTGCTCTGAATAAAAAATTGGAAACTGAGATTTTAGACTATGTGATGGGCCCTTCTTATATGGAAGAAGATGTTAGGGAAGATATGGATAAGATGGGCTTTTGCAAAGACCATTACCGTCAGATGTTCGGTGCGGGGAACCGGCTGGGTGTTGCCCTGATGCTCAAGAGCCATTTGGCAAAACTCAACCGCGATACCGAGGCGCTCTTTGCCAAAGAATTGGAAACCAAGCCGAAACGATTCAGCAAAAGGGAGGAACTCTCCCCGCTGTGTGAATACGCCGAAACGGTGGAACAATCCTGCTATGCCTGCTTTCGGATGGAGAAACGGATGCAGAGTTATGTCGATACCTTTTTCTATCTTTGGAAGACCGAACAGGAATTTCGGGACAAGGTGCTCTCAGGCAAGGGCTTTTGTATGAAACACTTAAAGCAAATTCTCGCCGAGGGGAAACGCCGGCTGAATCAAGAAAAGTTTCAGGAACTCAAAGAACTCCTTTTGCCGCTTCAAAGCGAACATATGAAACGGATGGAAGAGGAAGTGGAGTGGTTTATCCAAAAGTTTGACTATCGGTTTAAGGATGAACCGTGGAAAAATTCCAAAGACGCTGTGGAGCGGGGAATACAAAAAGTAGCATCCATCCGGCTCGGTGACGAAAAATAACTTGCCATGACTGGCATTTTGTGCTAAACTTAGAAAAAAGGGGGAAACGACATGGTTTTGACAATGGATATCGGCAATACCCACACCGTCATCGGTGGTTTTTTGGAGGGGGAACTTCAATTTGTGTCCCGCCTTTCTACTCATGCCAAAAAGACGGAGGATGAATATGCGGCACTCTTGTATGACATCTTCCGGTTGGAAAAAGTGGAAAAACCCAAGGTGCAGGGTGCGATTATTTCTTCGGTAGTTCCGGCGCTCAATCAAACCATGACGGCGGCACTTTATAAGGTATGCGGCATTACTCCGATGATTGTAGGACCCGGCGTCAAAAGCGGGGTGAATCTTTTGGTAGATAATCCTCAGCAAGTGGGTGCAGATTTGGTTTGTGCAGCAGCGGCTGTGGCAGAACTTTATCCTACCCCTGCGTTGATTGTGGATATGGGAACTGCCACCAAGTTAACGGTGCTGGACGAGAACGGAGCGTTCCGCGGTGTTTCTATCGGTCCCGGTGTGCAGATGGGTATGGCGGCGCTTTCCGGCGGGACGGCGCAACTTCCCCAGATTAGTCTGGATGCACCCAAAACGGTGATTGGCAAAAACACCGTCGAATGCATGCAATCGGGCGTGGTGTACGGCAATGCCTGTATGATTGACGGAATGGCAGAGAGGATGGAAGAGGAGTTTGGCATGCCTCTCAATCGTATTGCCACCGGAGGGATTGCCAAATTTATTATCCCCCATTGCAAACTGGATTTTATTATGGATAAAGATTTAATCTTAAAAGGTCTTTACTACATTTACAAAAAAAATAAATAATAATATAAAATTTTTATGCGTTGCATTCCGAATGGAAGCGACAGCAAGGAGGAATTTTTATGACAACAAAGAAGATGAGTACACAGACCATGGTTATGGGCGCAATTTTAACAGCCCTTGTCATTGTGCTTCAGTATGTAAGCCTTGTGGTCAAGGTGGGGCCGGTTCCCCTTACACTGGTGCTTGTGCCGGTGATTATCGGTGCGGCTTCATGCGGATGTGGTATGGGGGCATGGCTTGGATTTGTGTTTGGTTTCGCAGTGCTTATCAGCGGAGCGGGAGAACCATTTTTCTCATTTCATCCCATTGGAACCATCGTGACCGTCCTTGTCAAAGGTACTGCGTGCGGATTTTTTGCAGGTGTTGCATACAAGGCGCTGGAAAAGTGGAATCGTTATGTTGCAGTTGCGGTTGCATCCATTGTATGCCCGATTGTGAACACAGGCGTGTTCTTTCTCGGATGCCTGCTCTTCTTCATGCCGTTGGTGACAGAATTTGCGGCAAGTGCAGGCTTGGGTGACAATGTGGCATTGTTTATGTTTGTGGGTCTTGCGGGAATCAATTTCCTCGTAGAACTGGGCGTCAATCTGGTTTTAAACCCCATTATTTCCAGACTGTTAGCAGTTAAAAATAAGTAAAACAAAAATCCCCGACCATCGGTCGGGGATTTTTTTGTTTTGGTTAGATGGCACGAACATTTACTGCACGCAGTTTGTTTGCATCCTTGGGATCCGGCTCGGTCTCGTAACTAACTTTCTGACCCTCTTCCAGAGTCTTAAAGCCGTCTGCGATGATAGCGGAGAAGTGAACGAAAACATCGTCACCGCCGTTGTCGTCAGAAATGAAGCCGAAGCCTTTTGCGGGGTTAAACCATTTAACTGTACCCTGATTCATGTTGTGGTACCTCCAGATAGAATATATTTGTATTCCGTGATGAAACATGCGTTGTACATTTATAGAACAAATCCCACATCGCCGGCAAACACAAAACCATGCTTGCAAGGATTGTGAGTGCAAAATGTTATCTTGGATACAAGAAAAGTATAGCATAAACTTCCAGAAATTGCAAGTCTTTTTTAGAAAAGAAAATTATTTTCATTCATGGCAAAAACGCAGTTTGACAAATGAGAAAGAATCTGGTATAGTGGGACTATATTTTTAAATAAGGAAAGGAACGATGAATTTTGGACACGTTGCCCCCGCAAGTGTTACTGTTGGGACTTGGATTATTATTGGTGTTGGGTTTTTTGACTGCGTTTGCAAAACAGGCAAACATTGTCATTCGTGATACCCGCCTTGCCGTTTTGGCAGAGGAAAAAGAGGGTGCTAGAAAATTACAGGCACTGCTTGAAAAAGAACCCTCCGCGGTGCTTGGCGCGCTGGAAACCATTGGCACAGTTACTGTGTCATTGTTCAGTGTGCTTTTGACGGTAGGATATTTGACCCCGTTGATGGGCTGGCTGGTTTTTTTAGGGATGGAGCCGAGTTTGATTCCTCTGTTGTTTGCTGCAGGCGTGATTCTGGCAATGCTGATTGCCTTTTGTTATCTGGTATTTTGGGAACTTTTACCCAAGCGCCTTGGTGCAAAGTATGCGGAATCTGCGGCGATTGCACTTTCCGGCTACACCCGGTTTATGACGCCGGTTGGCAGAATTATTTTGTGGATTCCCACCGTGATTGCAACCCTGATTGCTCGTTTGTTCGGTGTTCGCCCTCATGATTTGGAAGAAGAGGTCACCGAAGAGGAAATCCGGATGATGGTGGATATGGGTCTGGAAAGCGGTGCCATTGACGATGATGAAAAAGAGATGATTCACAACATTTTTGAGATGGATGATAAACCGGTCGGTGATATTATGACCCACCGTACCGAGGCGTGTATTCTCTGGATGGAGGACAGTCTTGAAGATTGGAAAGAATTTATTGATGAAACCAACCACACCAGATATCCGGTCTGCGATGAAGATGTGGACAATGTGGTAGGCGTGGTCAATTCCCGGGATTTTTATCGGTTTATACTAAGCGGCGGACAAAAGAGCAACCTACGCTCTATCATTCGCGAACCTTATTTTGTTCCCGATAGCATGAAAGCGGACGAACTCTTCTCCCGTATGCAGCAAAAGAACACCCACATGGTGGTGGTTCTGGATGAGTATGGCGGTTTTCAGGGGTTAGTCACACAAGAGGATTTGTTGGAGGAAATTGTCGGCGAACTTTACAGCGAGTATGATGAACCGGAAAAGGATGCCGACATTTTGTATCTGGATGAAAACACATGGAAAATCAAAGGTGCAACTTTGATTGAAGATGTGGAAAAGGAACTCAAAATTGAGATTCCGGAGGGTGATTATAATACCTTTGCAGGCTTGATTCTGGATGCGATTGAAACCCTGCCGGAAGACGGTGAAACGGTGGAAACTGAAATCGGTGCGTTGCAAATTAAGGTAACTTCAGTGCAGGAGCACCGGATTGAGGAAACCATTGTTTGCCTGAATCGGGACTTGGAAGAAGAATCTGAAGAATAATAAACAAAACAACCATCTCCTTGAGGGATGGTTGTTCTTTTATGCAAGTTGCTAAATTTCCAGTTGCATATTTACAAAGAATATGTTATATTTATCATAACAAAGGAAATCAAGGAGAGAAACCTATGGAATTACAAAAAGTGAAAGAACTTTTACATGCAGAAGTCTATGCAGGGGCAGACCGTCTTGCAGAAATTCAGGTCAAAGAGGCGTGCGGCAGTGATTTGATGAGCGATGTATTGGCATTTGTCAAAGAACAAGGTCTGCTTTTGACCGGACTCCAGAATCTGCAGGTAGTTCGTACTGCTGAAATGATGGATATGCAGGCAATCGTCTTTGTGCGCGGCAAGGTTCCCAATGAGGGGATGATTCAAGCGGCAGAGCAGATGGGGATTGCACTTTTAAGCACTGAACTTGCAATGTTCCCAGCCTGCGGTATTTTATATGAAGCCGGATTGGCGGGAGGAAAGGCGGTAGAATAGCGGATGAAATTTCATTATGAAGTAGATGGCAATGATTTCACTCTCGCCGGCAGAACCTCCAGCGAAGTAAAAAAACGTCTGAAACAACTGGGACTTAACCCTGAGGTAATCCGCAGGGTTGCCATTGCGATGTATGAGGCGGAGATTAACATGGTGATTCACGCCGATGGCGGAACCATTGATGTTGAAGTTACTCCTCAGGAAATCCGGATTGTTTTTGCAGACCGAGGTCCGGGGATTCCGGATATCGAAAAGGCAATGCAAGAGGGTTTTTCCACCGCGCCGCATGAGGTGCGGGAGTTGGGATTCGGTGCCGGTATGGGACTTCCCAACATCAAAAAGAATTCGGATGAAATGAAGATTGAAAGTACGGTGGGAGTAGGTACCACCATTACGATTACCATTGGTATGTCATAGGAGGCATGAGGTATGGCGAAAGAGCAATATTGGCACTCGGTTACCTTGGAGAAAGATTCCTGCAAGGGTTGTACCACCTGCCTGAAACAATGCCCGACCCAAGCAATACGCGTGCAGAAAGGCAAAGCAAAGATTCTGAAAGAACGCTGTATCGATTGCGGTGAATGCATCAGGGTCTGTCCTTATCATGCAAAAAAAGCCGTGACCGACAGTTTTGAAGAGTTAAAGAACTATACATATACCGTTGCGTTGGTAGCACCTGCGTTCTTGGGTCAGTTTTCCAAAACCGAAGATGCGGATTTGATTTTGACCTCCCTGTTGTATCTGGGATTTGACGATGTGTATGAAGTGGCAAGAGGCGCACAGGAAATCAGTGTCGCTACCCGCAAATTGCTGCAGAGCGGAGAGTTGATGCTACCCAGCATCTCCTCGGCGTGTCCGGCGGTGAGCCGATTGATTGCGGTTCGGTTCCCCAACCTGATTCACCATCTGATTCCCCTCCGTTCGCCCATGGAACTGTCAGCAGAGGCGGCACGGAAAGAGGCGGTGGAAAAGACCGGACTCAAACCGGAGGAGATAGGGGTATTTTTTATCAGTCCGTGTGCGGCAAAAGCCACGGCAGTCAAAGATGGCGTCACGGTGAATCAATCCCATGTCAGCGGCGTGATTGCCATGAAAGATGTCTATCTCCGTCTGGCACAGAGAATCGGCAGCATCAAAGAGGTAAAACATCTTTCCAGAGCGGGCAGTCTGGGTACCCTGTGGGCAACCAGCGGCGGCGAGGCGGAAGCATCCGGCGCGGAACGCTTTATTTCGGTGGACGGCATTGATAATGTAATCAAAGTATTGGAAGATATGGAAGATGATAAATTGACCGATATTGTCTATGTGGAGGCGCTTGCCTGTCCGGGCGGCTGTGTTGGCGGTCCTTTAACTGCGGAGAATAACTTTGTAGCACGATCACGAATTACAAGAATATGCAAAAATTTAGGCAAAGACCAAGAGGGAATCTGCGATGATATTTCGCGGATGTGGGACGGTGCTCCTGTCTACCGTCCGGTCATGAAACTCAACGACAATCTGGAAACTGCGATGGAAATGGCGCAGAATATGGAGGAAATTGTAGAACGGCTGCCCGGATTGGATTGCGGTTCCTGCGGTTCCCCCAATTGTCGTGCGTTGGCAGAGGATATCGTGCGGGGTTACGCACAGGAAACGGATTGTATTTTTGTTACCAGAGAACGCCTTAAGGCGCTTTTGGAACATGTAAACCAACAACATATCAAACTGCCTCAGCAGGTGGTTGATGGATTAGAACCGGAAAAGGAGTGATTCCAATGAAACTGCAAGCGGTGGCGGAAGCGTTGAACCTGACTCAAATTACAGGAAAGGGAACCGATTGCGAAATTACCGGATGTTATATCGGTGATTTGATGAGCCTTGCCATGGCACGACTGGAGGAAGGGGAAATCTGGATTACCATCCAGACCAACTTAAATGTCGTGGCGGTTTCGGTACTCAAGGAGGCGGGTTGTGTCATTCTGGCAGACGGCGCACAGCCGGATGCGGATACCAAAGCCAAGGCGGAAGCGGAGGGAGTTGCCCTCTTTACTTCTGAGAAATCAGCATACATACTGGCAAAAGAGTTGGGAGCCTTAGGCGTATGAGGGTGTTTTATGACCTACATATTCATTCGGCGCTCTCTCCTTGCGGGGATGAAGATATGACCCCCAATAACATTGTGAACATGGCACGGCTGAAAGGACTGGATGTGATTGCAGTCACAGACCATAATTCCTGCGGCAATGTGCGGGCGGTGATGGAAACGGCGGGGGAGGATCTTTTGGTGATACCCGGCATGGAGGTAGAAACTGCGGAGGAAGTTCATGTCCTTTGCTATTTTCCCGCGATAGAAAAGGCAGAGCAGATGTGGGAAGTACTGAAATCCCATCGCCTTCCCATCAAAAACAAACCGGAGATTTTTGGGCATCAGTATTATATGGACGCCGAAGATGAAATCGTTGGAGAAGAAGAGTATTTGCTGGTGACAGCAACCTCGCTGACCATCGGTGAGGTCTTTTCTCATGCCAAGAAATTGGGCGGCGTTGCGGTGCCGGCGCACATTGACAGAACCAGTTACAGCGTGATTTCCAACCTGGGATTTTTACCGGAAGAACTTGCGGTTGATACAGTAGAAATTACTGCCGGCAATCGGGAAAGTTGGAAGTGTGATTGGGGGGCGTATACCATTCTCACAAATTCCGATGCGCATTACTTGGGAGATATCTCAGAACCTCAGTATTACATGGACATAAAAGACAAAAAAGCCGAAGAAATTTTGGGCAAACTGACGAACAAAAAAAGTTAAAATATATGGCTTTTTTCGAGCAATTATGATATAATTGTATAATCGTTAGAAAAATAACATACTTTTCATAAATTTAGGAGGTAGAAGCAGATGAAACAGAACACGCTTCCCTTTCAGGGGACGCCGGAGCAGGAAGCAGAACTGAAAAAGGTCATTGCTGCGCATAAAAACCAAAAAGGTGCTGTTATCCCTGTTCTGCACGAGGCACAGAACATTTATGGGTATCTTCCCATAGAGGTTCAGGAGATGATTTCTGAGGGATTGAATGTACCGCTGGCTGAGATTTATGGCATCGTTACATTCTATGCACAGTTCTCCCTGAACCCCAAGGGTAAATACCAGATTGGTGTCTGCCTGGGAACCGCTTGTTATGTCAAAGGTAGCGGCGATATTCTGGAAAAAGTAAAGGAAATTTTGGGAATTGATGTTGGTGAATGTACTCCTGATGGATTGTTCTCCATTGACGCAACCCGTTGCATCGGTGCTTGCGGTCTGGCGCCGGTTCTGACTGTAAACGAAGATGTTTACGGCCGTCTGGTAGTTGATGATGTTCCCGGTATTATCGAAAAATACAGACAGTAAGAGATGAAAGAGTTGTCATTGCATATTTTGGATATCATGCAGAATTCCATTGCGGCAGAGGCGAGTGAAGTTCAACTTGATTTGGTGGAAAACGCCGAAGAAGATGTCTTATCGTTTCGGATTACCGACAATGGCAAGGGCATGAGCGAGAGTATGGTCAAACAGGTGATGAACCCTTTTGTGACAGGGCGGACTACCCGCAGAGTCGGGCTTGGAATCCCGCTTTTGAAAGCAGCGGCGGAACTGACCGGCGGGGGAATATCTCTTTCTTCCAAAGAGGGGGTCGGCACGGTGATCGAGGCACGGTTTGGATATCGGCATATTGACCGGCAGCCGCTTGGAAACATGGCAGAAACCATGTTAGGGTTAATTACTTCGTATGAGACGATTGATTTTATTTATCGGCATGCGGTAGATGAAAAAGAATACACTCTCAGCACCAAAGAGATGCGGACGATTCTGGGTGATGTCAGTTTTTCTGCACCCGAAGTCATGCTTTGGCTGTCGGAGTATCTCAAAGAGAATGAGGCCGCGTTATACGGCAGCGAGTAATCGAATACGGAAAGGAGTATACGAACATGAAATCATTGGCAGATTTGGAAGCAATTAGAAAAAAGACCTTAGAGCAGGTAACCCTGCGTAAGGATGAGGATAGTGTCCGCATTGTTGTGGGCATGGCAACCTGCGGAATTGCGGCAGGTGCCCGTCCGGTTATGAATGCCTTTATGGAAGAGGCTGCAAAACGGAATCTGGAGAAAGTAACCATTACCCAGACCGGTTGTATCGGTATGTGCCGCTTAGAACCCATTGTTGAGGTTCTGGTTCCCGGCAAGGAAAAAGTTACTTATGTAAAGATGTCGCCGGAAAAGGTTGCTCGGGTGGTAACTGAGCATATCGTGAATGGTAATCCGGTTGCAGAATACACCATTGGTGCAGCAGAATAGTCTGAACTATCTTGGAGAAAGGATTGAAAAATAATGGAGTTTGCCAGAGGACACGTCCTGGTCTGCGGCGGTACCGGTTGTACCTCGTCAGGAAGTGAACAGATTATTAAAGAGATGGAAGCCCAACTCAAGGCAAATGGGCTGGAAAAAGAAATTAAAGTAGTCAAGACCGGTTGTTTTGGTCTTTGTGCTCTGGGTCCGATTATGATTGTATACCCGGAGGGCGCATTCTATAGCCGTGTTACGGTAGAGGATGTCAAAGAAATCGTAGAAGAGCATTTGCTCAAAGGTCGTATCGTAAAACGTCTTCTGTATGACGAAACCGTTCAGGAGGGCACTGACGAGATTAAGAGCCTGAACGAAGTAAAGTTCTATGAAAAGCAGTTGCGTATTGCGCTCAAAAACTGCGGTGTCATCAATCCGGAAGATATTGATGAGTATATCGCGTTTGACGGTTATAAGGCATTGGGTAAAGTCCTGACCGAAATGACCCCCGAACAGGTTATTAATGAAATCAAAGAATCCGGTTTGCGCGGTCGTGGCGGCGGTGGTTTCCCCACCGGTATGAAGTGGCAGTTTACTGCTGCAGCCAACGGCGAAAACGGTAAGTATGTTGCATGTAACGCTGACGAGGGTGACCCCGGTGCGTTCATGGACAGAAGTATCTTAGAGGGTGACCCCCACAGCGTCATCGAGGCTATGGCAATTGCTGCATACGCAGTTGGTGCTGACCAAGGTTACATCTATATCCGTGCAGAGTATCCGATTGCGGTTAAACGTCTGCAAATTGCAATTGATCAGGCAAAAGAATATGGTTTGCTTGGTGAAAATATTTTTGATACAGGATTTAACTTTAATCTGGAACTGCGTCTGGGCGCAGGTGCGTTTGTCTGCGGTGAGGAAACCGCATTGATGAACTCCATCGAGGGTATGCGTGGCGAACCCCGTCCCCGTCCTCCGTTCCCTGCAAACAAGGGTCTGTGGGAAAAACCCACATTGCTTAACAACGTAGAAACCTATGCAAACATCTGCCAGATTATCTTAAATGGCGCAGATTGGTTCAAGGGTATCGGTACCGAAAAGAGTAAGGGTACCAAGGTATTTGCGCTCGGCGGTAAGATTAACAATACCGGTCTGGTGGAAGTTCCTATGGGTACTACCCTGCGTGAAATCATTGAAGAAGTTGGCGGCGGTATTCCCAATGGCAAGAAGTTCAAGGCGGCACAAACCGGCGGCCCTTCCGGCGGTTGTATCCCCGCTCACCTGATTGATACCCCGATTGATTATGATTCCCTGATGGCAATTGGTTCCATGATGGGTTCCGGTGGTCTTATCGTTATGGATGAGGACAACTGTATGGTTGACATCGCGAAATTCTTCCTGGAATTCACCGTAGATGAATCCTGTGGTAAGTGTACCCCCTGCCGTATCGGAACCAAGCGTCTGTATGAGATTCTTGACAAGATTACCAAAGGTCAGGGTACCATGGAAGATATCGACAAGTTGGAAGAACTCAGCCAGATGATTAAAGAGGGTTCTCTCTGCGGTCTGGGTCAAACAGCACCGAATCCGGTTCTGTCCACCTTGAAGTACTTCCGTGATGAGTACATTGCCCATGTTAAGGACAAGAAATGTCCGGCTGGCGTATGTAAAGACCTGCTCAGTTACAGCATTATTGCTGATAAGTGTAAAGGTTGTAGCGCTTGTGCAAGAAAATGTCCGGTTGGCGCAATTACCGGTGAGATTAAGAGCCCGTTTGTCATCGATACTGACAAGTGTATCAAGTGTGGTGCTTGTATTGAAACCTGTAAGTTTGGCGCTATCGTAAAAGGTTAAGGAAGGGGGACGAGAATGATGGAAAATGTGACTCTGAAAATTAACGGTCAGGAAATTACCGTTCCTGCGGATTATACCATTTTACAGGCAGCACGGGAGGCAGGAATTGATATTCCTACCCTTTGTTACCTGAAAGATGTCAGCAAAACCGGTTCCTGCCGGATGTGTGTGGTAGAAATCAAAGGCGCAAGAAACTTGCAGGCAGCCTGCGTATATCCGGTTGCAGAGGGATTAGAGGTATTTACCAATACCCCTAAAGTTCGTCGTAGCCGTAAAGTTACCTTGGAACTTCTGCTCTCTAATCACGAACGTAAATGTCTGACCTGTGTAAGAAATCGTAACTGTGAACTGCAGACTTTGGCAGAAGAGTTGGGCATTGATGAGATTCCCTATGATGGCGAGCGTACCGAGTATGAAGTAGATACTCTGTCACCCTCTATCATCCGTGACAACAACAAATGTGTACTCTGCCGTCGTTGTGTCAGCGTATGTAAGAATATCCAAACGGTTGCTGTCATTGACGCAACTGAGCGTGGATTTAAGACTACCATTGCATCTCCCTTTAACAAATCTCTGGGTGAGGTTCCCTGTGTCAACTGCGGTCAGTGTATTGCAGTTTGTCCGGTAGGCGCCTTGCGTGAAAAAGATGCAACCGACGAGGTTTGGGAAGCATTGGCAGATCCGGAAAAGACCGTAATCGTACAGACCGCTCCGGCTGTCCGTGCGGCTTTGGGTGAAGAATTTGGCATGGAAATCGGTACTCCGGTTACCGGCAAGATGGCTGCGGCTCTTCGCAGACTCGGATTTGATAAGACCTTTGACACCGATACCGGTGCAGACCTTACCATTATCGAAGAGGGTAACGAATTGCTTGACAGAATCCAGAACGGTGGCAAACTGCCAATGATTACCTCTTGTAGTCCGGGTTGGATTAAGTTCTGTGAACATAATTTCCCTGATTTTCTGGACAATCTCTCCAGTTGTAAATCTCCTCACCAGATGTTTGGTGCTATCATCAAATCCTACTGGGCAGAGAAGAACGGCATCGACCCCAAGAATATCGTAACCGTTTCTGTAATGCCTTGTGTTGCTAAGAAGTTTGAATGCGGCAGAGATGAGATGGAAGTAAACGGAAACCGCGATGTAGATATTGTAATTTCTACTCGTGAACTGGCGCGGATGATCAAAGAGGCAGGTCTTAAATTCAAAGAACTGCCGGATGAAAAGTTTGACAATCCGTTTGAAGAAGCCAGCGGCGCAGGTGTTATCTTTGGTGCTACCGGCGGTGTTATGGAAGCGGCACTTCGTACCGTTGCTGAAAAACTGACCGGCAAAGAACTGGAGTCGATTGACTTTACACAGGTTCGCGGTACCGAGGGTATCAAGACCGCAGAAATTCCGGTTGGAGATTTGACCGTTAAGGTTGCTATTGCGCACGGTCTGGGCAATGCCCGCAAATTGCTGGAGTCCATCCGTAATGGTGAGGCAGAATACCACTTCATCGAAATTATGGCATGTCCCGGCGGTTGTGTAACCGGTGGCGGTCAGCCGATTGTTCCTGCAAAGGTACAGATGGGCATCGACCTGAAGAAAGAGCGTGCAAAGGCTCTCTATACCGAGGATGCAAACGCAAGCATCCGCAAGAGCCACGAGAACCCCGACATCAAGAAACTCTATGACGAGTTCCTTGGTGAGCCCGGCGGTCACAAAGCACATGAACTGCTCCATACCCACTATCAGGCACGCAGCAAGTTCTAATAGCGTAAATCAAAAGAAGTCCGAGGCTAATGCCTCGGACTTTTTTAATTTGGTCGGTTCATTTTAAACATCATCCTAAGAATGCCCCGTAACATTTTGGGTGCTTTGACAACAACAATTTGCATACTCATTCTCCTTTCTATCGGCCCATCAAATTCCAGATGCCAAGGGCAATCAAGGCAATGCCCAGCATGGTGATGAGCAGATAATAAGGGATGATATGCGCCAGAAAAATGCCAAGACCCAAAGAAATCAGGACGGAGCCTATCTGCTTGCAACCTTTCCGGCAACCGCATCCGCGTCTTCGCCACATTACTGCCACCACCTTTACCATCTTTGGTATACTATATGGCAGATTATGGTTTTGGTGTCTGTCCTAATCGCGAAACAATCGATGCATCGTTTCTTTCACTGTTTGAACTTTCTTTTGGGTAGCATCTGTATCTACCATAAGTTTAAGGATATCCCCCTCTTGAACTCCGTCCGGAAGATATGTTTTAGGCAGAGTCAGATAATTCCCGTCGTCAAGTTCCAACACGGCGATATCGCCCTCAATTCTATCTAAAATCATTTGGTTACCTCCTTAACGGTTCCGTTTTGGTCTGCATCCAGAACGATGGTTTCCTTTTGGTCTGTGCGTAAGATGTTGCATCCCATTTGAGAAAGGGTATCCATCGTTTCTCTGTGCGGGTGTCCGTAATCGTTTTCTGCCCCGCAGGAAATCACAGCGTACATCGGGTTCACTCTGTCTAAAAATGCTTGAGAGGACGAAGTAGAGGAGCCGTGATGCCCCACTTTAAGAATCTGTGCAGAAATATCCGTGTGGAGCAGTTGTTCTTCGACTTCTTGTTCCGCATCGCCGGTGAATAGCATCCCTGTTTTCCCATAGGTAACCTTAAGCACCGCGGAATAGTTGTTCAAATCTTCGTAAGTATTGGAAATTGGAGATAACAATTCTGCCTTTAGGTCTGTTTGGTCCATCAGGACGACGCCTCGTTTTGCGGTGTATAAAGGGATTTCCTTTTCCTCAATGACGTTAAGCATGTTTAAAAAGGTCTTGGAAGTATGTTCTTTTTTTGGCATATACATCCGCCCGATTTCAAAGGAACGAAGCACCTCTGCCATGCCCCCGATGTGGTCAGCATGCGGATGGGTGGCGATCACGATATCAATCTTTTGATAGCCAAGATTTTTAATATAGGAAACCACTGTTTCTCCGGCATCTTTTTCCCCCGCATCAATCAAAATTGTGGTACTGTCAGGGAGTTCCAAAAAGGTCGCATCCCCCTGCCCCACGTCAATAAAGTGAGTGCGTATTGTGTGTTCCGGTTGTGGCGGTAGGTTTGCTGAGGGTTTATAGTAGGCAATCAATCCCGCAAGGCACAGAATCAATAGCCCAATGAGACGCTTTTTCATGCTTTCTTCCCTCCGTCACCAAGATAAAGATTTGCACCAAGGGGTGGTAGCGTGAGTTCTGTCATTCCATCGGCATCCAGTTTCGCACCAGAAAGTGCATCGGTGAGGGTGCAGGGAGCAAAACTGGAAAGGTCTGCGGTAATCTTTTGTGTTTCAAATCCCCGATTGACGGCACAGAGGGCAAAGGTGCCATCGCCGGCTTTCCTAAATGGGTCGGTGTTTTGCTTAAAATGGCGTGCATAAACATATACATCCCCCTCTGCATAGAGAGGAGTGAAATAGCCGGTTTTCAAACAACCTGTTTGATTGCGTAGGTTTCCAAGGTTCATGTACCATGCTCTTAAGTCGCTATCCACATGCCGCCAAGGATAGGTGCCGCGGTTGTAGGGGTCTTTGCCACCCTCCATGCCCACCTCGTCGCCGTAGTAAATACAGGGAACGCCATAAAAAGTCATCTGCAAAAAGGCACCCAGTTTCAATCTGGCGGTTGCCAGTTCTTCAAGCCCGGAGGAAAGCCGTGCTGTTCCGCAATCCTCTTTCATTCCTCCAAGGAGAGATTTGACCCGCATGGTGTCATGGGTTCCTAAAATATTCATCAATGAATACAACGTTGGGGCGGGGTAGTTCTCCATCTGGGAAAGGATTCTGCGGTTGAATTCCTTTGCGTCGGTCCATTGTATTAGATAGGCAAGTACGCCGTCTTTAAACGGATAGTTCATCACGCTGTCCAATTCATGCCCAAACAGGTATTCCCGTCCAATGCCATAGGCAGTTTTGTTAGAGGCATCTTCCCAGACTTCGCCGATAATGACCGCCTCCGGATTGGTCTTTTTCACCTCTTGGCGTAAAATTTTGATAAACTCGTCCGGCAGTTCATCGGCAACATCCAGACGCCATCCAAAGGCGCCTTGGTTTAGCCAATGTTTGATGACGGCGCCGTCATCACGCAGAATGTAATCCAGATAGGAGGGTTCCATCTCGTTGACATTGGGGAGATTGCTGCAACCCCACCAACTCTGGTAGTTGGGAAAGTCGGTAAACTGATACCAGTCGTGATATGGGGAGTTCCAATCCTGATAGGCACCCTCGCGTTCTCCATAGTTTCCATATTTATTAAAGTAGATGCTGTCTGCACCGGTGTGACTGAAGACTCCGTCCAAAATGATACGGATTCCTAAAGTTTCTGCCGTTTGACAGAGCGCATGAAAGTCTTCTTCGGTACCAAACATGGGGTCAATGGTCTTGTAGTCTGCCGTGTCATATTTGTGGTTGGAATAGGCGTCAAAAATCGGGTTCAAATAGAGGACACTGACGCCAAGGGATTTGAGATACGGAAGTTTTGCCTGAATTCCTTTCAGGTTACCGCCGTAAAAATCGTCACAGGCAGGTCCGTCCTCAAAGGGGTGCCGATGTCCCGCTAAGGGTTCATACCAATCATAGTGAATGGCATATTCCGGACGCTTTTTCGGGATTTCTCCGTTGGGGTGCTCGCCAAAAAAACGGTCAGGGAAAATTTGATACATAATGGATTCCCGAAACCACGCGGGGGTTTGATAGTCTTTATCATAGACGGTGATTTGGTAACCGTTGGCAATCGGCTGGGTATGAATATACCCCTCGCCTCCCAGACCCTCCGGGTTATTGCAGTAGTAATAGGTCTGGTTGCCGGCAACAATCACAAAGTCATACCAGCAAAGCCCCGGTGTGTCACCAACCGAAACAGTTGCGGTATAACGGTGACAGATTTCAGAGTCAAGAGTCATGGCAATCCGTTCTTCCTGACCCCAACGGAATAGTCGGAGCGTAACCGAAGAAACCGGTTCGTCACATTCTGCCTCGATGGCGATGGTGACAGAGGAACCGGTGGGTACCGCGCCTGTTGGTATACGATAGTTGTTGTCCTGAGAATGATGCAGAATCTTCATAGAATGTTCCTTTCCTTATGGAATGTCATAAGTATATCAATAGTATATCATAAGGGAGTTGACCTTGCAAATAATTTTTTCCGCCCAAAACCTTGCAAGTTCGACTTATCTGTGATATAATACAATGATTAGTGAAAGGAGTGGATATCATGAATGATAGCGTAAGAGAAATCACGCAACGAATCATTGAACTGCGTGATGTCTGTGGATATACACAGGAGGAGTTTGCCGAAAAACTTGGTATTGCTCCGGAAACCTATCGGGAATATGAGGAGAATGCCAGCGGAATTCCCATCAGCCTGATTTGTAATATTGCCTCCCTTTGCGGAGTTGAACTTTCTGAAATTATGACCGGCCAGAGTGCGAATCTTCGCACCATTCAGGTGGTGAAAAAAGGAAATGCCCTTCATGCGGAGCGCTACCCCGGTTACCATCTTGAAGATATGGCATACCGCTTTGCCGATAAGGTAATGCAGCCTTTTTATGCAACCTTGCTCCCCAATGACCCGCCCGCGGCACCTGCCGTCCACGGCGGACAGGAGTTTAACTATGTCTTAGAGGGCGCAATGGAATTGACATGGGGGGAGCGCACCTATATTTTAGAGGCGGGCGACAGTGCTTACTTTGACCCCTCCCGTCCTCATGGACAACGGTGCCACGGTGACAAAGAAGCAAAATTCATTACCGTGATTGCAGAATAGCAGAAAAAGGAGTGCTTACCGAAATGATATTAAATCGTTTTTTGCCCAGACAGGACTTTGAATCCTATGAGGATTTTAAGGCAAACTATCGGGTCAATGTTCCGGAATATTTTAATTTTGGCTTTGATATCGTAGATGCTTGGGCAGAACAGGATGAGAACAAAAAAGCGTTGGTTTGGTGTAATGACCATGAGGAAGAGAAGATATTGACTTTTGCTGATATCAAGCGTCATTCCAATCAAATGGCAAATTACTTTGCCTCCATCGGCATCAAAAAAGGAGATGCAGTTCTTCTGGTTCTTCGCCGCCGTTGGGAGTATTGGGTTTGTGCCACGGCATTACATAAGTTGGGAGCCATCTTGATTCCCGGAACCCTGCAACTGACCAAAAAGGATATTGTCTACCGTGCCAATGCGGCAGGGATTCAGGCAATTGTCTGTGTGGATGATGATTTTGTCATTGAACAGGTGGAAAAAGCAGAACCGGAATTGGATCATCCCATTCACAAAATTTTGGTGAATCAGCATCGCGACGGATGGCTGAATTTTGATGATTGTATGAATTCCATGCCGGATGCCTTCTCCCGTCCCACCGGTGAAGATGCAACCCGCTGGGATGACACTTTTTTGGTATATTTTACCTCAGGTACCACCGGCATGCCCAAGATGGTTCGCCACAACTGTGCTTACCCCTTGGGACATATCGTAACCGCAAAATATTGGCAACAGGTACAGGAGGATAAACTCCATATGTCTGTTTCCGACTCCGGATGGGCAAAGTTCGGCTGGGGCAAGATTTACGGACAATGGGTTTGCGGCGCTACCATCTTTGCCTATGATATGGACAAGTTTGTGCCACTCAATTTGCTTCAAAAAATATGTAAGTATCAGGTAACCACATTTTGTGCACCCCCTACTATGTTCCGGTTTATGCTTCAGGAGGATTTATCCCAGTTTGATTTAAGTTGCATCAAGCATTGTTGTACCGCAGGTGAACCTTTAAACCCCGAGGTTTATAACCGTTGGTTGGAGAAAACAGGTCTTCATCTCTATGAGGGATTTGGACAGACCGAGTCTACGGTGCTTCTTGCTAACTTCCAATGGTTTACTCCAAAAATCGGTTCGTGCGGAAAACCGTCTCCGCTCTATAACCTTTGCTTGGTGAACCATGACGGGGAACTGACTGAGGACGGCGAAGAGGGTAAGATTGTCATTGAGGGCGTGAGCCAGAATCCGCCCCCCGGACTTTTGACCGGATATTACAAAGACAAGGAACTGACCGAGGCTGCACTTGGAGGCAAGTGGTATGATACCGGAGATGTAGCATGGCGGGATGAAGACGGATATTATTGGTTCATCGGGCGTGATGATGATGTTATCAAATGTTCCGGTTACCGCATCGGCCCGTTCGAGGTAGAAAGTGCCTTGATTGAGCATCCCTCTGTGGTTGAATGTGCCATTACCGGTGCCCCCGACCCCATTCGCGGACAGGTGGTAAAAGCCACCATTGTTCTTGCTAAAGGCTGGGAGCCGTCCGAGGAACTGATTAAGGAACTCCAAAACCATGTCAAACGAACCACGGCACCCTATAAATACCCCCGTGTGATTGAGTTTGTGGATGAACTCCCCAAAACCATCGGCGGTAAAATCAAGCGTGCCCAAATCCGTAAAGAAGACAACGAAAAATGAATTAACAACCCCTATTTAGAAAAACATCTAAATAGGGGTTGACTTTTTTCTGCGTTTGTGATAGTATCTATTTAGAAATATTTCTAAATAGATACAAGGGAGTGAGCGTATGGGGATGAATGAAACCTTAAAGGCGATTTCCGATTCCGTCAGGCGGGATATCTTGCAACTGTTAAAAGGCGGAAAGAAATCTGCAGGGGAAATTGCGGAGCAGTTTCATTTGACAGGTGCAACCGTGTCCTATCATTTAGCAAAACTAAAAAATGCAGACCTGATCACAGAGCAAAAGTACAAAAACTATATTTATTATGAATTAAACACCTCTGTGTTCGAGGAAGTACTGACATGGATTTATAACTTAGGAGGGGATAAAGCATGAACTATATCAAATGGAGAACCTTACTCATTACCTGTCTAATATGCCTTTTACCAATTGTTTTAGGCATAATATGGTGGGAGTCTTTGCCTGATACCATGGCAATTCATTTCAACATCAACAATGAGCCTGATAACTTTGCATCCAAGGGATTTGTTGTGTTTGGGATGCCTGTTTTGATGATGCTGTTGCAGATAATTTGTTGTTTTATCAATGACTTTAACGCATACAAGCACGGCGACCGCGTAAAGTTTGAGCGGGTAACCAAGTGGATTATTCCGATGATGTCAATCGTGTTGCAGGTCATTACTTTGGGCTATGGACTTGGATGGCCGATTGACATCAGAAAAGCAGTTGCATTACTGCTGGGTATCATCTTTATTGGTATTGGCAATTATCTTCCCAAATTTGACTATGTGAAACATTACGAGGTCAGCACAGAGAAGGCAAAAAAGATAAACAGATTCCTAGGAATAGAAACGGTAATTATGGGGTTGTTGGCACTTATCACCATCTTTTTACCACCAATTACAACCGTCATCTGGATTTTCTTATTGATCCCCTATGCTATAATCAGTATAATCTATGGCATTCAAATCGGACGGCAGAAATAAAAGGAACAGAAGCACCTGCTTTCCCTTGACAATCACGGAATTTCGTGGTACAATAGGGTTTATGCAGGTGTAGTTTAGTGGTAAAACATCAGCTTCCCAAGCTGAGGTTGTGGGTTCGATTCCCATCACCTGCTCCAGCAAAAAAGACGATTCGTGATGAATCGTCTTTTTTATTATTCTTGGAGTGCTTGAAAAACTTTAAGCCATATGATAAAATAAAGCCATACCATAAGTAGGAAGACATGCTACGAAAAGTAGAGAGATAATAGTTTTTCTCCAGTCTTGACACGAGTAAGAATTTTATTGAAGTATAAATGTAACTACAAAGGAGAATTCAAATGATTGAAACAAATACTGAAAGTTTGAGAGACCCGTTTGTGCTTGTGGAAGATGAGGGATATTATGTGTATGGTACGGGTGTTGCAGGTGAAGACTGGAACAACACTGTTTGGGTGTGCTATAAAAATACTAGCGGCAACCTTGATGGAAAGTGGAAAATGACAGAAAAACTTGTGTACGAACTTCCTGAAAATGCTGTTAAACAAAGATGGGCCCCCGAAGTGCATAAGTATAAAGGAAACTATTATATGTTTGCAACATATTATTCGTCGCTTACAAATCACAGAGGCTGTACCATACTTAAATCTGCATCGCCCGAAGGACCATTTATGGAGATAACCAACGGTCATGCTACTCCTGATCACTGGGATGCGATAGACGGAACGTTTTATGTAGATAAAAACGGTCAGCCTTGGATGATATTTGTTCACGAATGGACTTGCACAGATGATGGTGTGGGCAGAATGGCCGCTGCAAAATTGTCAGATGACCTTACGCATTTTATTTCCGAGCCGATTGAACTTTTCAGAGCAGATGACCCTGCATGGACAAATCAACGTGTGACAGACGGTTGCTTTATGTATGAAACAAAAGATGGTGGACTTTTGATGATATGGTCTAATTTTGATGATGAAAGGAATTATTGTGTAGGTATTGCACATAGCGATAACGGATTTGTAGATGGCAAATGGACACAAGAAGAAACTCCAATGTTTTCAAAGGAAACAACTGGTAACTATGACGGCGGACACGGAATGATATTCAAAGATAACGACGGAAAGATGTATTTGTCTGTCCATTCGCCAAATGTTCCGACAGAAGAATGCAGAGAAAGGACTATTTTTGTGCCTGTAACAGAAAAAAATGGAACACTTGTTTGCGATGTGTAAAAATATATAAAATTCTATCCGAGGAACGGAGATAGTTCAGTTGGGTTTTGATTTAAGTCGCCAAGTTTTTAATAAAATAGTTTGCCGATTTTGATGTTTACATATACGATCGGATGCGAGAAAATCCAGTTTTCTCGTGGGTTCTAAGGAAAAGTGCTAAAAAATAGTTTATGGAGTCTTGTTATGATAAGAGTTTTATTTATATGCCACGGTAATATATGCCGAAGTCCCATGGCGGAATTTATTTTTAAGGATATGGTAGAAAAATCAGGAATTGATCATAACTTTTATGTGGCGTCCGCTGCTACCAGTTACGAAGAAATAGGAAATCCCGTGCATTACGGAACGGCAAAAATCTTAGACGGACTTGGAATAGCATACTCTGGAAAACGCGCAGTACATTTAGAAAAATCGGACTATGCAATTTATGATTATTTAGTATGTATGGATAGTGCAAATGTACGTAATACCTTGCGGATTGTAGGGGATGATGCAGAGAAAAAAGTATATAAATTACTGGAGTTTGTCGATTCGCATGAAGATGTGGCTGATCCATGGTATACAGGAGATTTTGAGAGGACATACCAAGATGTTTTGTCAGGATGCCAGGGTCTTTTAAGATGGATAGAGAAAAGACAAAAATAGAGGAATGAATATGTATCAATATATATTATGGGATATCGACGGAACAGTCTTAGATTTTCTTGCATCGGAGGCGTATGCAATTAGATTTTTGTTCAACAAATATGGAATTGGCGAATGTACAGATGAGATGCTGAAGTTGTATTCAGGAATCAATAAAAAATATTGGCGGATGCTGGAAAGCAATGAACTTAGCAAACCAGAGATTTTGATTGGAAGATTCCGAGAGTTTTTTGAGGCAATCGAGGTTGATTCCTCAATTGCAGAAAAGTTTAATGAAGACTATCAGTTATCACTTGGTGACTATGTTGCGTTTGTTGACCAAGCCAAGGAGATCCTTCTTTCCCAAAAGGGGAAGTATACCCTTGTTGCTGTTACCAATGGCACCAAGGTTGCGCAGGAAAAGAAATTACGCCTTTCGGGGCTTGATGAAATTTTTGATGCCATTTTTATCTCGGAGAATATCGGTGCCGAGAAACCGAATCGGAAATTTTTTGACTACGTTTTTCAATCGCTTGGGATTACCAATAACAAGGAGGTACTCATCATAGGGGATTCTCTTACCAGTGATATGAAAGGCGGATTTCTTGCAGGAATTGACACCTGTTGGTTTAATCCATCCCACAACATAAACACAACTGACACTCCTGTTACTTATGAAATTGACCATCTTAGCAAAGTAAATGAGATTGTTTGCATCTAACAAAAAAAGACGATTCATCATGAATCGTCTTTTTCTATTCGTGTTATTTGTTTCCGCTTCCAAAGACATCGGCAACCTCGGTAATTGAGATAAATGCTCCGGGGTCAATGTCGTGAACAATGTTCCGCATTTTGGCAATCTGGAAACGATTGACCACAAAATAAATCATAGTTTTTTCTTGAGAAGAGTAATAACCGTGTGCGGAAAGCAGGGTGATGCCGGAGCCAAAGGTGTCAGACAGTGCCTTGCTGATAGGAGCCGGACCTGAGGTAATAATGGTTGCTGCCTTTGCCTTGTCAAGACCCTCGACAATAAAGTCGATGGTTTTCAGTGCAAGAGCATAGGTAATGATGGAGTATAGGGGTAAAGTCCAACTTTGTAAAATGATACCGCCGGTAAGATACAAAAGAATGTTATAAAGCATCACAAAGGTGCCAACGGTGATGCCAATTTTCTTGGCAAAGATCACTGCCAGAACTTCAATGCCGTCAATGGCACCGCCAAACCGGATGGTAAGACCGCTGCCAATACCGGAAATGATACCGCCAAAGACCGCACAAAGGAGCAAATCATTCCCCGCAAAGGGAGAAGAGGAAGATACATCTACCGGGAAGACCGAGTTAATCAAATATGCCGCAAAGGAATAAATGATAACGGTGTAGACTGAGTAAATGGTAAATTCCGCACCCTGGCGCTTGTAACCATAGAGGAAGATGGGGAGATTCAGCATCAGCAGAAAGAAAGAGAGGGTCCATGCCTCGGGGGTTAGTTGCCACAGAAGCATGGAAGTCCCTGAAATTCCGCTATCGTATAGATTCACCGGTGCCAGAAACATGGTGACGCCAAAGGCGTTGATGCATCCGGCAAGCGTAAGTAATAAAAAGGTAACGGGGGAATACTTTTTATATTTATGAGAATGTTTTTTCATAGCCCTCGCCTCCTATAGAAATACTTATGCGTGAATCTTCGCTCTCTTGATTTTTTTGGTGGTGGTTTTTTCAAATTCAGTATCTCTAAACTTGACTTTCTTCACCTGTTTGTATGCCGCAAGTTGTTTGTTTACTTCCATGATGTCTGCCTTAATCTTTGCCTGAACTTCCTCAATATTTTCTTCTGCGTTGGTGTAAACCTCTGCCACAATCATCTCGCTTTCCTGATACACAACAACCTCGGTCACGTTTTCCACAAAGGAAATCAAGGTTTCAATTTCCTCAGGATATACATTTTTGCCGTTGCCAAGAATAATCAAGTTCTTTTTTCTTCCGGTGATAGAGAGGAAGTTGTTCTCCAACTTACCAATGTCACCGGTGTTGAACCAACCATCTTTCATTACCTTGGCGGTTTCTTCAGGTTTCTTGTAATACCCCATCATGACGATGTCGCCCTTAACCCAGATTTCACCCTCGCCGTCTTCGTCGGGGCTTTCAATTTTGACCTGCATGTTAGGGACAGGGTTACCGACAGTGCCATAGCGAATATTGTTGTTTCGGTTGAGTGCCACAATCGGAGAACACTCAGTGATGCCATAGCCGTTGATAATGGTCACGCCCAAATCATCAAAGCCTTTCATGTATAAATCAGAGATGGGGGCACCGCCGGAAATAATCATTTCCAGATTACCGCCAAAGTTGTCGATGATAGACTTAAAGAGTTTCTTTCTTAGGTCAATACCGACTTTGCGCAGAGCATTGCTTACTGCAATCATGGTCTTAACCAGTTTGGTTTTACCTTGCTTGTCAATCGCTTTCCAAATGTTTTTATAAAAGTTTTCCACATACAAAGGAACAACGGAGATATGCCCCGGTTTGGCTTCCTGAATGTCTTTGAGCACGGTTTTTAATCCGCTGTTGATGAAGATGGTATGTCCCATCCACAACTGACAAATAATGCTCGCCATCGCACCAAAGGTGTGATTGAGGGGGAGAATCGCACAAGTGACATCGGGAATAATCATACAAGACATTGCATGGTAGGCATCACTTGCCAGATTTTTATGAGAAAGCATAACCCCTTTGGGGTCGCCGGTGGTACCGGAAGTATAAATGATGGCACACATTTTCTCGCGGTCAATGACTACATTTTGATATGCGTTTGCACCCTCTGAAAGAAGTTTGCTGCCCTCTAAGAGAACACCATCAAACTCTGTGTCCATGCAAAGGAAGTTTTCGGTTACCATACCGATAGAGTTCATTTCTGCAACGCAGTTTGCTTTGGATGCAGCGTACACCAAAAGTGCTGCCTCACTGTCGTTGAGCAGATGAACAATCTCGTTGGGTTTAAGTTCTTTGTCAATGGGAACCAGAACTGCCCCGATGTTGATGACTGCAAAATAAGTTACCACCCAGGGATAACTGTTTTCGCCCAGTAGTGCAATTCGCTTGCCCTCGCCATAGCCGTTTTTGAGCAGATATTCGCCCAATGCAATAACATCATCTGCAAATTGACTGAACGTCACATTGCAGATTTCGTTGCCTTTGCGAAACCGAAATGCAATTTTTTCACCATATGCTTCTTTGTCGTAAGTAATCAGTTCTTTTAAGTTTTCTAAGTACTCTCTTTCTACATGTTGTTCAGGAATTTGTTTTGCCAATGGAATCATCCTCTCCTATATAATCAATCCTGTTGTCCGTTCGCTTATTGATGGTTCCATTTTACCATAATTCAATAGAATTCACAAGAGTTTTTTAGGGATAATTTCGTTGACAAAAGAGAATAAGGGGTGTAGAATGAGGGTGACAAAGCGGTGAGGGGGATTTTTATGAAAAAACATACAGAAATCATATCCGGACCCATTGGCAGAAACATGATACGCTTTACCATTCCGGTCATCCTGACAGGACTTTTGCAACTGTTCTATAATATGGCAGATGTCATGGTGGTAGGACGCTTTGCAGGGAAAGAATCTCTGGCGGCAGTTGGAAGCACAGGTTCGCTCACCAATCTGTTTATCACCTTGTTTGTGGGATTGTCTTCCGGTGCCAGTGTTTGTGTTGCACAGCGCATCGGTGCCAAAGATAAAGACGGAATTCACAAAGCAGTACATACCGCAATCGGAGTTTCAATCATAGGCGGTTTGTTTATTTGTATTAGTGGGCTTCTGCTCTCCAAACGGATGTTGATTTGGATGGATGCCCCCCAGAATGTGTTGGAGGAAGCCGCTCTTTATATGAAGATTCTGTTTCTGGGTATGCCCTTTAATCTTTTGTATAACTTCGGTGCCGGTATTCTGCGTGCATCGGGGGATACCAAACATCCTTTGTTTTTTCTTTCCATATCCGGTGCGGTGAATGTGATTTTGAATCTGTTTCTGGTCATTGGATTTCATTTAGGCGCAGCAGGAGTTGGAATTGCCACTGCGGTTTCACAGATGCTATCGGCAATCTTTACCCTGTGGTTCCTTGCCAAAAAGAGTCCGGTATGCAAACTATACTTTCGTAAGATTCGAATTCACATGTCATATTTCGTGCGCATTTTAAAGATTGGAATTCCTGCGGGAATACAAGGAATGATATTTTCGTTCTCCAATGTCATGATTCAGTCTTCGGTCAACAGTTTTGGAGATATTGTGGTTGCGGGTAACTCATCGGCTATGAATATCGGCGACCTTGCTTTTATTGCGATGAATGCAGTTCATCAGGCGATGATTGCCTTTGTTGGACAGAATGTAGGAGCAAAAAAATGGGACAGACTCAAAAAGATTATTCTGACAGGATGTCTGCAAGTGTCATTGTTGGGCATTGCTTGCAGCAGTTTTATCTCATTGTTTGGTGAGCAACTGTTATCTCTCTATACTCCGGGTGAGGAAGAAGTCATTGCCTACGGAGTCCTCCGGCTTAACTATATTCTCCCCTTGTATTTTGCCTGTGGCTTGATGGATACCCTGGTTGCCGCCCAACGGGGGATGGGAACTTCGTTGATACCCATGCTGGCATCGGTGTTCGGTGTTTGCGGATTTCGGTTGGTTTGGCTCTATACGATTTTTGCGCAGCATAGAACGCTGGAAGTTCTGTACCTTTCCTATCCGGTGTCGTGGGCGATGACCGCGATTGTGCAAGCAATCTTCTGTGCTATGGTCTATCGCAATCTTATTAAAAAGGAACAAATGAGTTAAAAAAACCTCTCCATGTGGAGAGGTTTTTGTTTGTTGTTATAGGGCAAGACCGGAAGCGGTCTCCTTTGGTTTTGCGCCGGAAGACGGAGCAGGGGTAGCGGTAGGAGCCTCAGATTCGGTCGATACCGGAGTCGCCGGTTCCGCATCTTCTTCGTGATCCGGAGAGAGGTCAATCGGTTCCCATGCGGGGTTATATACAACCACATCACCGGTTTTTAACCCGGATACAATTTCTACATTGGTGCCGTCGGTTACTCCGTATCTAACGTTGACTAATTTACAACCCTCAGGAACCTGAATCCAGGGATAAGAAAGTTCCTCATCCAGAATATCGGTGTCAAGGTCTGCTTCTGCCAATTCGGCAGGAGTTTTCTTTACCAGAACAACAGCGTTTTCTCCGTCGGCCTCCATCAAAGCACGATGGGGAACATACATCACGTTGGTAGCAGAGGCACGGATGACTTTGGCAGTCACTTTCATGCCGGTTCTAAGTTCTTCCGGCTTATCAATGGTGACATCAATTTCATACAAAGGCTTTCCGTCTTCGCCAAGGATTCCCTCAGGAGAAACTCTGGAAACTTTGCCGGCAAAGGATTGGTTGGGCAGGGATTCTGCATTGACAATGACATCCATGCCCGACTCCAGGTCTCTAACTTCGTATTCGTTGACGCGGAATGTAAACTTCATGGAAGAAGTATCTAAAATGACCATCATGGGTTTTTCCATATCAGTCATGGCAACATTGTCACCTACATTGGCATTTTTTTCAATAATTACGCCCGCAACCGGGGATTTGATGGTAAAGTGGTCCAGATATGCCTGTGCGGCTTTTACATCCAGTTCGCTGGTTTTTTGGTCATAGGTATTGGTGCGCTGGCTGGAACTTGCTTGGGAACTTGTTACCGTTGCAATCAAACTGTTCAATGAAACGCTCTTTCCAACGCTGGTGTGCAAACCGGAAACGGTTCCTGCAACCGGAGAGGTAACAGCCACCAAAGTTTCGTCGGCTTTCTTAATGGTTGCCACAACTTGTCCATAAGAAACACTGCCGCCGGAGCGGATATTCAAGGTGTTTACAGTTCCGGCTTCGGTTGCGTAAATCCGATCAGGATTTGCGGTGGATACCCCTGCCACTTTGGAGCGGGAGAGAAGATTCTGTGCACGCTCAACGGCAAGTTTTGCCTCAGTATCGTCCAATTGATAAAGAACTGCGCCGGCAGCAATGGTATCGCCAACCTGAGGGGTGGATGCCTTAATTTTACCGGAAACCAAAGAGGTGATGGCATAACGATTGGCATCTAAGATACCCTCGGCGGGCATGGCATCAATGACATTGCCTTTGACCACCTCTACCTGTGTATAGTCTCTAAGCGGATTGCTCAGTATCGAGAGAATAAAGAAAAGGCCAACCAGAAAAGCCGCAACAATCACAGCAATTGAACTACCAATCCACCATTTTTTATGTTTCTTCCAGAAAGAAGAGGACTCTGTTTCCTCAGATTCTTCTTCCAATTTTTCCTGAATTTCTTTGGTAGAGAACCGGTCGGTGGTGTCAAATGCACTATCGGGAATCTCTTGTGCCTCTGCATCCTCGCGGAGCAGGATAAAATCTTCCGGCGTTTCCTCGTTTGAGGATTTGCCGGATTTGTTCAACCAATCTGCCATGATCATAATCTCCATTCTACATTTAGTCCATATGTATTTTTTTATTTTAACACAGTCCAATCAAATCTGCAAGGACTATTATACCAAAGTAATCTTAAGTATTTGTTAAGAAACTATGAAATATTACAACATGTCAAATCTTGTCTTTCTTTTTGGGTTGATGTTGCCAAATTATGACAGAAATTTAATCTTTGACATGCTATACTGAATATCAGAAAGGCGGGGTGACATGGAAGTCGTAGTTTATGCAGACGTATTGTTTGCCCTAAACTTTTTTATGGATGTAACCATACTATTTGTCGCCCTGGTGGTGACCAAACAATCCATTTCCATGTTCCGGTTGACCGGTGCTGCGGTCTTGTTGGCAGTTTATGGAACCGTAGCGGTAATTCCAAATATGCAATGGCTTTTTTCAATGTTAGGGCGAATTGGAGTTTCCTTAGTTGCGATTCGGTGTTTGGGCAAACATCAATGGCTTAAAACGACAGCAGTTTTTTGGTTGACATCCATTGCGCTGGGCGGTGCGGTATATACATTTTCTATGCAGAGTGAGGTCGGAACGACTTTGCGGGCGGTCATGATAAATGGCAGTTTGTATCTGGATGTAGGAATTGAGGTCTTATTGGCAGGAATCATTTGTGCCTATGGTTTGATTTGGGGCTTTTGTAAACTTACAGTACGAAAGTTTGCAAGAGAACGCATCTTACTTCCCTTTGTAATTACGGTTGGAGGAACATCGTTTCAGGTTACGGCTCTTTTGGATACCGGTTGTGAACTTACTGTACCAGCAACCGGAGATGCAATGATGCTGATTTCCCGTTCGAAGATCAACAATGTGTGCCTCAAGGAACCCTTTCAGGTTCCCATACGGACAGCAGGGGGAGAGGATGTAATTCAGGCATGTTATCCGGAATCCATGACCTGTTTGCATTCCAAGTATCAGATTGTGGGGATTCCTGCAATCGGATTTTGCGAGGGTGAGTTTGCAAAAGACGGGTTATATACGGCGGTATTGAATCCGGATATGGTGAGAGAGATTGGAGGAGAAAATAATGAAACAAAAAAGGGTGGCATTTATCAGATTATGCCAAAAAATTCTTGCCTGGTTCAAAGGTGCACAAGGGGTATACTACATAGGAGGAAACGAGAGTTTGCCGCCTCCGCTAAGCCGGGAGGAGGAAACAGAACTGCTTCAAAAACTGGATTTACCCCAGAGCCGGCAGGAAGCGCGGCAAACCCTGATTGAGAGAAACTTAAGACTGGTGGTTTACATCGCCAGAAAATTTGAAAACACCGGCATCGGAGTGGAAGATTTGATTTCAATTGGGAGTATTGGATTAATTAAGGCAATCAATACTTTTAAAACCGACAAAAAAATCAAACTGGCAACCTATGCATCTCGCTGTATTGAAAACGAGATTCTAATGTATTTGCGCAAAAACAATGGCCAAAAGATTGAGGTTTCCATTGATGAACCGCTGAATGTGGATTGGGACGGCAATGAGTTACTGCTTTCCGATATTCTAGGGACAGAAGAGGATATCACTCAACGCAGACTGGATGAAGAGGTAGACCGAGAACTTTTGCATCAGGCAATGCAGCGCCTGAGTGAAAGAGAGCGAAGTATCATGCAACTTCGGTTCGGGATGAATCCGGAACATCAGGAACGCACCCAAAAAGAGGTGGCAGATATGATGGGGATTTCCCAATCTTATATTTCAAGGCTGGAAAAGCGGATTATTCTTCGTCTCCGGCGTGATATCAGCAAAATGATGAACGGATAAGCACTCCTAAAAGGAGTGCTTTTTGAGTTTCACATAAATCGACAAATTGCATAAGATAAAAAGAAAGCCATCATAGATTCATGGCAAAAAATAGGAAAGGAAGGATGATGCATGCCTTTTGAACATGAAACCCAACCCATTGCTATGCCAATGGTTGGTTATGCCTATGTTCCCATGCAGATTGCAGAGATGAGAAATCTCTTTTCAGCAGAAGAAGGATTGAATCAGGGAACCATCTTCCCGATTCTTGCAAAACCGCTCGGAGTCTATGGCAAACAGGTCTCCGGCGATAAAATCTTTCACGGAGGGGAAAAAAATGAGTGAGAGAACTGCTTTATTAAATAAGTTAAACGCCTATGCGTTTGCGGCCTATGACTGGAATCTTTATCTGGACACGCATCCCAAGGATAAGGATGCCATCGCAATGTTTCATCGTATGACAGAGAAAGCAAAAGCACTCAAAATGGAATTTGAGGCAAAATACGGCCCCCTGACGGCTGAAGCATCAAGGGATATGGAGTACTGGAACTGGCTGGATGACCCGTGGCCTTGGGAAAAGGCGTAAAGGAGGGATAAGAGTATGTGGAGTTATCAAAAACGGTTACAGTATCCGGTGAATATCAAAAGTACGAACCCAAGACTTGCACAGTATATCGTTGCACAATACGGTGGTCCCAATGGGGAACTTGCAGCAAGTTTGAGATACCTGTCTCAACGCTACGCTATGCCGAACGAAATGACAAAGGCTTTATTAACCGATATCGGCACGGAAGAACTTGCGCACCTTGAAATCGTGGGAAGTATTGTTCGGCAACTGGTAAAGAATGCAACCACCGATGAAATTGAAAATAGTCCGTTCGGGCAGTATTTCATGAATCACGGCAGAGGAGTATATCCGGCAGATGCAACCGGCGTGCCTTTTGATGCCAACTGTATTGCAGTATCAGCAGACCCGATTGCGGATTTGACGGAAGATTTGGCAGCAGAACAGAAAGCACGGGCGGTTTATGACAACATTTTGCGTGTGTCTGATGACCCGGATGTCAATGATGTCATCAAGTTCCTCCGTCAGCGGGAAATTGTCCATTTCCAGCGTTTCGGTGAAGCACTTGACCAATTGCAGAATACCCCGCAACTGCGCGGCTTCTGCCCCGGCATGAAGAAATAATAAGCATATCTTAAGAGAAAAAGAGAAACCGATATCCATTTAAGGATATCGGTTTTTCATTATAATTTTGCAAGACTTTCTAAGACGGTTTCCAGCATTGCCTTGTACTTCTCGCCTTTTTTGCGTTCTTCTTCAACCACAGCGGCAGGAGCCTTATCGGTGAAGCCTTTGTTGTTGAGTTTGCCCTCAACACGCTTGATTTCACCCTCTAGGCGTTCCTTCTCCTTGGTTAAACGCGCCATTTCCTTTTCCTTGTCTACCAATTCATCCAATGGGAGCAGAATCTCAGCGCCGGGAACTGCAACCGAAACTGCGTTTTCGGGAATGCCGGACTTGTCTTTCTGCACCAGAACCTCGCTGGCTGATGCCAACTTAAGATAGAATGCTTTACCGCCTGCAAACACCTCGGCGTTTTCGGTAACAATGTAAACAGTAGACTTTTTAGACGGCGGAACATTCATTTCGTTCCGGATGTTACGGATGCCCTTAATGGAATCCATAATCATCAGCATTTCTGCCTCAGCCTGTTCATTTTTCAAATCCTCGTTGTAAACGGGGAAGTCAGAAATCATAATGCTTTCGCCATCGTGGGGAAGAGCCTGCCAGATTTCTTCGGTAATGAAAGGCATAAAGGGATGGAGCAACTTTAAGGTGTTAGACAGCACATAGGTCAAAACCTTCTGGGCAGTCAGGTTGCTTTCGCCCTCTTCAAAGAATCTGGGTTTTACCAATTCAATATACCAGTCGCAGAAACTATCCCAAATGAAGTCATATAACTTAGAAACCGCAATACCCAATTCGTATTTGTCAAGGTTTTCGGTGACTTCTTTGACGACTTCGTTGTATGCGTGAAGAATCCACTTATCTTCCGGCATCAACTTATCCATAGAGGGAAGTTCACACTTGTCAATGGTAAGATTCATCATCACAAAGCGGGATGCGTTCCAAATCTTATTGGCAAAGTTCCGGCTTGCCTCTACACGCTCAATGTAGAAACGCATATCGTTACCCGGTGAGTTGCCGGTTGCCAAGGTAAATCTCAGTGCATCGGCGCCGTACTGGTCTACAATCTCCAAGGGGTCAATGCCATTGCCTAAGGATTTACTCATCTTTCTGCCCTGAGAGTCACGAACCAGACCGTGAATATAAACATGCTTAAAGGGAACTTCGCCCACATGTTCCAGACCGGAGAACATCATTCTGGCAACCCAGAAGAAGATAATGTCATAACCGGTGACCAGAGTATCGGTGGGATAGAAGTACTTCAGTTCCGGTGTCTTGTCCGGCCAGCCAAGGGTAGAGAACGGCCAGAGCGCAGAACTGAACCAGGTGTCAAGGACGTCCTCGTCTTGCTTCATCTTGCCGCCGCACTTGGGACAAACAGTGACTTCTTCTTTGGAAACCACAGTTTCGTCACAATCCTGACAGTAGTATGCCGGAATCCGGTGACCCCACCATAACTGACGGGAGATACACCAATCGTGTACATTTTCCATCCAATGGAGATAGGTCTTGGAGAAGCGGTCAGGCACAAACTTGGTGTCGCCATTGATGACGGCATCTGCCGCAGGCTTTGCCAGCGGTTCCATCTTAACAAACCATTGCTTGGAGGTAATCGGCTCTACCGTAGTTCCGCAACGATAACACTGACCAACGTTGTGGCTGTGAGGAACCACCTTAACCAAAAGACCTGCATCCTCCAAATCCTGAACCATTGCTTTTCTGGCTTCATAGCGGTCCATGCCCTGATACTTACCGCCATAGGAATTGATGGTAGCATCGTCATTGAGTACCTTGATTTGTTCTAAGTTATGTCTTAAACCAACCTCAAAGTCATTGGGGTCATGCGCAGGGGTAATCTTTACGCAACCGGTACCGAATTCCATGTCAACATAGTCATCCGCAATGACCGGAATCTCTCTGCCCACCAAAGGCAGAATCAGCATTTTGCCAACCAGGTCAGCGTAACGTTCATCGTTCGGGTTAACTGCAACGGCGGTATCGCCCAGCAGAGTTTCGGGACGGGTGGTTGCAATTTCAACAAAGCCGCTTCCGTCCTTTAAGGGGTATTTGATGTGCCAGAAAAATCCGTCTTGTTCTGCATATTCAACCTCGGCATCGGAAAGTGCAGTTGCACAACTGGGACACCAGTTGATAATGCGGTTGCCCTGATAAATCAACCCCTTTTCGTAAAGGTTGACAAAGACCTCTTTAACCGCTTTGCTGCAGCCCTCGTCCATGGTAAAGCGTTCTCTGTCCCAATCGCAGGAACAGCCGATTTTCTTTAACTGATTAATGATACGGCCGCCGAATTTTTCTTTCCACGCCCAAACGCGCTTTAAGAATTCTTCTCGACCCAAGTCGTAACGGGTCAGACCTTCGTTGACACGCAAATCTTCTTCAACCTTAATCTGGGTTGCAATACCTGCATGGTCCGTGCCCGGAACCCAAAGGGCGTTATAGCCCTGCATTCTCTTAGCGCGAATCAGAATATCCTGAAAGGTTTCATCCAAGGCATGTCCCATATGCAACTGTCCGGTTACATTGGGGGGCGGAATAACGATGGTAAAGGGTTTTTTGCTCTCGTCCACTTCTGCGTGAAAGTAACCCTTATCCACCCAGTTTTGATAAATGCGTTCCTCGACCTGTTTGGGGTCATAGGTTTTTGGCAACTCTTTTGCCACGAAAATCGCTCCTCTCTATGGTCAATGTGCAAAATTCGATAATTTAACCTATATATTATAGCACCTAACTTCCATATTAGCAAGTGCTTTTTTCCATTTCTTCTTTTTTTCTTAGGAAATGTTGAAATTTTATTTTGCATAGTATATAATATAGAAAAACAGTTGGAAAAAGCAAAGAGGTGGCAATGATGGACAAATTCAGTGTAGAGTTATCCAAAGTCGTTGGTGAGATGAAGTTGGAGAAACTGTATTATCCAGATAAGGAAATCATGGTAGAGGTGGCGGATTTAAACCGTCCCGGTCTCCAGATTACCGGTTTTTTTGACTATTTCGACCCAAGACGGATTCAGGTCTTTGGCATGGTGGAAAACACCTACCTTGCAACCCTGACCTCGGAAGAGCGTTACAACAGTTTGGAAAAACTGTTTGAAAAACAGGTCACCGCAGTGGTACTGACCCGTAACGGTAATGCGTCACCGGAGATGCTGAAACTGGCAGAAAAATACGAAACGCCGGTACTTCGTTCCCTCCATTCTACCTCTTATTTTACAAGCACATTAAATGCATACCTCAATGTGGAACTGGCGCCCAGAATTACTCGCCACGGCGTTCTGGTTGAGGTCTACGGTCAGGGTGTTCTGATTATGGGCGATAGCGGTGTCGGTAAAAGCGAGGCGGCGGTGGAACTGATTAAGCGTGGTCACCGTTTGGTTGCGGATGACGCGGTGGAAATCAAGCGGGTTTCCTCCAAATCTTTGGTTGGGTTTGCGCCGGACATTATCCGGCATTTTATCGAGATACGAGGCATCGGAATTGTGGATGTCAAAAACATCTTTGGTATGGGTGCAGTTAAGGATTCCGAGAAGATTGATTTGATTATTCATCTGGAGGCATGGGAAAGCGGCAAGCAATATGACCGACTCGGTCTTGTGGATGAATACACCAACATTTTGGGTCTGGATATTCCCTCACTTACCATTCCGGTCAGACCCGGCAGAAACCTTGCAGTGATCTTTGAGGTTGCGGCAATGAACAATCGCCAGAAGAAACTCGGCTACAATGCGGCAGAAGAACTTAATCGCAGATTGACCGAGCATGTCAACAGTATGATGACAGAGCAATAGAAAGGACAGACTTGATGAAGATACTAGTAGATACCCATACCCATACCAATGTGAGTGACCATGCCTTTGGCACCGTGTGGGAGAATATTACCATGGCAAAAAAACATGGACTTACCATGATTTGTATGACCAACCACGCACCTGCTATTGGGGATGCGGCTCATATCTGGCATTTTGAAACCATGCATGAACTCCCTAAGGAAGTAGACGGAATTCGTCTGCTTAAGGGGGCGGAGGCGAATGTGCTGGATACCGATGGCAATCTGGATATTCCGGTGGAACTGCAACAGGACATGGACATGATGATTGCATCCATCCATCGGCCTTGTTTTTCTGCAAGAAGTATAGAAGAACATACCCAGACATGGCTGAATGTCATCAAAAACCCCTATGTGACCATTTTAGGACATACCGGTCATCCAAGTTATCCTTATGACCATGAACCGGTCATTGAGGCAGTGAAACAAGCACACAAGTGTATTGAAATCAACAATCATTCGTTTTATATTCGCAAAGGTTGTCTGGAAAACTGCAGACAAATTGCTCTTTGTTGCAAAAAGATGGGGGCCAATATTGTGGTGAGTTCCGATGCCCATACCCCCTTTCAGGTCGGGGTCTTTGATCAGGCATTGGCACTACTCAAAGAGATTGATTTTCCCGAATCACAGATTATGAATTTAAATCAAGAACGGTTTGAAAGGTATTTACAGGAATGGAAAGACAGGAGGTAGTCTTGATGATAGAAACGATGACCAAAATCGTTGGTGCATCTAAGGTGTTTTCCAAAGAACCTATGAGCAAGCATACCACTTTTCGGATTGGCGGAGAGGCGGATTTATTGATAGAACCAAAAACCGTTTCGGAGATAGGGGCGGTTATTTCTGCGTTGAAAAAGAGTCATACGCCTTATATGGTTGTGGGAAACGGCTCTAACCTGTTGGTTGGTGATAAAGGTATTCGTGGTGTGGTGGTGAAATTGGGCAATGAATTTGCCGAGGCATCCATCGAGGGAACAGTTTTGACTGCCCAAAGTGGAATCAAACTTTCCCGCCTTGCTAATCTTGCCTTAGAAGAAGAATTGACGGGACTTGAATTTGCGGCAGGCATTCCCGGTACCTTAGGCGGTGCGATTTATATGAACGCAGGCGCCTATGGCGGTGAGATGGAACAGGTGATTCAAGAGGTGACCTATCTGGACGATGACGGCAATGTGAAAACCATTCCAGGAACAGAGTGCGAATTCGGCTATCGCACCAGCATCTTTGCCCAAAACCATGATTGGGTGATTTTGGGTTGTAAGATAGAACTGAAACAAGGAGATGGCAAAGAGATTCGTGCCTTGATGGATGACTTAGCAGAAAGGCGGGTATCCAAGCAACCCCTCAATTTCCCCAGCGCCGGAAGTACTTTTAAGCGTCCCAAGGGGTATTTTGCAGGCAAACTGATTCAGGACTCCGGATTGATGGGTGTTCGGGTAGGCGGTGCCTGTGTGTCTGAAAAGCATGCGGGTTTTGTGGTGAATGATAAGGGTGCCACCGCCGAAGATGTGCGAGTACTGATTCAAAAAGTACAGGATGAGGTTAAGGCTCAGTTCGGGGTAGAACTGGAGCCGGAAGTAAAGTTTGTGGGAGAGTTTTAGGATGAAGTCTTTTTCCCGTTTAACCAAAGAAGAACTTGAAAAAAACCGAAGCGAAAAACCCTGTTGTGAACGGGCGGAAACAATGGGAAAGCGGTTATTTGCGGCAAACAGTGAATCGGATGGGCGGATTGACCGCTCTTTGATTCGCAAAGAGTGTTGCCGCCGTTCTTTCATGCGAGGAATTTTCCTAAGTTGCGGGAGCGTGAGTGACCCCAAAAAAAATTACAATCTGGAATTGGTGACTCCCACACCGGTCTTGTGTCAGGAACTGAAAGAACTTTTGAATAAAGAGGGATTTCCCTTTAAAACAGTAATGCGAAAATCCAAATGCGTGCTCTATTTGAAAAACAGCGAGTCGATTTCGGATTTTTTGATGTATATGGGGGCGTATCAGTCCCAGATGGAACTGATTAACATTAAAATCGAAAAAGAAATCAGGAACGACTTTAACCGAGCCGCAAACAGTGAAACTGCCAATCTGGAAAAGACCATCAATGCGGCGGTTGCTCAAATTCAGGCGATAGAAACCATTCAAAAGACGGTAGGACTTGACAGCCTGTCGGAGGAACTGAAAGAGATTGCCCTGCTTCGGTTAAAGTATAAGGATTTGAGTTTGAGCGAATTGGGGGCACGACTGAAAAAGCCACTTAGCAAGTCGGGGGTCAACCACCGACTGAAAAAACTGATGAAACTGATAGAAGGAGAGTGAGAACTATGGCGTTTGTGCATCTGCATGCTCATACGGCGTATAGCCTGTTAGACGGTGCCGGAACTATCCCAAAGTTACTTGATAGAGCCAAAGAACTCGGGCAGACTGCTATGGCAATCACCGACCACGGCAATATGTACGGGGTGATTGAATTTTATGAGGCGGCACTGGATAGGGGGATTAAACCGATTCTGGGTTGCGAGGTCTATGTGGCTGCGCGGAGTCGCTTTGATAAGGTGCATGAATATGACTCCTCCAGTTATCACCTGATTTTGCTTGCAGAAAACGAGGTTGGGTATCACAATTTGATGAAACTGGTTTCCATCGGTTTTGTGGACGGATACTACTATCGTCCCAGAATTGATATGGAGGTCTTGCGTGAGCACAGCGAGGGATTAATTGCGCTCAGCGCCTGTATGGCGGGGGTGCTTTCTAAACAGATTCTGGCGGATAACTATGAAGAAGCCAAACGCCGTGCGCAGGAGTTTTTGGACATCTTCGGGCGTGAGAGATATTTTATCGAGGTACAGGACCATGGGATTGTGGAGCAACAGAAACTGAACCGTGGTCTGGTTGCCTTGGCAAAGGAACTGGATATCGAGATGGTTGCCACCAATGACGTGCACTATGTCCGTCGTGAAGATGCCAACAATCAGGATGTCCTCATGTGCATCCAGATGGGAAAAACCGTCGATGATGAAGACCGTCTTAAAATGTCAACCGACCAGTTGTATTTAAAATCGGAAGAAGAGATGCAGGAACTCTTTTCCCATCTGCCGAATGCAATCGAAAACACACAAAAAATTGCTGACCGTTGCAATGTGGAGATTGAGTTTGGTAAACTGCATCTTCCTAAATTCGATGTACCAAAGGGTATGACCTCCTATGAATACTTAACACAGATTGCAGAAGAAGGCTTTCAGGAACGCTACCCCGATGATGACGGGACCGTGCATAAACGACTTGAGTATGAACTTAGCACCATCGAGAGCATGGGATACGTGGACTACTTCTTGATTGTGTGGGATTTTATCCGCTATGCCAGAGAGAATCAAATTATGGTTGGCCCCGGCAGAGGCAGTGCGGCAGGGAGTGTGGTTTCCTACTGTCTGCATATTACCAATATTGACCCGATTCGTTACAGTTTGATTTTTGAACGTTTTTTGAATCCGGAGCGTGTCAGCATGCCGGATATTGATATTGACTTTTGTTATGAACGCCGCGGTGAGGTTATTGACTATGTCAATCGCAAATATGGCACCGAACAGGTCTGCCAGATTGTCACCTTTGGCACCATGGCGGCACGACTTGCCGTCCGTGATGTCGGGCGTGCACTTAATGTGCCTTATGGCGTTGTTGATGAAGTTGCCAAGCAGATTCCCATGGAACTTAAAATGACCATTGAAAAGGCGCTTCAGGTCAACTATAAACTAAAAGAATTATACGACTCCAGTCCCCAGATTCAAACGCTCATTGATACTGCCAAAGAATTGGAGGGTCTGCCTCGGCATACCTCAACCCATGCCGCCGGCGTGGTCATCACAAGAGAACCGGTGCAGAACTATGTTCCGCTCCAGAAGAATGATGATATTATCACCACCCAATTCACCATGACCACCATTGAGCGGTTGGGTCTTTTGAAGATGGACTTTCTGGGTCTGCGTACGCTTACGGTCATTCGGGATGCGGTTGCCCATGTCAAAAAACAACAGGGCATTGACCTGGACATGGAGCATCTGCCCTTTGACGATAAGGCTACTTATGACATGATTGCAAATGGTGATACCGACGGCGTATTCCAGTTGGAAAGCGGCGGTATGCGTCAGTTTATGAAGGAACTCAAACCCAGTTCCCTTGAAGATGTCATTGCGGGGATTTCGCTGTACCGTCCGGGTCCTATGGATTCGATTCCTATGTATATCGCCAATAAAAATAACCCGAGTAAAATCCGTTATAAGCATCCTCAACTTGAGCATATTCTCAATATGACCTACGGCTGTATTGTCTATCAGGAACAGGTCATGCAGATTGTGCGGGAACTTGGCGGCTATTCCTTGGGAAGAGCAGATTTGGTGCGCCGTGCAATGTCCAAAAAGAAAGCCGATGTCATGGAGCAGGAACGCCGAAACTTTATCTATGGCACAGAAGAAGACGGACAGGTGGTAGACGGTGCTATCAAGCGGGGTGTGGACGAAAAGACAGCCTCGGCAATCTTCGATGAGATGATGGATTTTGCCTCCTATGCGTTCAATAAGTCCCACGCGGCAGCGTATGCGGTAGTAGCCTACCAGACCGCATGGCTCAAGTGTCACTATCCGGTGGCATTCTTTGCAGCACTTTTGACTTCGTTTGTGGAACATTCCGACAAGGTCACTAAGTATATTGCTGTAGTAAAAAGTCTTGGTATTACCGTCCTCCCGCCGGACATCAACAAGAGCGGGCGCCAGTTTTCGGTGGATGGTGACAGAATCCGCTTTGGTATGGCGGCGGTCAAAAATGTAGGCGGTGCCGTGGTTGATGAGATTGTTGCGGAGCGGGAACTTGGCGGTGAATTCACCGGTTTTCGTGACTTCTGCCAGAGAATGGCGGGGAGAAAGGTTAATAAGCGGGTGGTAGAAAACCTGATCCGTTGCGGTGCCTTTGACAGTATGGGCTTAAAGCGTGCGGTCCTGATGGGCGTGTACGAGAAGGTTTTGGATGATGCGGTCAAAGAACAAAAGTCCGTCATGCCGGGACAGTTGGATATGTTTGGTGCTCTTATGGGCGACGATACCCCGCGGGAGGACAACTTTCCTGATTGCGAGGAGTTTGCGCAAAAAGATATTCTTGCCATGGAAAAAGAGTGTATCGGCATGTACGTGTCCGGGCATCCTATGAACCAGTACCGTGCGGAGGCAGAACGGTGTGCGACTGCACAGATTTATGAAATTGTTGAAAATGAAGAGCATCGGTTCAACATTGGTTCCAAGGTTACCTTGGCGGGAATTATCAACCGCGTCCGTACCCAACTGACGAAAAAGGGCGAGATTATGAAGTATCTGGAACTGGAGGATTTGAGCGGAACGATTGAAGTTTTGGTATTCCCCAGTTTGGTAAGACGCTTTGATGCACTTCTTAAGGAAGATGCCATTGTTGCCATTGAGGGAAATCTGGACATGGCAGAAGATGCTCCGCCAAAACTCAGGCTTGAGAGCATTCAGTTATTGAGCGAGGCATCACCCAAGGTAGAAAGCGAGGCAAAACTCTATCTCCGGCTTTTCAAAGACGAAGAGGAAGAGGCAGTGAAAGAGATTCTTCGTGGTGGAGAAGGCGAGATACCGGTCATTCTTCGGTATGAAACCACCAAGCAGACCATGATGGCAGGCAAAAGTATGTGGATTTCCTTGGGAGATGGCAGACAGGAACAGTTGGTGCATCTTCTGGGTGAAGAAAATGTAAAGTTGGTAGAAAAATGAGTGAATTTACAGTAGCGGCAATCCGACCTTATTTGGAGGACGGAACCATGGCGGAGCGTATCCAAATCTTTGATACGATAGACTCCACCAACACAGAGGCAAAACGCCTTGCCCTCTTGGGCGTTCCTGAAGGAACGACGGTGATTGCCAATCACCAAAGCGCTGGCAGAGGCAGATTGGGGCGCAGTTTTTATTCTCCCAAGGATACAGGAATTTATCTCAGTATGTTGATTCGCCCCTCAATTCCGTTGGAGGAGGCAGTTCAGGTAACCGCCGCTGCATCGGTTGCGGTGGCTGACGCCGTCCAAAGTGTTTGCGGCAATTGTCTTTGGATTAAATGGGTCAATGATTTGTATCATGATGGGAAAAAGGTTTGTGGCATTTTGACCGAGGCGGTGGGCGATGCCATTGTTGTGGGCATCGGGCTCAACTGCTCCACTGTTTTTGATGGGGAACTTGCCGATATTGCAGGTAGTCTTTCCGTGGAGGGTGATGAGGTTCGGTGCCGTCTTGCAGCGGAACTGGTCAATCGCATTTCTAAATTGGAAGATGCGATTGTGAATCGGACATGGCAAAAGGAATACAAAGAACGTTCCATGATACTTGGCAAAGAGATCACTGTTTTGAATGAGGCAGGTAGTTGTTATCTGGCAGAGGACATTGGAGACAAAGGCGAATTGATTCTGGTTGACAAAAACGGAGAGAAAAAAATGCTAACCACCGGTGAGGTGAGTATTCGCTTGCATTTTGGGGTAGACTAGAGGAAAAAGAAAGGACTGATTACGATGCGATTGCGATTCAATCAATCAGGAAATGACAACTGGTGGAAAATTTTTGGCATTCTGGGTGTGTTGTTTGGCATTATGATGACTGTGGTATCTCTGTGTTTGAGAGAAAAGAACAAAAAATATCGGGACGCATTGATTACCATGAGTGAACAACTTCCGGAGGAAGAGGACAGGAAGACTCGCCGTGCCACATGGCGTAGCCACCATGCTCCCAAAAATCGGATCACGGTAGAAGAACGCCTAGAAAACCAGAGAGTTGATGAAGAATAAAAAGACTCACAACACCTTGTGAGTCTTTTTTGTAGTTTTCAACCAAAAAGGTATTTACATTTTTATTTAGTGGTAGTATAATGATGGAAATGATGGGAGGAAGAACCATGAAGATTATAGATATTCAAACCAAACAAGTGTCTCTCAAGCGGAGAAAGGTGTTTAAGATTGCATTCTCTGCCTCATCATACATACGGAATGTATATGTAAAAGTATTGACTGATGAGGGAATTTACGGACTTGGTGAAGGCGCTCCCTCTGCACTGGTTACAGGGGATACCGTTGGCACTATGATGGCCGCGATTGAATATATGAAAGAAAGACTGATTGGTCTTGACCCGACAGACATTGCATTGATTCACGAGACCATGGATAAAACAATCTCTCGCAACACCTCTGCCAAGGCGGCAATTGATATTGCTTGTTATGACATTATGGGTAAGGTTCAGGGTAAGAGCGTTCATGAACTGTTGGGAGCAAACACCAATACGCTGATGACCGATATGACCATCGGGATTGATAGCACGGAGAATATGGTCAAAGATGCCTTGGAATGGAAAGAAAAAGGGTTCCGTGTACTAAAACTCAAGGCGGGCATAGACCATAAGGAAGATTTGGAACACTTTAAAGCGATTCGGGATGCCATTGGTGATGAAATGGATTTGCGGGTAGACTTCAATCAAGGATATACGGAGGAAGTTGCAGCAATGATGCTTGATAAAATCAAAGAATTTGGCATCAGTGAGGCAGAACAACCGTTAAAGGATTGGAATATGGAGGGAATGAAACGTCTGAAAGAGGGTTCGGACATCCCTGTCATGATGGATGAGAGTGTAAAACTTCCTTATCATGCAGAAATTGCGTGCAGGCATGATATGTGCGACATCATCAATATCAAGTTGATGAAATGCGGTGGTATCTATCCGGCACTTCAAATCTGCGAAATTGCAAAGAAGTACAATAAGCCTTGCTTGATTGGCTGTATGGGTGAATCCAAACTAGGTATTGCAGCGGGAGCGGCAGTCTTTGTGGCAAACGATGTAATTCATGATGCCGACTTGGATTCTTTCATGGCCATTGCGGATTCAACCGAAAGTGTCACAGGTGGATTTACCACCCAAAACGATGTGATTATTCTGAGCGACAAACCCGGATTTGGGTTTGATGATTACGAATTTTAAGGAGGAAATACCATGCGCGTATGCAATCAGGAACTGTTTGATCAGATCGATGCCTACATTCAGGCAAATAAAGAAAGAATTATAGAGGATTTGCTTACTCTTGTCCGGATTCCCTCGGTACAAGGAGAAGCCAAGCCCGGTGCACCGTTTGGGGACGAGTGTGCAAGAATGCTTGTGGAAACCACTGCGATGTATGAACGCCATGGATTCCAAGGAAAAATCAATCAGGAGGGCGGTTATGCCATCTCCTATTACGGGGAAAATAAGGATAAAATGATTGGTCTTTTTTCCCATGGTGATGTGGTTCCGGCGGATGGAGAATGGTTGGTTTGCCCCCCCTTTGAGCCGATTATTAAGGATGGATACATATTTGGCAGAGGTTGTAACGACGATAAATCCGGAATTTTGGAAACCATCTATGCAGCAGAAATCATACGGGAACTTGGCTTTGACTTAAAGAGCCAACTTTTGATGTTCACCGGTGTCAATGAGGAAACCGGAATGGCAGATATTGAAGCCTATGTCAAACAGGAACCGATGCCGGATGCCTCGATTGTTGCAGACGGGGAATACCCCTGTTATTGTGGTGAGAGAGGGACAATACGTTTTAAACTGGTTAGCAACAAAAAGTTTGATACCATCAAGAGTATCTCCGGTGGTAAGGCAAGCAATATTATATTAGGTGAAATTACAGCAGAACTTCCTTATGAAGAAAACCTTTGGAATCAATTAGAGGCAACTTGTAAAGGAAATGAAAGTTTTGTTCTTACCAAGAATAATGATGCTATTTTTATAGTTGCAAAGGGAATTTCTACCCATATGATGCACGCAGAGGAATCCCTCAATGCGGGAAAAGTGTTATTTGAGATGTTGGCAGAATGTGATGCCCTCAGCGCCAATGACAGAGCAATTTTAAAAGAGGCGGCTAACTATTTAGAAGATGCTTACGGAACCGGTTTTGGGATTGTGCATGACGATGAAATTTTTGGAAAATTAGTCTGCGGAAACGGTATTATCAAGACTACGGAAGACGGGAACTTAGATATGTTCTTTGATATTCGGGTTGGGTTGTCTTATGACTTTGCTGAGTTAAGAGCACAGATCCAAAGTGTGGTAGAACCGGCATGGGAGTATCAGGAAAAACGATGTGCCAAGGGCAGGTACATGCCGGAGGATGCACCTTTTAGGCGCTTGGTAGAGGAGACCTACCGAACCATTTCCGGGATTCAGGATGCGCAAAGCATCAAAACTGCGGCAGGCACCCATGCGAAGAAGTTAGAGAACGCATTACCGATTGGAACCGTTGGTTACTATAAAGCGTCTCCCATTGAACTGCCAAAGGGACACGGCGGTGTCCATCAACCGGACGAAAAGATGAGCGTGGACGGATTCTTAGAGGCAATTAAGATTATGACCTGTATGATTTTGGAACTGGATGCCATGTTGCATGAATAAAAACGAAAAGAGTGTCAGTTGACACTCTTTTTGTTTTTAAGAAAATATGCCAAAAGCGGAATAGCACCTAGAGGGAACAACATACCCGCGAGCAGTCCCAACTTCATCCCCAATTGCTCCGGGAGAAGATGGAGTGTTTCTGCCAGAGTTAAAAGGGTGGGACTCTGGATTGCAGCATCCGTAATCAATCCCACCAACTGTGGACCTAGCGAGGCGCCAAGGTCGCCGCCTGCCGCCATCATCGCATAGATAAAGAGACCTCCTGTAGGAAAACGGTCAGATGCCACAACTAAACTTCCCGGCCAGAGCATAGAAGTGCAAAATCCGGTCAGCGCACAGGCCAAAAGACCCAAAAGTGGAAGATTGGTCAGGGAGGCAATGAGGTAGCAAAGGGCGGCGCCTGATGCTCCAAGCAGAAGTACGCGTAAAATTTGTTTTCCAAACTTTCCATACAAACTCCGTCCCAGACCAAGCATCAAGGAAAAGAGTGCTACGCCGAAGATGTCACCAAGAACTTTAGGAATTTGCATGGCTTGTTCCAGATAACCGGATGCCCATTGTGCCATGGTGCATTCCGCAGCACCGCCCAGGAATATCATCAAAACGCAGAGCCACATGCCACGGTTTTTAAAAAGGTCCAACACACCGGAAAGGCGTTCGGGGGTTTCCATTTCCGGAATGGAGGATTGGAAAAACAAAAGCATGGAAACAAACGGAACCAAGGCAGAGAAAAGAGCAAGAATTTGCCAATGCTCTTTGCCAAATAAAAGCAGAAAAAGAGTCCCGAGCAAAACAATCGCAACCGCCCCCCAAGCGTAAACAGAATGCAGACGGCTCATGGCGCGGTCAGGGTTATCAGAGGGAATGGAAGCGATAACTGGGCTGATTAGCACCTCTACCAATCCTGCGGCAGAAGAAAAAATAATCGTTGCAAGAAACAATCCTAAATAGACCGCCTGCGGGAAAAAATAAGGCCATAGAGCATAAAGCAAAAGACCAATCAGAGTAAGAACCGGCGCGGTTTTTACCGCTTTGGGAATGTTAAATTTATAAGAGAAAAAAGAAAATACCAAATCCACCAAAAGTTGGGTAAAATAGTTTATCACTACCAAAAGTCCCAAGAGAGAATACGAGATTCCATACAAAGAGCGAAAGGTTAGAAATAAGATGGGAGGAAGATTCCCCACAATAGACATGGATAAATTTGCACTGTAACAGGCAAGCGTTAGCCGTCGGTAACCGGATTGCATCATGAAACATCCTTTCAAAGATAAATAGTAACTTGTAGTATCATAGCACATCCCTTTCTGGATTGCAATAGAAAAATCCCACACCTACGGTGTGGGATTTTGGTGCGGATAAGAGGACTGTTACTCTTTTTAAGGGAGTGCCCTGTTAACCTGCTTTTTCTATATTAAGTTCGCTGTTAAACTCTACCGTTCCAACAAACTTATAATAAATATTTATATCCTGATAAGTTTCGCCCTGATATTCGTACTTTTCGCCGACCTCAATTCTTTCTATAAGCTCATGGAGAATCTCGTATGTGAGTTCTTTGATTCCTATATACTTTTCAATCAGATTTACAAAGTCTATTGCATTATCCTTTGACTTGTGATATTCGTTAAGCTCGCTTTCAATTCTTGATGCCTCGGCTTTTAATTCTGCCTGTTCTTCTTCATATCCTGAGAGGATTGATGCCATTCTCTCGCTTGGTAAATGCCCTAAGACTGAATTTTCGTATGTCTTTTTTATCAGGATTTCAAGTTCGCCGATTCGCTTGTTTGCTTTTGCAAGCTTTCGTTGATTGTCTTTGGTTTCTGCCATAATCTTTTGCTCGTTGCATTTAAGTGCCGCTTTGTATAGTGCATCTCTGTCGGTTTCAAGCATCACAGTCTTTGCATAGATATCTGCAAGGACTACACCATATAACTCGTCATACCTTATGTAATGGGACGGGCAGTATTTCTTACCCTTTAGGTTATATGTGTTGCATACATAAGACTTGGTTGCATTGGAGAACACCAAGGCTTTTTTGCAATCCATACATTTTATTATCTTTGCAAAGATTTGTGTTTCACCTGTTTTGGTTTCTCTTGACCGACTTTCAAGAAGTTTTTGTACTTCATCAAAGGTCTGCTTATCAATTATTGGCTCATGGGTGTTTTCTACCACAATCCATTCATCCTTCGGGACATCCCTGAACTTCTTTGACTTAAAAGGTTTTTCTTTTCTGTGGTTAACCATATTGCCTATGTAAACCTCGTTTATAAGCATATCGCCCACAGTATCATCGCACCAATAACATTCATCATCGTGTGCGGTCATAGCAAAGTAATGATTCATTCCCTGAGCCTTTGCATAGGCGGCAGGAGTGGGGATTTTTTCTTCGTGAAGTATTTTGGTTATCTTCCTTTTTCCATAGCCTTGCTTTGCCAGGTCGAAGATGTGTCTTACGATATGCGCAACCTCTTCATCGATTATAAGATGATGCTTGTCATTCGGGTCTTTTTGGTATCCGTATGGTGCTTTAGCACCAAGGAACCAACCTGATTCCGATTTGGTTTTGTATGCCGACCTTGTCTTTTCGGATATATCTCTTGGATACATTGCATTATACATATTCTTAAAGGTTGCAATTTGTTGATAACCATTTAAGTATGTATCAACGCCATCATCTATTGCAATAAACCGAAT
>JAZQFW010000015.1:0-38034 GCA_045539735.1 Ructibacterium sp. | reverse complement strand
GAAAATGATAGGGAATGGAAAGAAAAATATGGAATGACGGCAAAAGAAATGGTGGAGGCAAGACGACGTGAAAAAGGTACTGGACAGGCTTTATAAGACTATAATGATTGCCGTAATTGTCTCCGGTCTCATTTTCATTATCTTGTGGGCTCTTGGTATTGTGATGGTAGTACGCGGGCACGGTCCATCAATGGAACCAACTTTGAAAGATGGAGAGATGTATCTGCAAGTGAAAATAGACCCTCAAAACATCAAACGGGGAGATATCATTGGGGCAGTTTTGGAGGATGGAACGCGGGTAACAAAACGAATCATAGGTCTACCCGGAGAGCATATATGTATCGGATATTCGATTATTTGGGCAGATGGTGATTGGATTGCCGAACCGTATTTGGAGTGGCCCGGCTGGAATGATTTTGGCGAGTTTGATGCGAGTTTTACTTTGGGACCAGATGAGTTCTACCTCATGGGCGACAACAGGTGGGGTGGAACCTGGTGCGGAGTAATTACTAGCGAGCAAATCATTGGAAAGGTGGTTGGAAAATGACAAAAGACCAGGAACAGAAAATGATGGAAGAGATAGCCGAGTTTGTGTTTCGATTTAATGCGAAATATGATGCGCTTTTGGATATCAAAATAAAGCCAATGAAGGCAAAAAAGTGTTTAAAAAGGAAGGAGATAGTGAATGAAGAAAAGAGTATTAGCAGTGATGCTGTTGATTGCAATTGCGGTTGTGGGATGTGGGAAACTAGATGAAGAAATCACATCAAATACATTTGACAAAACGAAGGACATAGCAGCAGAAACAGAGATAATAGATGAAGAAGATGCGGTGTCCCAAGGGGAGGACGAAGGGACAAGTGAAGACAATACTGAAGTGGCAGTAGAAGAAACTACTGTGGAAACTGTTCCGGCAGAGCAGACACAACCGGAAGAGGTACAGAAGACGGAAAACAAGAAGACGGAGCAGAAGAAGGTACAGACCGAGACACCAGCAGTTACGACTCCGGTGGTGAGTGCTCCAGTTGTAACAACACCGGAACCGGAAGTGAAAGCGGAAAATTGCGAACATTGGTATCAGCCGGTAGAGACCGAGGAATATGACCGGATAGAGCCGCATTATATCTTCGGTTGCAACGGTTGCGGATTCCCATTGTTTACCATAGACCCAGAGACCCATGATGCGGTCAACATTCCAGACCTTTATTTTCACCGTGAATGCTATAGTGAGAAACTTGGGATGATGTGTCCGAAACCATGTGGATGGCACAGCGAGGTATATTACCAGGGATACTGCTATACGTGCCATGACGAGATACAACTGAGGGCTTGTACTTATTTCTATGTTATGGCGGAAACTTGTATTACAAACGCCGGGGATTTGGGCGATTATGAGAAAGTCGAGGAGGGTCACGCGTACATCAAATCTTGTGATTGTGGAAAAAACTTGATAGTTTCCGGTGAGAATGGAAAGGGACTTCTTCTGAAAAAAGAGGTTTGTACTTACTGTGGAGACACGAAAACTTATCCGGAAAAGTAGCATGATATGAACATACCCTTTATTACATAATATAATTGTAATTTTTGTGAAAGACAGATTGGAAGATGTACTATACTGGCTAATCTGTCAGCATAATTTTTTTCTCTTTTATTTATAGTTATAGTTCAGGTGTGACTGGAATTACCTCCCACATCACGCCAAAGAAATTGACTGCGAGAGTTATCTTGCGGTCTTTTTCTTTGTAAGGGGAAGTTTTTAAAAATTGCATTCTCTTTAGAAAACGAACAGAATATGAGCGGAAAATATTATCCTATCTCTTATAAAAACTATTATTCGATTGGGTAAAAACAGTCAGACATATAGTTTTTGAAGCGTTTTTTGAAGCAAATCGCCGTAATCTGCACTTTTTTATTCGCTGTCTTTCTATTGGTCTTCTAAATATTCATACAAACGAAAAAGGTGCGAAAATTGTTTGGATTGATAGGGTTTTTGCAAAGTTTATCCTGTCGCAATCAGTTTGTTTTTATCTTACCATGTGAAATTACATCCTATTTGTAGCAAACAAATAGGAGGAATTAACACCATGGAACCTTTTTTAAAATGGGCTGGCGGAAAACGCCAATTATTAGAAGAACTAAAAGCAAGATTACCAAAGACATATAATACATATTACGAGCCTTTTGTCGGAGCAGGAGCATTGTGGCTGGATTTGCAACCGAAACAAGCAGTTGTGAATGACACGAACAAACAATTGATGAACTGTTATCAGATGATAAAAGAACATCCAGAGGAAGTACTGAAAACAATTTATGATTTAGATAATGCGGTATGTGATGAGGATTTCTACTATGACATTCGTAAACAGTACAATGGAAAAATAGAAAAGAATGAGTTAGATACAGAAACAGCAGCATTGATGATTTGGATAAATAAGCATTGCTTTAATGGATTGTACAGGATAAATAAGAAAGGATTATTCAATGTTCCGTACAACAACAAATCGACTGGAAAAAGTATTGATGAAATGAATGTAAATACGATTTCAAAATATCTAAATAGGGCAGATGTACATATGTTGTGTGTGGATTTTGAAGAGGCGTGTAAGAATTGTAAGGCGGGTGATTTTATATTCTTTGATTCTCCATATGTACCAGTGGGTAAAAATGGATATGTAGATTACACAAAGGAAGGGTTCAAAAAAGAAGACCACGAACGTCTTGCGAGATTATATAGAGAATTAGATGCAAAAGGTTGTTACTGTATGCTGACAAATCATAATGTAGAGTGGGTGCATGAATTGTATGCAGGTTACCTTATAGAACCAGTTGATGTAAAACGAGCCATTAATAGTGATGCAACCAAACGAACCGGAAAAGAGGTCATTGTTACGAACTATAATTTTAGATAAAAAAGTGGTATGTAAGCAGACGGATTGTACTGTAATCATTCCATGTTATCTCATATGGTAAAACTACATTATATTTATATAAATTATAGAAAGTAGGTGGGAAGAGAAAATTATGTGTGACTCTCTATGTTAAGGGAGTAAATCTTTTGTAAAATCATTCAAAACAGAATCAGCCGACCTCCATCGGCTTTTTCTGTATCAAATGCAAAAAGAGAACAATTTAAAAAAGCGAAGTGACGCATAGCCGTTCGGTCACGCGAAGCGTGATCCGAAACGGCTTTCTTCCGTTTCGGATGAAATGCTATGAATAAGATGTATGACCGATTAAAGTTGAGTTCAAGACAACTACTGCGTTATTGAAATTGTAAGAAGCATTGATATAATTACGTTAAAATCAAATATTGGGAGGTTGTTATGTTATATTTACCAGAGAATTTAAAGAAGTACCGGATTTCAAAGAATCTAACGCAAGAGGATGTTGCGGAGTATTTAAGGATTACCCCTCAAAGTGTTTCGAAATGGGAACGTGGAGAATCTTATCCAGATATTACACTATTGCCCGCATTAGCCAATATATTTGAAACAAGTATTGATTTGTTGGTTGGTATGGATACGATTCGAGCAGAAGAGACACGATATAATATTCATAAGAAGGCAGTTGAATACCAAAGAAAAGGTGATTTTGATTCAGCGGAAAAGACCTATCGTGATGCACTGCTGATTTATCCAAACAAACCAGGGATGATTTTAGGTTTAGCAAGTACGTTGGCGTTAAAAGGAAATAATGATGAGGCTATCGAATTGATGGAACGAGGATTACCTATTTCAATCAATGAAAAGCAGAAATCAACTATGAGAGCAACCTTGTGCTTCTTATATTTAAAAGCAGGAAATGTGGAAAGGGCTAATAGACTTGCTTCAGAACTACCTCACACCCGAGAGAGCCGTGAAGTGATTCAGCCTCTAATCAAGCAAGGGTTAACTGAGAGTGAAATAAATGAAAATATTAAATACATTTTACTTGGTGACGGAACTGGAATTTGGTAAATAGCATTTACCAGGGTTCGGGGCATTGTAGGAAACCTACTCACTAGATTGCAGAACACACAGATTTAGCATTATACAGTAATTGCCTTGTGAAACAAATACAAGCCTTTTTACATTAAGCAACAGAGTTACTAGGCTGTTTACATATGGCTTATCAAGTGTATAGGAGAGTGGTCAATTTATCTCTCTTTATATAGTATAAATAAGGCTAAATTGACAAGAGTGTGATTGTAATTTAAAGTATAGGCTTCCTTCGTGTAGCCAATAACTTTGCTTTCTCACAATGCCCCGCCTCGTGCATCTTCAGTTTCCAGTGTTGATTTCGCTAACTGTTTCCTGTCTGCAAGCATAATAAAAAGGCCGGTAACAACCGACCTCCTGTAATCACAATTTATGCAGCATTCCCTTCATATAAGCAATTGCCAGTTTCTGCTCCTCAATGCTTAACAGATTATAAAGCGATAGACATTCGTTCTGGGACTCTGTCAGGGAAACAGATTCGTTTTCTGCATTGAAGAAATGGCTCAAGGTAATTCCAAGCCCATCACAGATTTTTCGCAGGGTTATCAGCGATGGCTGGTTGGATTTGTGTAACATTGTACTAAGCGTCGAATACGGAATATCCGACCGCTTTGCTAATTCATAAAGTGTTATCTTTCTTTCTTCGCACAATTGTTTAATGCGTGCGTTCACATCAAAATTATTGTTCATAACTTTCATTCCCATATCTTTAGTTTTGGTATATATCTAAATTATATTCTCAGTAAAAAGAAAATCATAGATAAGGAAAACCGACACACAAGCAACGAAAAACCGTCATAAATTCATTGACTTTATAGGAGGAAAAGAGTAAAATTGTAACGGACAAACGTATTAAGTGTGACGAATTATATCTTTTTCGAAAAATATTTGAAAAAGTTTCGAAAAAACGTATACCTTTTTTGCAAAAACACGCACTTAATATATAGAAGTAATTTTACAACATAAGGAAAAGGGGTAAAAGAAGATGAACAGAATGAAAAAAATGTTGTGTGCATTACTGGCAATGGTTATGGTTTCGGGAATGTGCGTAATACCGACAGAGGCGAGAAGCGATAATGCAAAAGTTAAGGTTGTTCAGGAAGCAATTGATAATGCAGAAAATGGAACAACAGTAACTCTTACAGAAGACCTTTTGTGGGCTGATGGTGAGCCGATTGAAATTCCGACAGGTAAGAAAATTATAATCGATTTGAATGTATTTAATATGGAATCATTGGAACCGTATCCAATATTCCGAGTTATGTCAGACGCAGAGTTGACAATCCAATCAAGATTCGGTAGTTCGATGGTAAAAAACACAGGAATGCCAGAGGAATATCAAGAATATTATGATGCAGAAACTATGGGGCTATTTGAGGTACAAGAGAATGCAAAACTGATTATAAAATCAGGTACATATGAAGCCGGTGATAATTACTTTACTGGAAATACGAAAGGAGAAGTGATTATTGAAGGGGGAACTTACAACAAGATTCCAGAAGGAGAATACACCATTCCAAATTGGAAATATATGGGTAAATCAAGATGGGATGATGTATATTATTTACAGCCTGCAATAGGTGTTGGATTTACACCAGATGATATTGAAATGCCAGAAGGTGAGCAAGATTTCGAGTTAAAAGTAAAAGTGATGAACTATGCAGACCATGCGATTGAGAATATAGAGGTTCAGGCAGGATATGAAGATTGTTTTCCAGAGGGGCCTGTGGACCAACGACCACACTATTCTTTTGACAAAGCAGTGGCTGGAGACAAGTATACAGTAAGTGGTTCAAAGGCAATTATTCCACGAATTGAGGCGGGAGAGTCTATATGGATTACATTTTCCACATTTATTGCAAAAGAAATGGTTGGAAAGCGTATTTCATTCGATGGTCAGGCAAATATCATTGTAAATGGCGAAAGTGTCGATGAACAGACTGGTGGAACAGGTTGGTTTTGCGTGTATGATATGATAGTTGATACGAGAGATTCTATTCGTGAAACGGAAGTGTCAAAATCGGTTGCCAATATCACAGCAGTGAAGAAACAAGAAACAGAGACTGCTGTCAAAGAAGAAGTGCTTCGATTAGTACAGGATTATTGGTTAGAAGAAGAAATAAGCGCAGAGAGAATGTCAGCAGAAGAAATCAATAAGGTTAGTGATGGTTTCTTCAGTGGCGAAATGATAACAGCAGAACTTGTATTAAAGGAAATGACAGCAGAGCAAATTGCATCAAGTGATAAAACAATGCTTGAAGACAAAGCAAGTTCAGAATTGGGAGCAAATGCGAGATTGCGCTATCTTGACCTTTCGCTTCTGATTCAATGTGCAGGTGAAGAACTTGGAACCATTGGTAAACTGGTAGAAGAAATGGAAATAACCGTTGCCATTCCAGATGAGATGAAAGCAGACGGAGGAATCTACAAAATCCTTCGCTGTCATAATGGCGAAGTTACAGTTTTAGATACAGTTGTAAACAGGGACGGAACACTTACCTTTAAAACAGACCGTTTTTCAACATACGCATTAGCATATGTGGGTAAAGTTAATGTTGTAGAAGATGAGAAGACACAAGAAACTGTCGACAAAGAAACTCAAAGTGTTGTTGAACAAGTTATTGCAGGAACAGTTGCAGATTCTGTTGTAGATGAGAAAACAGCAGAGAAAGTTACAGAAGCAATCAATAGTGGTAAGACCGTAAGCGCGGAGATTGTTGTTGTAAAAGTTCCAGAGAGTGAAATTGCGCAGATTGAACAGACAGCAATCGAAGAAAAAGTAACAGCCGAGTTGGGCGAAGATGCTAAAGTGCAGTACTTGGATGTAGCGATTGTTCTTAAGGCTGGAGAAGAAGAACTCGGAACCTTAAACGAGTTAGAAGAAGAGATTACCATCACAGTTGCAATTCCAGAAGAGTTGAAAGCAGAAGGAAGAACATACAAGGTAATTCGTAATCACAATGGAGAAGTTACAGTTTTGAATACAGTTGTAAATGAAGATGGAACAATTTCATTTAAGACAGACCGTTTCTCTACATATGCTTTGGCTTATGCAGATAAGGAAGAAACGAATACAAATCCGGTTGTAAAACCAGTAACACCATCAACTGAAACAAAAGCACCACAGACAGGTGACAACAGTGCAGTAATGATTTACGTGGCAATCTGTTTAGTAGCGTTAGCAGCAATTCTTGTAACAAAGAAAAGAAATACATTTGCAAAATAATATAACTTAACTCACGGATGAGCCGTTTGGTCTCGCGTAGCGAGATCCAAAACGGCTTTCATCCGTTTTGGGATAGAAAGAAAAGTTTCGAAAAAGATATACCTTTTTCATAATATGAGGTACTATATAAAGAAGAATGCTTTTGAAAAGGAATGAAGAGACGAGGACAGACAAATGAGGAAATTAACGAAAAAACAGGGAATAATTATCGGCATTATTTTGGTTATAATTATAGTTGTGGCAATAGTATTGGGAGTTGTTTTTGCCGGAAATAGCAAAGACACAAAGGAAAACCATGGTCTAAAAACTGAGACGATAACTGATGCAGAAACAGATAAAGACATAAACAACAATATCGATAATGAAAGCAAAGAGGAAGATAAGACTGATACTGCAGAGAAAGATACCCAATCAGATGCAACAGAGGATACACAAGGTAATGACAAAGAACCAGTTGTTACAAAAACTACTATGTATGCGAAATCCAATGTGAATGTTCGCAGTGGTGCTGGTACATCTAATTCACAAATCGGAAGTTTGACTAAAGGTCAGGAAGTTGTGAAAATTGGTGAAGAAAACGGTTGGAGTAAGATTGAGTTTAATGGTGGTATAGGATATGTGAAGTCTGAATATTTGTCTGCTGAAAAGGTAGCGGTTAATAATACGACTAGCAATAATACATCCAATAACAATAATCAAACTGGTAACAACACAAATACTACAACTCCAAGTAAGCCCGATACATCAAATGTTCAAGAACCAGAAAAATCACCTTATGCAGGTATGTACAAACCTTATGATAGTGCAAGTGTGGAAAGATTTAATCAATGTGCAACGATTTTAAGAGGTGGATTGGCGGGTCAATATATCCAAGTTACAACTACTTTTATTGATTATTTTGATGGTGCAATTATTATATCAAGTGGGAATACAGATAATTCTTGGATGTATGTCAAAGTAAAAGAATGGTCTACTATAACTGGTAGTGAAGAAACAGATGCTACTTATAAACAGTTACCTGAATTAACAAAACAGTGCTTGGTTACTTTGGCCCCGAATGGCGGATTAGAATTATACAACAAATTAAATTCTTTGATTCTGCAATATGGTGACCCACGCAATGTTCCGACACAAGGAACAATCTCTGAATCTATTCCTGGTTTGAGTGTAACTTTGACACAAGGTAAGGCTGGGATTGAAATCCGTTTTTGGGCTGAATAGAATGAATTGGTTTATAGAGCCGTTCGGAATCGCGTAAGCGATCCGAAACGGCTCGCTTTGCTTTTAATGTTAAAATCATTTGCTAGGCTAGTGATATTGGCAATGTTATAATGAGGTCAGAAATTGAAGGAGGCAAATGAGATGCAAAAAGAAATAATTCGATTTGGCACTAATTTAAAGATATTAAGAAATAAAAACGAAATGACACAAGAGCAGTTGGCAGAAAAGATATATGTACAACGCCAGACAATAGCAAATTGGGAAGGTGGTAAGGGAAATCCAACAATGGATAGTCTTGTGCTTCTGCATGAGATATTCGATATATCCGTAGATGAGTTGCTGTTTGGCAAATCACCTACTACAAAACGAGTGGTAGTATCGGAAGACTCTATGAAATTCTTAAATCCAAAACCGTACATTGAATCAATAACGGAAGTGGGATTTTATGAAATTATCGATTCTGATTTGTATGAATTCTTCCCGGCTGCACGTTTTGATTTTTCGGACATTATGGGTATTGCTGTTGGATTAAAAGAAAAAGGATATAGAGTACAGGAGGTTTTTAGCAATGGTTTCGGTATCTTTCTTTCTACCGATGAAGAAGTAAGTAAGTTTGGTGATGTTCTGTACGATATTATTGATTGCTTCATGCATTTCGAAAAAGAGAAACCGGCTGTTGCATATGCAGAAGAAATGCAAGAAAAAGTAGATGAAAGGATAGTACAATTGCTCCATGAAACGGAATTCGAACTGTTTGGAGAGTGTCCGTATTACTGGATTGATGACCAGGACCGGATACGAGGATATGGCAAGACAGAAGATGAGTGTAGAGAACAAGCAAAAGAACAGGGCTGTGCTGTATGTGAGATTCTAAAAAATGAGTAGTCCCAATGTTTTCTACTGTGTCAAGAAATAACAGATTCTTATAGCATACATTATACAAAGCATGTCTTTGTCGCGGGTGATTCCGATAGTTGGAATCACCCTTTTTAAATAAAAAAAGCAACCGTTCTGTGGTTGCTATTCTTTCGAAAAATCGACGATGTCGTTTGGCTTGCATTCTAAAATTTCGCATAGTTTTTCTAATGTATACAAAGTAATACTTTTATTGTGCTTAAGGTTATTTATTGTTCTTGAACTTAATCCATGTTTGTATATAAGCGTATATGTTGTAATGCCTTTAGCATCCATTGTTCGCCATAATGGTTCGTAATTTATCACATCTGTTCCCTACTTTCATAACGTGTACATGTATATTATCTTTTCCAATCAGATTGTTGAACATACTGAAAAATGTAAGTATAATATCAATGTAGAGGTATATATTTACAGAGACTAAGTAATAGCCTATTCTTAATGTAAGAAGTTGTGTAATAATAGTAGTGGGAGGAGTATCTATGAAACGATTATGTACAATTCTAGTGATGTTATTGATATTAGTGTCAGGATGTGGTGTGCAAAAGACAGAACCGGATTTAAAAAACACATCAATGATTCCAGATTGTGTTGTGAGCAATAGTTCAAATGCTGATTATAGTTTAACTATTATTGCGAACCGAAATGAGATAGAAGATAAAGAAGCCTTTGCAGAGCAATTGATTGAGCAGGTGAAGAGTAATGGGTTTAAAAGAATTATGTTCTCGTTTGAGGAAACTGGTTATCCAACAGGATTGCAAATGACAGTATATCTAACAGAGGAGGATTGGCAAGACCAGAGTGTAGAGCCATACATGAAGATTACATTGAGGCAAGAGAGCCTTGTAAATGATTATAACATTGTGGAAAACTATGATAAATTCAAGTTAGAAATAGAACATGTGCCATTAATCTAATGTTTGTGAAAAGACTATCGTTTGAATCGTGTGTTTGGTGGTCTTAATGCCAAAGGAGAGCCAGCAGCACACAATTTGATGTTGATGGGTTCGGTGTAAGAACGGAAATTGAAATAGACTAAGAGTTAAAACGTAGCAAAGCCGCAAGTCTCGCGAAGCGAGATCATGCGGCTTATTTTTATAGGCTATTTATCGTCAAAATAGCCAGACTCTTTTAAAGTTTGAAATTCCTCTCGATTCATTCCTACCCAAACTTCCTCTGAACAAGTAGTGAATATTTTTGTGCCTTTGTGGTGATTGCATCTTACACGATAAAAGAAATTTGGTTCGACAGTTCTACGCTCGGTAAAACCAAGACCATTCTCATCATTGGCTATTTGGGTCCAGGTTTCGACAGTCTCCCAAGTTTCAGAAGAACCTTTACGTTCCAAGACAGCATCCAGAGAGTTTGTAGGTGTATGTAAAGTGGGAGAATTTATCATAATCATAACATCATTACCTTTGAATAATTCCAAGTCGGAATACACGTCTTGTGAACAAAGGTTGGAAATGTCGTATTGAAAGAACACTTCGGGATTGATTTCATACCCCATATCACCTAACACCAAACCTATGAAATTCCAAATGTTTATGCCGCCTTTGTCAATATACCTACCATTGGTGTTATCATCGATTGACATAAAATGAGGGGAATAAATTTCTTTGGCATCTACCCATAACTTTAAATAAATTTGGGTTGTAATTCTGGTTGGTTTTATTCCTTCGCAATTTCCTCCTTTTGCACCATATTTCAACGATTTAATTTCTTCTTCGTCCATGTCGCAGACTTTTTTTAGCAAAGCATCGTTTTTACGGCAAATATGAAAGAAAAGTCTTGCGGTAGAATATCTTTTACTTCCTAGTATAGTTTTGACAGTTTTCCTTAAGTATAGATAAGCAATGTAAAGTTGATTCATCGATTTGTTTTCTATTCCAAAAGTTTGGTAATTCTGATAGGCGGTATAAAATTCTTCAATTGCTTTGCAAATGGGTTCTTCAGGGAATTGCTTTGCGAGTTCATTTAAAATAATAATTTGCTCGTGCATTGCTTTTTTTAAAGTTGCATATGTTTTGTGAGTATCTAATATTTTTTCGATTTTCCTTAAGTATTTCCGTAAACTCGAACGACATTCTCTTGTGATTTTTTGAGATATAAGGTCATCTATAAATGCAGGTATTTGCATAAAATCTGTCAAATAAATAACGCTAGGAAGTCTGCTTTGAATAACTTGTGATAATTCATCTGAGTAATTAGCATATATGTACTTGACGTCGGGTGCCTTATTTTCAATTACGTCAATAATTTTATCGCAAGTGCCATCACGCAATATTGCCAAAATTTTTTCGGAATCACAATCAACCAAAAAAATGAGTGTGTTTCCAGAGTATTGCATTCGGTATACAGAAATGTTTTCAGCACTTGTCTTATATGAGGTCCATTCGCCTTTTTGTTCTGCTTCATCCTGTATAATTCTCAACAAATCTTTTTGTAATTTTCCACCGATGGCGAATTTCTCTTCAAACTGTAATAAGGTCCATTCATCATTCAAATAAACATCAGTCATTTGTTGTATCAAGGATTCGCTGTATTTTTCAAAAGTGTCTATTTCTTCTGCCTTTTTTGTACCATCGGGCAAATAGTATTGTGGAATATCGAGTTGTATTGTATAGGGAATGTTATCGTCTGGATGCCAATCAAATTTTGTTTTTTCCATAGCACCATCGACTTTCTTGGCGCCAATTATTTCACTTTTTACAGCATATCTTTCTTTGGGGAATCGTTCAGTTCCTTCTTTAATTCTCTTTCTGTCTCTTGCTTTTAATGCTTTTTCTTCAAAGCCATTTTCTAATGTCAAATCAGTATATTGTTTATAGCGATGTTTAACTTTTTGTTTTATGGTCATGTTTTCTCCTTGATTTCCCGACATTTACTCCCATGAGTCACATTTTTTTTAGATTCAAAGTCGATTATAATTGAAAATGTGGGGAGGATACTACGCAAAACGTACTGCATGTACAACATTATAACACATTTATAGAAAGGAGGATAGCCTGTGGAAAAAATTGAGAAAGCGCTTAAAACTCGCAAGAGGCATTATGAATCTGTAGATTCCTTGTTGGAGACAGAGTTGCAGTTGATGATTAAGCAAAAGGTTCCTATTTCGGTTTCTTCTCTAGCAAAGCGTGCGAAAGTTAGTCGAGGAACTGTGTATAATCACAAAACAGTCTTTGAAAAGTTGTCAGAAAAGAGAGGGTTCTGACAACGCACAAACAAAAATGGGCCGCGTCGCCAAACACATGCCCACTACCCTCTCGGAAGAGAAGTTGTTCTTTTATAGAAGAATAACACATTTTTATGGAAATATCAAATGTAACATGTCAATTAGTTAGTGGTCGCCCAGCGCCATAGACTGGGAGAAGGAAAAGCATATGTTAAATTCAAATAAAAGCAATAATGAGATGTTAAAAATCAGATTAAATGGAATCGCTCAAAAGTGGTCTAAAGAAGGTTGGAAAGACAACGTTTTAAAAACGGAACCTCTTCCTACAAAAAAAGGCATTGTAGAATTGTGTGGCTGTGCATTAGGCATTAGACCATGGGGAGGTCATGAAGGTAAACAAGAAATCGAACAATTAAATCAACAAATCAAAGTATATTATTCACCAGAGGAGTCTAGGGAAGGAACAATTCGTGAAGATAAATTTTACGAAACGGATGACTATAATGGAGAAGAAATCGAGTATGTTCAAGACTTGATTTGGGATGCAGATTTTGTTCTGTATATCAGTGCTGAATCGGAGGTTCTTTGCAAATTAAAGACAGCGTTTGAAAGTCCGGAACACGTGTTGGTTCTAGGAGACTATGATTGCCCACCGAGTTGCAGGATTTCCGAAGGAATTGTTTGCACTGATGAAGTCCGACATCTAATTGAGATTCTGGAATAGGATGAATGGTAGACTGATTTAGTGTAAAGGCATAATCCACCCAGTAAAACTGGGTGGATGCAATAGACAATTTAATATCGTGAACGAGGGTGCAAAGTCACCCTCGAAAAGAAAAATTTGTTAGGAGGGCTTTTTATATGAAGCGAATTATTAAAGGTAAAATGTATAACACAGAAACGGCTAAACATATTGGTAGTCAGGGCAATGGATTAGGCAGAAGCGATTTTCGCTACATTAATGAAGAATTATACCAAAAGAAAACGGGTGAATTCTTTTTGGCAGGCGAAGGTGGTGCATTGACTAAATATGCTGACGTATCAGAGTATGGTAGAGATTTTGGGAGTGGAATTGTTCCGCTTACCGAGGATGCGGCACGCGAGTGGGTAGAAGAATATATGAGTGTTAGCACATATATTAAATTGTTTGGCGAGCCGGAAGAGTAAAAACTAAATATTGGGGAACGGGTGGTATTTGCCACTCGTTCGAAACAGGAAACTTATAAATCAATTAAATTATCCGGTACAAAGACCGGGGATAGGAGAAAATATATGAGAAAAACAAACGTATTAAATTTAGATTATGACACAATTAGCAATGTTAACGAGAACTCAATTGAGATTTTAAAGAGTTTACAGGGCAGAGATGATGGTATCTGCAATTGCAATTTCCAACTTACATCAAAGCAGTTCGAACTTAAAAACGGCAAGTTGTACATAGGGGGACGCAAATTGGCAGAATCCACACACAATGATGTGTGTCAATGTCTGTTGGAGCGAATTGGATGGATGCAGTTCTTTCTTGCATGTGGAGCGGACCAGAACGATATTGCAACAGATGTAAAGGACAGAGGCTAAGTGTCAAGGCATGATCCACCCAGCAACGCTGGGTGGATACAAGGAAAACAGAATAATGAGAGAGGGTGCAATGGTATCCTCTGAAAGAAAATGATTAGAAAAGGAGAATAAAAAAATGATAAATAATGATTTAAGACACGAAAACAGTAGACAGGCTAAACGCCGAGCAGTAGCAGAAAGTTGGTTGAGATGTACAGGGATAACTGAAACAGAACTACAGACCATAAAACAAGATGAGTACATTTCAGTGTGGCAATTCAATACTAACAACATTCTTGTGATAGCAGATGAGGCTCATTTTGAAACAAATAATCAAGTTGCTCCGGATGACGAGGGAATAATTACTGTTACTGATGAAAGTGGCAGCAAATACAGACTGTGCTGGATGTCAGCAGATGATGAGATGCAGGAGGAAACAGATGAAGACACCGAAATCATATAACGATAATTTAAAACAAAAGATTATAACGAAAGACATGTTAGTTGATTGCCTATTTAGCGTTAACAAGAGAGCAAAGAATTGCCGAGACAAGGAACAGGAGTATCGTGATTTTTACAGATATACACCATATATGCGTGACAAATATCATAGCGTTGCATCCTATAGGGAGAAGAAAAACGGGTATTATGAGCAGAAAGAGAAACTACTTACTTTGGTTCAGCCAACGTGCATTCATCAAGAGGATTCGAGTAGGAAAAGAAGAATACGCAATTATGAACCAGAGTACAGAAAGTTTGCTCGGAAAGGAAAGTATATTCATGAGGGCTCATATTTCGATTACGATATGGGCGAAGTTTTCTTCATTGACATATTGGAGCCAGTAAAGAGATACTACCTCTTTTATGATTTGGGGACATGCTCTTTTCATTCACCAATCCAAGAAGAACAGTTATCTTCTGATACAGGGTTGGAAATAAAGAAGATTGGTCAACTGAAGACGAAGGGCAAAGAAATCGGAGATTTGATATCCGTCCAGTTCGTGAAGAAAGTCATTGACCTGATTGAAAGCGGTACATACACATACGTTGATGAGGAACAGTATCGCTCTGCATCGTAATTGGGTGTCAGACTGAATATCCGGCACACGAATGAATTAAGGAAAACTGAATATGGATTTAGAGGCGGAACCATCGGTGTTGTGAGAGGTTGCCGCCTCGCAAAAAATATTAACGAGGTAATGAGTTATGAAAACATTATTAAAACGAATTATGAAAGTAAAGAAGGAGAAAAAATATGGAAGGAATTCAAAACAGTATGAAGAGTTTGTTAGAAGACAAACGTGATTTAAAGGAAATGTGGAAAGAATGTTTGGAAGGTATAGAAGTCAATTGGATGGCTCTTTCACGGATGGAGCAGTTTCTCAGAGACAATATTGGCGCGTTACAAGACACATACAGTTGCCTACTCGGATTAGACAAAGACATTGACGATTTGAGAGAATTAAAACGGTTGGAAATCATAAGACAATTCCCAGCAATAAGAAAGGAATGGCGAATACATAGTGCAAAGTTTCGGTGTGTAAACTCAAATAATAAGATACATTCCGAGAAGATGGAGATTGTATTAGGAAGCATCGTGTCGTTATACGACAGGGAAACCAAAAGCAAAATGAAATATACTATCGTTGACACATCGGAAGTGAATAGCCAGGAACACATGATTTCGGATGAGTCCCCTTTGGGAAAAGCATTGCTGGGGAAGAAAAAAGGGGATGTTGTAAAAGTCAGAGTGGCAGATTATGAGACCGAGTATGAGGTTCTTGACGTCGAAGGAATTCTTTATAGGTATGAAAATAGAAGGATTCGAAATAGGGACAACCACGAGAACATAGCAGAATTCAGGGAGATATCACCAACACAATTTATCACACGCGTCACGGTATTTAAATGTACAAGTGGGAAGCATAAGGTAATTGATGTTCGTTGCAGTATTAAAGTTATGAACCAGAGTGGAGATGTGTACAATTGCATGGTTCCGGGAGCATATTGCAAAGAATGCGACAGGTATTTCATACTCGAAGAGGATTACAGAAAGTTGAAAGAAAAAGGCATTTTGATGTGTAAGGTTGTGGAGCAAGATTTTTGGATAAAGCAGGAGAAACAAATAGATTATACCAGTTTCAAGCAGGAATCAGTGCTTCGTCTGATGGGATACAACGTAAATGTCTTAGATAATTTGACTGAGATACAACGACAAAAGATATTAATGTTAATTGTAGATGAAGGAGTTTTAAGTGTCGCAGAAATTCGGTCATACCTACAATGGCTTATAAATAGAGGTAATAAGACTCCTAGACTTAAGAATGCCTGTTTAAAGTGGGAGGCAGATAGCGAATTCATAAAACAATATGGTATAGAGAAAAGGACGGTAATTAATGCAGACACTATTGTTGCTAGGAATTATCGAAATCGTGCAAGCGAGGGACTTGTTGATGGACGAAACTCATTAGAGAGTGCTGTTTCAGCATAGAAAAATGAAAGGAGAAGGAGGAAAAAAGTAATGAGTATAATAAGAGTAGAATTTTATACAAGGGCAAGAAAAGGTAATTTTATAGTAGATAAAGCATATGAACTTTTACCAACAAGGTATAGAGCGGCAACAATCGCAAATGTGTTTGTTGATGACGAGTGGTGCGGTTATAAAATGATTCCAAGACAATGTCGCGTGGACCCTAAAGAACTCCCGATATTTAAGCCAGTAATACCTGAGGATGCTTTTTGGTCGGTTGGTGAAATTGAAGACTGGATTAGCGAAACAGTACGAATTAACGAACAAGATATTGATTTCGAATCGTACATCAAAGACAACTTTGAAGAAATGAAAGACCGGGTTTACATTAATTTGATTTTTGCGCCTGATATAAGAGAAGACATACCGTATCGAAAATTCCACATTTTTCACATCATATACGAACTGGAGATTATCATAGATGAGATTAGTTTTAGGCTCACGATAGATAATGACCTGTTAAAACGATGGAGAATCACTGCTGAAGAATTGGACGCAATTGCTATGACAAATTCTATTAGAGATTGGCCGGCGGTTTTGAGAACCGGAGCAGATGCCGATACGGGAACATACAATTTGTTGTCAGGAGACAAACCAGATACGATTGACAAAACATACGTCCTAGAGAATGAAGGTGCTTTTTTTGGAGTAAGTGTTTTGGCATATCCTGGTGTATTGGAAAAAGTGGCTGAAATTCTAGATGATGATTTTTTCTTTTATGTAAAGAACCCTAGTTACATTGTTCTTTCAGCACAAAACGAAAATTATGATGGGTCATTAGTAAAAATGCATAGATGGTGGAATCCAATGGTGTATTCAGAAGAATTGTTTTCGCCGTATGTTCACGAATATATTAGAGATACAAATGAGATTAAAATGTAAGGAAAGATACATTTGAGAGTGGAGCCGTTTGGTCATGCGAAGCATGATCCAAAACGGCTCTGCTCGTTTTGGAACGGTGGCATATTAACAAGATACGAAAAAGATGCTATAATGAACAATAATATAAAAGACAATATGTTATATCAGTTGTGATTGTGCCATATTTAGAGAAAAGTTTCTCATCGTAAAGAAATAGTCACAATTGGAGCAGATAAAGAAGATGGGAATCCAGTTTTTCTTGATTAAGGAAAATGGAGATATGGTTATACAATGAGAATACTTGATTGGAGGCAATGCTATGATAGATGAAAAAAAACAATTGCAAAATGTTGCTGTTGATGAGTTGTTGACAATGTTTAAGGACACAAGCCAACTTGTTGCTCAAAATAAAGCCGAACAATTGGTTTCAGCGACTATTGCGGCTCAAGGTAGTAATGCCTTGGCTGATAAGGTGGAATTTTGGAAATGGATGGAAAGAAATTATAGTAATTCAGGAATTTTTGCATCAAGTGAGGCGGCGCAAAAATATATAGCCAGTGGTACAGGAAAGGAAGAGTGGGTACTAAAGCAACTTCAAGGCAAGGGATATGAATGGGATTGGATGCAAGTACAAAGACGAGATATTACTAATATTTTCAGGTCGTATGATGCAGGTGATGTCGCTACAAGAGCGGCAAGCGATGTTACTGAACTAGATTTAATCTCTGGAAACAGTAGAGAATATCAAATGAAAGCATATACCGGAAAAACAAATCCAAATCTTAAAAACACACCAAAAGACATGACGGTGGTAACAAATTCTGAGAAAGTGGCAATAGTTAAAAAAAATGGATATGATAGCATTGATGAGTTTCAAAATATACAAGAAATAAAACGGGCCACCCATGATAGAATGGAACAAATAAAAGATGGAAAGTTATACACATCTTATGACATAAACAATGTAACAGGTACGATGGCAAGAGCCGGGTTGATTGGGTGTGTTATTGGCATGGGAAGTGAAACGTTAGTCTCGTACAAGGAATGGAAGCAAGGAAGATTGACGGATGAGGAATATATAAAAGATATTCTTATGGCAGGGGGTGAGGCAGGAGCAACAGCAGGCGCAACTGCAGGAATTATGATTCCTGTTTCGGCTAAGATTACAGAAATGGGGTTATCAGATTGGCTTACAATACCAGTTGCTATTGTCGTTAGTAATGTAGTTAATAAGGTGATTGCACCATGTTTTGGTAGAGGTGAATATCGACGGATTTTGTCGGAAAGTAGATATTATCAAAGTCTAGAAAAATTATATGATGATTTGATTAGTAACATGGCATGTGCGGCAGAACAGTATGGAGATTTTGTTTGTGGTATGAAACAGCAAATTGAAAACCATCAAGGTTATAAAGAGAAGAGTATGAAAATAAATAATGAGTTAGAAAAATTGTATGATTCAATTTAGAGAGGATAGATTATGAATATGATACCAATAGAAGATATTGAATATTTGACACAACAATCATCTGGACGCATTAATATGGTCTTAGCAGGAATGACCGCGCTTATGAATGACACAGATAATAAAGTCGAAACACTGGAATCACAAGGTTGGTTTAAACGAATGATAAAAACTGTGACAGGAAGGAATAAGGTTACGCGTGAGGAAATTAAACGAAATCATGACAAATTAAACGCTTATATGTCTGAGGCTATTGCAGAATTGTACAACAGAAACTGTATAGATGAAAGGGTAATGATGAGTTTAGGTATACAGTTGAATGAACTCTATGCTGACCATATACAGTTAAAGAAAATGCTAGGAGCATTCGTGTGCAAATTAAATGCTAAAATAGACAGTATAGATAATTCATTTATGTTATTGGCAGAAATTAATCAAGACGTATATGCCAGTGCTTCAATTTTATCTATTTGTAAAATTATATCTCAATTTGATAGTGGAATTTTAGAAAACAAGAGAAAATTAGATATCATAAAGAAGAGTATAAGAAATCAGGATATTATTACCGATGACAAAATGTCACTAATAGAGATTCTAACGAATATATTAGAAATTCCAGTAGATGAAATCGGCCAATTTTATTTGGAATTAGGGACTATTCGAGGTAATTTCTTGGCTGACATAGTATTGCATACAATAGAAAAGTATCATTTTGCTTCGGAGTTGGAAAGAAAATTAATTAACAAAAACGACTTGATTGAAGAAGTGCTACTTGAAGAAAAGTTGGAAACAGATGCTTTATTATCATTAGACGAAATATATGATTATTTTGTAGATAGCAAGATTGATGTGATGAATGGTTTAATTCCTATCGCAGAAATCCAAATGGACTCTAAGGAAAATGAGGCAGAAAAACTTTTCGAGTTTTATAAATTAGAGGAGGCACTTGAATTGTTTACAACATTGGCTGATAAAGGTAATGTAAGAGCAATGTATTTTTTGGCTAGATATTATGGTGAAGAATATAATGGAAGATGTAAGGATGAATCAGAAGAGGAAAGATGGTTGAGAGAAGGGGAAAAAGGAGGTGGATTACTGGCCTCCATTAGACTGTTGAAATTTCTGCCATGGAATTCTGATGAAGCACAAAGTATCATAGAGCAATATGTAGAACCATTAAAAAGCCTTGCGGAAACAGGTGATATATATGCTCAAAGCGAACTAGCGTATCTTTATTACATAGGTACAGGAGTCGAACAGAATTCGACATTAGCATTGAAATGGTGGACGCAGGCAGCAGATGCAGGTGATTGGCATTCAGCACATTTAATGAGCATTTTTTATACTTTAGGTAAGAATGTAGAACAAGATTTCAATAAAGCAATAGAGTATTTAAAGCATGGCGCTGAGAGAGGATGCATAAAACTCGAATATAAGTTGGCAGAGGCATATTATCAAGACGAATATGGTCAATGTGATTATGTAGAAGCAATGAAATGGTTCAAAAAAGCATATGAAGGCGGTTTGGGAGATGCTGCTTATAAACTGGGTCTAATATATAGATTGGGACAGGGTGTAAAAGTTGATTTAGATAAATGCTTTGAGTGGATGAAAAAATCGGCAACAACAGGAAGTACAGAGGGATATTATTATCTAGGAGAGTGTTATGAATGTGGCTATGGTACTTCTGTAGATTATGATAAGGCAAAGGAATGGTACTTGAAAGCGGCGCAGAATCAGCATGTTTTTTCGATGGCCAGTTTGTGTCATATTGAACAGAAACTTAGAAATTATGATGAAGCCATAATATGGACAGAAAAGGCTCTGGCGATGGATTTGTCGTCTAATATGAGAGAATTATTTGAAGCACTGAATTTCAACGTAAAGAGTTTAAGAGATTCAATGAAGAAATTTGAGGAACAAGGTGACAGAGGATAATTGGAAAGATATATCAAAAGAATACGATGGTTATATCATATTTCACTATATTGAATTATTAGGAGAGTGATGAAATTATGGCTCATTCAATACAAGCAATAAGAAATGTATATGATATTGCAAAAACAGCGAAAGATAATGACGCACCTATGAGTAATGAGGAGATACTATCGCTTTTAAAGAAAACAGTTCCGGATACAGCGCTTATCTCACAGTATGGTAGATTCGAGAAGGGCTATGCTGCTGAAGATTTATTTATGAGGGTGTTTTCTCTTTTGCCATGGGTAAAAACTGTTGTTTCTTTAGGACAAGAACAATTTCCTGCAAAGAGCAAGGAAACAGTGCAGATTCCAGACTATGAGATTACGTTCGAGGCAGGAAGTGAAACAAATATCTCTTGTGTTTTGGTAGAAGTAAAACTGGTCGATGGAGATAAACAGACATATGAGTTGCAGAAATACAAATATAAGGTGTTGAAGGAATATTCTAATCAGAAAAAGGAACCACTCTTGTTTGGAATATTTTGGAGAAAGCAACAAATATGGACGATAAACTCAATAGAGTCTTTTTCCGAAAAAAGTAGTGCTTATAAAATATCTTATGAAAATGCGTGCATGGATGACTTATCGGCAATATTTGGCGATTATACGTATGTGTTTAGAAAACAATGTTACAGAAAATCAAAATTATCTCAAAAGGAAGAATGTGTTACAGATTTTATCCACAGTCACGAAAAATATGGACGTACAGTATATGAGGGATTATCTTTAGATGGGGAAAATTTCCAACCGTTATGTATGCTGGAAACAGCAGTATTGGATTGTGCTTTTGACTTTAAAAAAGTATCGTATAAGAAGTTGACGAGTACAGAAGTTGAATTGATTGAGCAATATAGGCGTACGCCATATATTTATAAGTTATCATCACTAATATTAGCGTATTTGTGGAAAATGTTTTGTTTTGATTACGATGATATGTATTGTAAAGACAATAGACTAGCGGAGAGTTCATTTAACATTGTTGATACTGTCCGGCGAAAATGCGGTGGAGAAAAATTTTATTTAGTGCCTTATAATATTAATGATACAGCAACTCAAATGATAGAATTGCAGTTTAAAAAGGCAAAGCATATAGTTGATGCTTACAAAACAGCACCAAGAGAAGAAAAAAGTAAAATTTTAGTGCCTCATTGAAAGCGTTTAAGAAAGAGAAGTTGCATTGGGAGTGATAAGGTTGAAAAAGAATGATAGGATTTATTATTGACTTTATTATCATTGCAGTATCTTTCGAAATATCGGAATATTTTGCGGTTCAGGCATTTCAATCAGAGAAATGGTATGTAGAACTTATGTTTATATGATAGTGTTTATGTCACTTCAAAGCATTGTGGGCCTAGTGGAGCGATTGTGGAATACAGTGAAACTAACTTTCTATGTGCAGAGCCGTTTGGTCTCGCGAAGCGAGATCCAAAACGGCTCTGCTCGTTTTGGATACGCTGCTATTAACAACAAGAGTGAAAAATGGTATAATAAATAGAAAAAGAACGTGATTAGGACTGGATATTGTAATACAATAAAGAGGAAAGAGGGCAACTATGAAATTTGCATTTAGTTTACAAAAAAGGGAAGTTAATATCGAGGCAGATGTTGAGAAGATTGTTGATAAAGAGTTAGAGAGACGAGATAAAAAACCACCGAGAAAAACAAGATATCAGATTAAGCAGGAAGAGAAACGGAAGAATGCGGAACTTAAACATAAACAGCAATTGCAAATGATGTTATTGGGTATTGGCTTGTTTGCGGTACTGATGGCAATTATCATAGTGATGGCAATACTAGAAAGTCAAGGAATTGTGTAAGGGGCAGGAGAAACGAATTATGAAAGAAAACGATTGGACCAGAAGTATTTGCGAAATGTTGCAGAAAGAGAACCTGGGAGACAATATATATGTGGATGTATTTAGGAAACTCCCATATGCGTTTGAAGTTAAGTCATTCTCAGAAGATTGGGAGATAAGCGAGCAGGACGAAACCCTGTTCGAAACAGATATGCTGATATATGAAAAAAGAGATGGCAAGATTATCCCGAGGGTCATTGTTGAGTCGAAAGTGGATAATGTTACGACACATGATGCTATTACATATAGTCACAAGGCAAGTTACCACAAAAACGTAATTCCGTTTGTACGATATGGTATTATGTGTGGATATCGCGAATCATATCCACTGCCAGGAAGATTATTTAGGCACGGAACTAACTTTGATTTTCTCTTTAGTTTTGTAGGATACGAGCCGACAGAAAAAGAAAAAACTGTATTTGTTGAGATGATAAAGAAAGAGATACGATATTCACAAGAGTTCGAAGAGATATTGTCTAATAGCCGGAGCAAAGGTAGAAAAAGATACTTTATGTTGCAAAAGGAATTTAACCTTATGGAAATGGAAGATTGAGAGGGCTTATATGAAGAAAAAGATAATTATTTGTATTTTGTTAGCCATCATATTCTTGATACCGATTCCAATGCGTCTTAAAGATGGCGGAACAGTAAAGTATAAGGCACTTTTGTACACAGTTTCAGATGTACATAAAATATATGGAGACAATCAATATTCTGTTGGAATCATTGTAGAGATATTAGGAATTGAAGTGTTTAATAATGTGCAACGAGTTATGATGGAGCAGTAGGAGAATTAGTAATGGCACAAAGAACAGACTGTATATGTAATGGCCAAAAGATTGGTATAGAGAGTATTTATACCATTCAAGAAGGGAAAAGAATCAATATACCAGGCAAGGTTGAAGCATTAAGAAAACTAGGACGACAGAATCAATTGTTTTGTTCGTGTGGTTGTGGTGCAAATCTTATCCTTGTTGCTGGCGATAGAAACCTCAGAGAGCAGCACTTTCGAATCAAGGAAGGAACCGGAAAAGCCAAGTGTATTGCATTAGAGGAAACAGATATATCCATTAACTCTAAGATTATGTTAAAAGGGTGGTTGGATTTAAAGTTACCGTCTGCACGAATCGGTACTCGCGTACAATTGAAAGAAATCAGTGATTCTGAACGAAAGTTTGAGTTTACCCTATTCGATTATACCAATAAGATTGGAGTGTGTTATTGGCACGAACGAGCAAATATCGAGTCTGATAAAGTCGATATGTTTGAAGATTATAATGGTGTTAATAAGACCTTATATGTTACTGATATTCATAATGCTGGCAGTACAGGGCAATATCCAGAGTTTATGATAAAGATTCAGAACAAACAAGGCTATGTATTATACCTTGATTTAAAAGACAGTATGTTCAGTGAAAATGGTTATGAAAAGGTAACTTTAGATACAAGGGTATTTGTTCAAAATCGTCATCAAACATGGCAAGAGATGCTTGTTATATCTGACAAACTAGATGCATATTGTGTCACGGCAGATGGAGATTTAATACATAATAATCGGGCCGTTAAAGATGTGGTTCGGGAAGCCGTTGAGAAATTTCAAAGTGAAGAAAACGAGAAGTTACAAATTGAACAAGCCAAGCGAGAGGAAGTATTAGCAAAAAACCAAGCGAAGGGCGAAGTGGCTGTTCCGGCAAAGGTGACTGTAAAACCACAAAAAACAAGAGAAGAAATACAAAGAGAAATTGAAGAAGAGTATAAGAAGAGAAGAAGTTTCACGGACAACGGCAAAGAAATCAGTTCATTGGATTTTGTAAATTGCGACAAAGTGATTCGCGACAGAAATGGTGACCGATGGGTACAATGCAAGGTGTGTGGCGAGAAATCCACTACCAATTATTTTGTTTCGTATGGTGGAAAAGACTCATTGAATCTAGGTGTATGTTACAACTGTCATAAGGCTGGAAAGGATAAGGTGGAAATGCCTGTGATTTCAGATAAAGAAAATAAAAAGGCAAGAGAACTGGTATGTCCTGAATGTGGAGGAAAACTGGTAGAAAAAAGAGGCAGGTTTGGAACATTTATGGGATGTCAAAATTATCCTGAATGTAGATTTACTATAAATACTCCAAGAAAATAGAGAGAAAGCAATAGAAGCCGTTTGGTCATGCGAAGCATGATCCAAAACGGCTTCGCTTGTTTTGGATAGAAAATTATTAACAAGGGACTTAAGAGATGGTATAATAACTAGAAAGATATGGCGATGAAAGATTAAGGAAGGGCAAAAGCGAATGAATTTTAATAGTATAAAAATACATGTTCCAGAGTTGCAACAAATATTGGATGAATACACAGATTCCATTATACTGGCTGTATCGCCTAGTTGTCATACCGAGCAGAAGAAAGGCGCATATAGTGTTGCATTAATCTATCATAAATACAAAAAAGTATATTCTGCACAGTTGGATGACATTACATCGTCAAATAAATGTGCGTTATATGGTCTTATAGAGGGTGCAAAACGTATTACACAGCCCAAAGACATTACAATACTGACAGCCACATGTTTGGGCTTTAAGAAGGCGCTAAAGGGTAAAGGGGTTAACGAGCCTCTGTGGAATGAATTGTTTACTGTATTAGAGCAAACAGGTTGTCAAAGTATAACAGAAGTAGTGGTTGAAGGTGGCGGAGCGAGGATTGCTGCTATCTGTAAGTAAGAAAATTGAGGTAAAAAAAGAAGTATGAACAAATATAGAGAGTTACTATTTTTAAAAAACTTGAAAGGTATTGGTAATACCACTATCAACAAAAAATATGTGTCTTATTTAGATAAGATAAATACGATTGATGAATGTGTGGAATTGGTTATAAAAAATGAGCCCCAATTTTCATCATCGGATATTGAAATAGCAAAGCAAGAGGCATGGTCTCAGTCTGAGCGGATTTTAAACAATGCTGATGTGGAAGTTGTTACAGTTTTTGATAAGGAATATCCGGATAACTTTAAGGATATGGGTGATAAAAAGCCAGTAATTCTTTATTGTAAAGGCAACATTAAAATATTACAGGAACCAACGATTGCTGTTGTTGGAACGCGGGAACCTTCCGAATGGAGTAAGCAAGTGAGTGTGCGTTTGATTTCGAAAATGTTGGAGATTTCTGAAAGACGAATTGTTAGTGGTTTGGCTTTGGGATGCGATAGCATAGCACATGAATTAGTGGTTACAGCAAAGAAACCTACAATAGCGATTTTGCCGAGTGGAGTAAATGCAATATCGCCGGCATCAAATAAAGCGTTAGCAGAGGATATCATTCGAACAGGTGGATGTCTAGTATCGGAATATGAACCGAATGAAAAAGCCACGCAATATACATACGTTCAAAGAGATAGTTTGATTGCTGCACTATCAGATGCAACCTTTGTTATTGAATGCAGTAAGAGCAGTGGAACAATGCACACGGTACGAAGTGCAGAGGCTATAAAGAGAAGGCTTGCATGTTATTATACTGAAGATGCAAGCAAGGGTAAGTATGATGGCAACTTATGTATGATTCATACTATGGGAGCACAAAAGGTATCAAATACAGAAGAGTTACAATCTTTCCTTAATGAACTAGATACAAATGGAAAGAGGGTACAAAATGTACAACAAATTACATTGGCAGATTTGGGATTGTAAAACAACAGAAAAGAGGACGTTTATGAACTTCAAGAAGACACCAAAAGGAATCAACTACCTGTATGATTATTATCCAAAAAGATATGAGGAACATGGAGAAATTTCAAGGGCTATTTTAAGATTTAAAGATGGAAATGAAGCAGAGATAGAAAGATTTGCGAACGAAATTAAGGAGGCATTGATTCTTAAAGCAGGGAATGACATTAGCGTTTATGAAGGAGCAAAGGTATTAACTGTACCGTCGCATTTACATGGAGAGTGGAGTGACTCGCTTAGAATGGTTGCAAGAACTATATGTAAAGAGTTACACATGATAAATTATTCCAGAGCACTAGTGAGAACTACGAATCACGAGAAATTAAGCCTAGGCGGGGACCGGAGTATTGAATCTCACGTTAGAACAATCGAATTGAAAAAGTCATTTGATATCAAAGGTCAAAGGATTCTTCTGTTGGATGATATAACGACAACGGGGAATTCAATATTAGCATGTGCAAGAATATTGAATATGGCCGGTGCGGCTGGAGTAGAAGCAGTTGTAATAGGACAGACGGTACAGGGAACGCCAAAAAGTCTGGAGATGGATTGATATTTAACGAGATAAAGGAACAGGTTAAGAAGTTAATAACAGATAATTAGGGTGAATTGAGCGCATATACAAATTACCGAAGAGGCGGTTTATATATGTTATGATGCTGAAAGATTTGTAAGGCCGTTTGGTCTCGCGTAGCGAGATCCAAAACGGATGTGCTCGTTGTGGAACAACAGACTGTTAACAAAAAAAGAGACAAATGAGAAATAAAATTAAAAAGGCATTGATGGCACAGTTACACGCCGTAGCCTGAAAATGAAAAGGGGAAGAAATGGTAAAAGAACTAAAGAAAGAAATTGAAAAATTTCTAATGACAAAAACTAATAATGAGGAAAATCTAAAATTTCATGTCACAAAATGGGTTCTAACAAGGTTGGGGTATGATGAAGATAGTTTTGATTATGAACATCCACTATGTAGACGAAAAGGAAATGATAGAAGGGCAGATATTTATATTCCGATTACGCCAAATGGTGACCAGGCACTGTTTGTTGAAACTAAGAAATTGGATAAGAATTTAGATGCAAGTGATTTGCAACAATTATTAGGATATATGCATGATAAACATTTGATATGGGGGATTTTAACCAACGGGAGAGAGTTTTATTTATTGAATGATATGATAATACCATCTAAGCCGTCTGGAGATGAGAATGCCGTATTTGATAGAGTAGTATTATATATAGATATAAACAAGGCAAAAAATATTAAGTATTTCAAATATCTTCAAAAGAATAATATATTTGAGAATTGTAGTACGCGATTCTTTAGAGATATTGCTCAGTTTTTTGCTTACCAATGCTATTTGGGTGATAGTCGAGTGGCATATGAAAGTACGTTATATGGCTTTTTTGATGAATATATAGGAAAGGGTCATTTTTATAATAGTGTTCCAGAAACTATCCATCGTCCACTAGAGGATGTAAGACAAAATGATTTTGTAGATTATTTATTATCAGAAAGACCGGCAGGAAGACCATACGAGGGTGCAATGCCTTTATCTAAGGTATCGCATATTAGCATGATGTATAAGGTGTTAAATGATTATGGGTATATTTCAAGGAATGATTTTACAAACTTGAGAACATATATCAAAAATTGTTTCGATAATGAAACAAAGAAAAAAGATTACAATGTTTTATCTGATGAAAATATAAAAATTTGCATAAGGGGACTATTAAATAATAAAGGCAAAGCCAAGTGGAGCAAAATTGTTATTTTTACAATGTGTGCTTATTATGGATTTAATCTTAGAACTATTAAGGAATTTTTTGATTTATCATGGGATGCTATTGATTTGGTAAATAGTACATTTGTGTTTCATGAAAAGAAATATGTAATGCCATCAATATTAGTTGAAGCCTTGAAAGAGATGTTAAATGAGTATAAACAAAAGAAGGTGAAAGCAAAAACACTCTATAAAAATAAAACTGGGTCAAACAAATTGAGTTCAGATACAATTCACGATGTGTTTAAGGAATGTTGGAATATTTTAAATATAAATCAAAGGAATGTGGAACAGTTTACGACAACCATTATTTGTCCTGCTGTATATAATAAAATGTTTTCAGCAGGGTACTCATTAGAAGAAATTTCAACTTATTGTAATACGAGTGTTAGTGCACTGTTACAATACATTTCTGAGGCAGATATTGAAAAGATAGGAAAACGCAAGTTAAAGAAATATGAAGGCAAGGAAAAACATCCATTACATGAAGTGTTTTCCAATTGGGAAAATGTTTGACTCTTAAGCAAAAGCAGATTTATATTATAATGTTGAAGGATTTGCAAAGCCGTTCGGAATCGCGTAGCGATCCGAAACGGCTCGCTTCCGTTTTGGATAGAATGTTATTAACAAGAAGACAAAGAGATGATATAATAGAAAACAGAACGGATTCATATTAAGAAATATATTTGGGAGAGATGTTCAAATGAGAAAAGGTGTCATTTGTGGCAATTGCGGAAAAAGAATAAAAAAAGGACAACATTTTTGTCCGAATTGTGGTGCGGCTATAGAAGAAAAATCTAATACAGGGGAACAAGTTGTTGATAAGAAACGGAAATTTATAGGAATGGTGATTAGTGCCACTGTTGTGCTAGTTGTGGGCATTTTTATCATATTGGTATTTTGTCTTAATAAATGTGAGCATGATTTTGCGGAGGCAACGTGTACACAAAAGCCAACTTGTGTAAAATGTAATGAAACAGAAGGTGAATCATTGGGGCATGATTGGACGGATGCAGATTGTACAAAACCTAAAACCTGTAGTAGATGCTCACAGACGGAAGGAGAAGTGGCGGCTCACAAGTACGCTGATGCCACATGTACAACTGGAAAGAAATGCACTGTTTGTGGTGTTGAAGAAGGCGGAGCATTAGGCCACACTAATTCCGAAAATTGTTCTAGATGTGGATATGTCGATAAAAATGTTGTGATTGAAAATGCTAAGAATTTAATACATATCTATGGGATAGATTTAGATATGAATTCAGTAGGTGGCGTTGATACTTATATTACATGGAAGAATGTATCATCTAAAGAAATCAAGTATATTCATTTCTATGTGCAATATTATAATAGCGTGAAAGATGTTCTGAGAAGTGAAATAGGTGGTGCAACAACTATTAAACTAACATCTACGGGTCCATTCCCACAAGGTAAAGGTAATTACGATTATTATGCATATAGCGGTGATTCGGCAGAAAGTTTGTATTTTAAGGTCTCGTCAGGCTTTCAGAATGATGAAGCAAATGGATGGGCTGGTCAATATTGGGAAGCGCCATTTTATAACACAACAACAAAGTATGTAAAAGTAGATAAAATGGAAATAGAATATATGGATGGTTCATCATATACTATATCCGAACCGGAAGCGGTAGCAGCAACTATAGGAACAGGAAGACATCCGAATGCATGGTCGACAGATGATACCGGAGATGATTATTTGCGATAAGAAGTCAAGTTGATAGTTGGTGGTAATAACATTCAATGATAGATAGCCCAGAACAGCATCTGGGCTATTAGTATGTTCAGGGCTCGGGGTATTGTAATAAGCCTATATACTGGGCTGTCGAATGCTTATTAGGAAAGTCTAATCATATAGAGCCTACAACAATAGCCAACTACTTCACTATCACCTATCACTTGTTTGCCTTGATACGAAAAAGGTGCTCTTATAAAAAACGAAGTTCTCTTTGAAGTTACCCTATGTGTCAGGCTATGAGGGATAGGATTATCTTACGTACTGCCTATAACCACTTGCCTTATTACGAAAAATAAGGAAACACATTTATTCAAAATCAACAAAGTGAAAAGGCTGTAATCACACATAAAAGCACAGTCAATTTATTCCTTCTTATACATATATACAAAGTAAATTTGACTGAATTAAAGCCCATTGTGTTGTTATAGGCTACCATTAGTGTGAGCCAACCAACTGCATTGCGACAACAATCCGCTCGGTGTTACCGGCAGTACTTATTATAGGCCTCGTTAATTGTTTCTATATATATGATAAAGGAAGAGTGTGTCTGGTCGTTTCTTCGCAGATACATATTTTTCTTGTCGAGGTAGATGTCCCGGACTTCTTTCCACCAATTCTCTTTCTTGAGTTGTTCAACCTTTTTTGATAATCCTTTTGAATTAGGTGCTTGGTTCCAATAGTATCTGTTAGAAATAAAAAATGCGGTGTTTTCACAGACAAGTCTTTCCCAATAGTTTTGATTGCGCTTAACAATACAGAGGTCAATACTGAAAGGTGTTTTGTTTCCCCTAGAGAAGACACGTTGTTCTGTTGTGAATACTGAAGAGGAGTATTGGCAATCAGCCCAACCATTTCGAGAAAGAACTTCATCGAATCTATTGCCAACATAATTCTTGATGCCTCCGCAATCATTGATATTAAATCCATAGCATTTCATAATTTCCAAATTGAAATCTAAGTCAATCGCTTCCTCTGCGTTTTGTGTGATGAGGTTTCTTGCGCCACTGCCTACAAGATAGGCACGAACCTGCAGTTCGCCTTCACTATTGATAAGTTGAACGAGTTGGTTTACAATGTCGCTGCAAAGTCCTTTCATACGTCCTAAGAAAACTTTGTCTTCCACATAATGATACATAATACACCTCCGATATTATTTGGTATTTGTATAAATCATATGATTGTATCACATCTGTTTGTATTGTCAATGATAATTTAGCAAAAAGGCATATCTTCTTCCAGAATTGCAGTTAATATAGCACGAGCAAGAAGAGTCAAATTGACAAGAGTCTAAAAAAAGAATATAATCTGTTTAATGGATTAAAGCGTTAAAATAAAAGGTGAAGAGGTGTGACTATGAGTTTAATACAATGTCCTAATTGTGAGCAAGAAATTTCAGAACATGCAAAGCAGTGTCCTAATTGTGGCACGCAATTATCGAAAGGCAGTAAGTACAAGAAAAGCATAATTATAATTTGTGTGGTAACGATTTGTCTAGGACTTAGTGCTTGGGGACTTTGGGAACTTCGAGGTCATCAACTGAAAAAATTAAGTAAGCAAGCCGAACAATGTTATTCTGAATTGGATTTTGAGGGTGTGGGCGAATGTTATCAGAAAATGAACTATTGGTTTTATGACACCGCTGAAAAGGAAGCGATTCTAGAATATGATAAGAAGGTATGCGAAGACGCAAAAAAGTATTATGATACATTAAAAAAAGTAGATGATTCCATTAGCAAACGTTCCTATAGTTCATTGCGAAGTTTGCTTAATACTTTAAAGAAACCAACTGCTACTTTTTCTGAATTAGAAATCAACAAAAAGTCTGAGATTGGTCAGTACATTAAAAAAATTAGAAATAATGCTATGTATACTTTGTTCAACTCTCAATTTGTTAATAGCAATGAATATGATGTTGATTATTGGTTAACATCAGGAGGATATGCTATGATAATTTCTACATATACCAATGAGTTGTTAAAAGTAGATTTTCCATATGCAGGAGGTAAGTAATATGGCTCTTATTCAATGTCCTGAGTGCAATAAAGAAATTAGTGATGCGGTTAAGCAATGTCCGTTCTGTGGATATCCAATAAAAAATAAAAGCATTGATTTAAGTAAGATAAAAATTGTAAAGTTAAACAAGAAACAATGGCTACTTTCGATAATAGCAATTTGCTTGCTGGTTGTTTGTATTGCTTGTATTGGAAGTTTTACAGGAAATGTAGCAAAAGCGAAGAAATATTATAACGATAATGCGTATGATTCTTTTGTATTACTAGAGAAGAAAATGCAGAAGAAAGAAAAGGAAAAGTTTGGAAATTATCTAGAGAAAGAAGTTTCAGAGATTATTTCAAGTTTTGAGCGTGGTAGAATAACCGGTGATGATGCTATAGATAAAATGGAGAATCTTATTAAGTATAGCAATAAATCCATGGTATCAAATTATTCTGATGGATTATCCTCTATAAAGTCCCTTAAAATATCAAGGGAATCTTATAAAAAAGCAAAAGAAGCAGAGAATAATAAGGATTATATTACGGCCTATAATAATTATGCGAAGGTAATTAAGCGAGATGAACAATATTCTGTGGCACAAGAGAAATTGAAAACTCTTGAGAAGCAAGTTGTTGAGTCTTATAAAAGTGATGCTGCAACAAAAGCAAGTGCAGGAGATTATGATGGTGCAATATCTGCTGTGAATGGTGCAATAAAAATTGATGGCGAGAATGCAGAATTAAAATCATTGCTGGAACAATATGAAACCAAAAAAGAAGATGCTAAAAAAGCAGCAGAGGCCGCTGAAAGAGCAAAAGCGTTGCTAACTAACGGAAAGGTAATTACTGGTTCTGAAATACAAGCAACATTTAAAGGGGCAAGCATAACGAAAAATATATATCCAGATAGCCGAAGTGGATATTATACATATTACAGTCCACAAGATGACACAAAAATATATTTAGATATTGTATTTAGAATTAAAAACATTAGTAATTATCCTAAAAACTTAGAATCCATTATATCGAATGTAAAGGCGACATATAATTCTAGTTATACATACAATTCTTATAACTGTTATTATTCGGATTCGTCGAATATCGACCCAGTATATTCATGGGATAGAATTGATGCATTAGGAACTTACACTTTCCATTTGGCAATTGCAATGCCAGAGGAAATAGCAAAAACGAATTATCCGATAACCGTTGAATTCACCTTGGATGGAGAAAAGCAGATATTAGAATTTCGTTAAAGATAGTTCGGTATTTGGCAGAATTGTTTTACGTGATAAGGATTCTTAATTATAGTAGATTTGTTGAGTAGAGTAGTTTGGTCTCGCATAGCGAGATCCAAACTACTTTTCCGTTTAGGGCAAATAGTCTATTAACAAGAGAGTGATAAAGTGTTATAATAATTAAAAATTATTTGGAGGAAATTGGTAATGCAAAATGAAGAGATAGTTGATAATGAATTAGAAAAAAGCGAAATTAAAAATAAGAAAGGGAAATTGTTTAGATTATGGGGTTGCCTTGCTCTCTTTGTTTTATTAGGCGCGGTTGCTACAATGTTTTTGACGTTTAGCCCCATGGCAAAATACAGAAAAGCAAATCGCTTAATAGAAGATAAGCAATATAGTGAAGCGATTTCTGTCTTTGAAGAGATTAAAGACTATAAGAATAGTAAGGAAAAAATTCTTTTGTGTCAGTACGAAAAAGCGTTGGTCTTAATGGAGGCAAAAGATTATAAAGGAGCGAAGGATATCTTACTTCACTTGGATTCTTATAAGAAGTCAAGTGAGAAAATTAGAACGTGCAACCATATGATTTTATATAATTACATCTTGGAAAATGGTACAAAGCATGAAGATACATATACTATAGAGAATCCGGAAAGCGGTATGTTGTTGCAAATCAAGAAAGACGATACAACAATACGGTCTTGGTTTGAATATTATATTGATGACTCAGTATCAATGTGTACGATATTTGCAATGCCAATGGATACAGAGGATATAGACATTGCATATTTTTTGGAATTGGGCACAATGAGTTTCGAGGGAGATGGAACGTTCTATCCTAAGTTATATGATGGAACGTTAGACAATACAGAGGGCGATGTTCCAAAAGGAAAAGTGGCAATTTCATCACAGGAGAAAGGCATCACAATATGGATTGATGATGTTAATAATTCACCATATTTAGACATCAATTATAATAATAGTGATAACGAAGATTTTGATGAGTTTGTTGCATTGCAGTACTATGTTGATTTCGAGTATATTTTAACAACATTATCTGAACATATTGAGTATTTAGATTGTGATATTACTCTTTCTGATTATGGAGTTCAGATGAAATAGTAGTTCTAAGAGGAAAACAAGAATTGAAAGAAAAACAGAAAAGAGGGATGATGTATGGGATGCATTTTGCCTGAGGTCTTAAACACAAAAGAAACCGATATTTCCCCGACCACTATTGTTGAATCTTCAATTTTACCGCAAGAAAGCAAAACAGATGATGTGACTATTTATCCTAAGAATCTAGAAAAGATAGAAAGTGTAAACAACTCTGGTTTGATTAAGGCACTATCAGTTGTGGCAGTAATTGCACTGGTTATTTATGGTTGCTTATATTATCCATTCGTACAGAATTTTGAGGATGAGTGGTCTAGAGTGGAATCGGAAAGCGGTTCTTATTATGAACTGGTGTTAGATATAGAAGATGGTGAAATTAAATATAGGTTCGAATCGTGGCTGTTAGATTCTACGATTTCGACCTTTGACTACACAATAATTGGTCCGGGAATGATTATTGTTGATAACAAATGGAATGAAATAGTATTTGTGAAAATTGATGGTGATATGATGACAATAGAACCTTCGTTGACATCAGGGGACTCAAAAGAATATTGGTTTAAATAGGAGGATTGTGAGATGGTAGTTTTTTTAGTATTAGTTGTTTATCTAATTATTGATGGTATTGTGGCTTCGTATATGAAGCAAGTTGCATATTTGAAAGGGTATGACGATAATGCACATGCATTTGCAATTTGTTTTTGGTTGGGATTACCAGGTTGGTTGTATGTTGTGGCTTTGCCAGATTTGGTTGCGAGAAAGAATCAAGATGCAATAGTCGAATTATTGGCGAACAATCCAACACAAGCATCAGAAGAACTTCCTGAATTATAATGGAGAACTACATACAATGGAAAGATATCAAAGAATATACCTAGATGATAACAAGTTATATGTGCGAGAAGCAGGTATTGTTATATGTGCGCAAGCAATCCTGAAGGATAATAAAATTAACAAAGTAATAGCACAAGTTAAGTTTCAAAACACTTTAGATAAAGAAGTTGTTGCGCTGTTTGTTAATGTCGATTGTTATGATATTACTGAGAAAAAGTTGGATAGTGTCACAAATTATCAATTTCTAGATTTGAAAGAAAAAAGGGATAGTTATTTTGGGAGCAAAACAGCAATCGCACTTCCGGATAACAATACACGACGAATTTCTGTATCAGTTCAAAAACTGGTATATGACGACGGGACTGTTTGGGAAAAAGGACGAACAGAAGATTATATGTTATTGACAGAACCGGAGGTTATATCCAAAGATAAAGAAGTGTGCAAACAGGCGCAATTGGAATTCGGAAGTGCTGCTCAATACAAATATCAGAAATATGAAGAAGTGTGGAGATGTTCCTGTGGTGCTATCAATCATAATAACGAAAGGAACTGTCATTCCTGCGGGCTTGGTGAAGATAAATTAATTGCAACATCGTTAGAGGCTCTTGTTGAAAGAAAAAATCAACGTGTTGCAGAAGAGACCAGAATTGCTCAAGAGGAAGAAAAAGCCAGACAGATACTAGAAGAAGAGCAAAGAAAGAAAAATAAGAAGATTGCATTAATTGCTTTAGGCGTTGGACTAATTGCATTAACGATATTTATAATTATTGCAACAAAGCCAGCCAGAACCATTGCGCGGGCTGAGAAGTATGCTGAAGAAGGTGAATATGTTCTTGCATTGAAGGAACTAAAAGACCTTAACATGCCAGAAGAGACACAAGAGACATATTATGAAATAAGCAACCTGTTTAAGGGTGAGATTGATAAAGCGATTGATAATAAAGAGATTAACAAAGCAATTAGTTTGTTAGAAAGTTATCCGGAATTAGACGGTTATGATGAATTGTATAAGAGTGTTAGAAATGCTTGTCCACATGAAAAGAAGAAAACAGATTCAAAGAAAGTAACATGTACTGAGAATGGATACGAAAATCAAATATGTAAAGTGTGTGGGAAAATATTTGATGAGAAAGTAATAGAGGCTCTAGGACACGATTATAAAGCGGAAACCATAAAAGAGGCAACTTGTACAAAAAAAGGTTTGGAGAATTCTGTGTGTCAAAATTGCGGTGATAAAGTAGAAAAGGAAATAGCACTTCTTCCGCATTCCTATATAGACAAGATTACCAAGGAAGCAACATGCACGGAGAAAGGGAAGAAAACGTCTGCCTGTAAAGTATGCGATTATGTCGAAAATAAGAGTATTTCTGCACTAGGACATTCTTATGAAAAGACGACAACAAAGAATGCGACATGTGCGGAAGAAGGGCAAACTACATTTCGATGTAAAAGATGTAATGATAGTTATTCGAAAAGCGTTGCAAAAACCGAACATAACTGGAAAGCAGCAACATGTACAGAACCTAGTAGATGTGTTTATTGCGGACTAACAGGAGACCCTGCACTAGGACATAATTGGAATTACTGGTATGACCAGGTAGTATATTGTGATAGGTGTTCGGCAAAACATCCAACTAATTTTACAATAACATATAAAGGAGAAGATTTGTTGTTTGTGGATGTCACATCGGTCAATTATGTAGATGCAACTCCGATTGGCCTCTTTCAAAAAGCAATTTGCAAAATCAAGTTACGAGTGAACGGATATAGCGAAGATTATCTCAACAGTGGTTGGGTTTATTTGTATGATAGCAGTGGGGAAGAAGTAGGAAAGACGCATATCTCTTTTCCGAAAGGTGAGTTTTCAATCGACTGTGAAGTACAAGTTTTCTGTACAAGCGGAAATTTCTCCGCGAAGGTCGGATATTAGAAACACATATTAAATAAAATTTCACTGTGGTTGAAATTCTAAATATTGGCCATCCACGACAGACATTGTAGACGTATAATTGACCGACAAAGTTTACTATATGTCAGCAGGCAAACGAATTTAGCATCAATGGGGCAAACAATTTTATCTAAAAAACAATAGAGAGTTCATTGGATTAGTGATGAAACATAAAGGAGCCGTTTGGTCTCGCGAAGCGAGATCCAAAACGGCTCCTGCTCGTTTTGGGACGCTTTGCTTATTAACAAGACGAGAAATAGGTGGTGTAATATAACTAACAAAAAGTAGCCTGGAACAGATTATGGGCTTTTGTCACATAAACCTATAATAAGGGGCTTAACAACAGCAGGGCTTTTAACAAGCCGATAAGAGGCATATAACTTAGCCACCTAATAGTCCTTCACTTATGCCTGTAACTCCTTTGCTTATGTAACAAATAAAAGCACATTTACATATAAACAACAAAGTGATAAGGCTGTTTATCTATGGCTTATTGAGTAAATTGATAACCAGTCAATTGCTCTCTTTTTATATAGTATAGATAAGGCTAAAACGATAGGAGCGTGACTGTAATTTAAAGTATAGGCTTCCGTTCGTGTAGCCAACAACCTAGCATTCTCACAATGCCCCGGCGTTAGAAATTTTCGTTCACAGACGTTCTGTAGCGAGTGATAAAAAGTAAAAATGGGCCTTGCGCTTTAGTAGTCTTAAGCATATAATTGACCTACAAGGTTTTACTATATGTCATGGGGCAAACAACTTTAGCCTCTAACAGGCAAACGACATTATCCTGAAACAGAATATAGAAAGACCTTGTATGGGCTTATTTGATAAGCCTGTTCGGGGTCTTTTTTTTGTGCCCTCAACAGAGCCATCAACAATA
>JAZQFW010000014.1:0-11092 GCA_045539735.1 Ructibacterium sp. | reverse complement strand
GTTTGGACGGGGCATGATGCATGCCAAGGACGCAGAGCATACAAACGAGAGAGGCGGCAGTTTGTTTGAGAAAAAGCCGTCCCAATTTTGACAAAATGCTACTTGAAACAGTTGGCTGTTTGGATTTTTTGCTGGCTTGATAAGTTTCCGGCATGGTATCACCTCTTTGTTATTCACAGTTTATGGGACAAAGTTTCCAAATATGCTTGCAACTTTTTAAAAAATATTGTATCATGATAAAGTGATTAAAAACCATGGAGGCAAACTATGTATCAGGCAAAACTGGAACAATGTTTAAAGCGTGTGCAAAAACCTGCGCGCTATATTGGAAATGAATTTAACAGCGTCCATAAAACATGGACAAAAGATATGATGTCGGTGGCGTTCTGCTTTCCGGATGTGTATGAAGTGGGCATGTCCCATCTTGGAATGAAGATTCTGTATCACATGCTCAATGAGCGTGAGGATACTGTTTGCGAACGGGTGTTTGCACCTTGGGATGATATGGAACAGGAGATGCGCAAGGAAGAAATTCCCCTCCTTTCTATGGAGAGTGCCAAGCCGGTTCGTGACTTTGATATGGTTGCCTTTACCTTGCAATATGAGATGAGTTATTCCAACATTGTCAACATGCTGGATTTGGCGGGGATTCCTTTGCGTTCCAAGGACCGAACCAAGGATGATGCATTTATTTGTTGCGGAGGTCCTTGTGCTTATCATGCAGAACCCTTGGCAGATATTATGGACTTCTTTGTGCTGGGAGAGGGAGAAGAGGTCAACAGCGAGTTGATGGATGTCTACAAGGCGTGGAAGGAAAGCGGTGCACCAAGAGAAAAATATCTGGAAGAAATCGCTAAGATTCAGGGCATCTATGTCCCCTCATTTTATGATGTAACCTACAACGAAGATAACACCATTCAATCTTTTATTCCTAACCGTGCAGGTGTTCCCAACAAGGTGAAAAAGCGGATTATCAAGGATATGGACAATACCTTTATCCCTGAAAAACTGATTGTTCCTTTTACGGAAATTGTACATGACCGCATCATGTTAGAACTGTTTCGGGGATGCATCCGCGGTTGCCGGTTCTGTCAGGCGGGATATATTTACCGTCCGGTTAGAGAACGCTCTGTTGAGCGTTTGCTTGGCGTGGCAGAAGGTGCGATCAAAGCAACAGGGTATGAGGAAATGTCCCTGTCCTCGCTCAGCACCAGCGATTATACCAAACTCTTTGAACTAACCGATGGCTTGCTCTGCATGACGGTGGATAAAAAAATCAATCTGTCTTTGCCGTCCCTTCGGGTGGACAACTTCTCCATGGAGTTGATGGAAAAGGTGCAAAAGGTCAAAAAGAGCGGTCTTACCTTTGCGCCTGAGGCGGGTACGCAACGGCTTCGTGATGTGATTAACAAGAATGTGCTGGAAGAAGATTTGATTCGCACTGCCAAAATTGCGTTCAGCGGAGGATATAACCGCATCAAACTCTATTTCATGCTGGGTCTTCCTACCGAAACCGAGGAAGATGTGCTTGGCATTGGAGAACTGGCGCAAAAGGTGATTGACGCCTTTTATGAAATCCCCAAAGAGGAGAGAAAGGGTAGAAGTGTTTCGGTCACTGTCAGCACCTCGTTCTTTGTACCAAAACCCTTTACGCCGTTTCAGTGGGAACCGCAAAACAAGATTTCTGATATGGAGGCAAAGGCAAAACTGCTCAAAGACTCTATCACTAATAAGAAAATTGTCTATAACTGGCATAACAGTGATGTCAGTTTCCTGGAAGAAGTGTTTGCAAAGGGTGACCGCCGTCTTGGGGAAGTACTGATTACTGCCCAAAGTTTGGGTTGTAAGTTTGATGGCTGGACGGATTTCTTTGATTATGACAAGTGGATGGAAGCCTTTCGGATTCACGATATCGACCCGTCCTTTTATGCCCATCGCAAAATGGAACATGATGAGATTCTGCCTTGGGATTATGCAGATATCGGCGTCAGCAAACAATTCTTAATCGAAGAGCATGAACATGCCTATCAGGAAGTTACCACACCCTCATGCAGAGAATCCTGCATGCATTGCGGTGCGGCACAGTTTGGAGGAGGTGTTTGCTTTGAGTAAGCGCAGAGTAACCTTTTCAAAAACCGGTATGGGTAAATATATTTCCCATCTGGATTTATTACGGTGTTTCACCCGTGCCATTCAGCGGAGCGGACTTCCGGTGGTGTATTCCCAAGGGTTTAACCCGCACCAGAAGATGACATTTTCTCTGCCTTTGCCCATTGGGGTCACCAGTGAGTGTGAAACGGTGGATATTCATTTTGAGGACATTGTTACCGATGCCGAGATTATGGAAAAACTGAACCTAAATCTCCCGATGGATATGAAGGTGCTTTCAGTAGGAGAGCCGATTCACAAAGCGGCTGAAATTACTGCCGCAGAGTACCGAATGGAAGCCGGATGTGACGGGATAGTTTCGGAACATAAGATTCAGGCATTCTTCGGTCAGTCGGAGGTCTTGGTTGCAAAGCGAACCAAGAAAAAAGGCGAAACCATGGTGAATATTCTAGACTATGTTCGTGCGTGGGAAATCACCGGTTTGTCAGAACAAGGATTCTGTTTGCGCATGGTGGTAGATGCCGGCGGAGGGAGAAACCTGAAACCGGAACTTTTGGCAACCTCCCTTGAGGAATACCTAAAACCCTTAAAAATTGAAGATTGGGACATTTGCAGAAAACGGATGTTCTGCCGGATGGAATCAGAGATACAAGAGGAATTTTGCTAAGCATATTTGTCCCTCTGTTCTCATAGAATGATAAAAACGGGAACGGAGGAAAAACAATGATTGTGGACATGGGTTCTGTGGTGCTTTATCTTGTTGGCATTTTTCTGCTTTACTTAATTTGCAGATTGTTTTTAAAGCCAATGAAATGGCTGTTTCGTCTGGGGCTATCTTGCCTTACCGGCGGAGCGGGAATCCTTTTGTCAAACTGGATTCTTGGGGTGTTTGGCTGGCATCTGGCAGTCAATCCGCTAACCGCTATGATAGCCGGAGTTCTGGGAATTCCGGGTATGATTCTGACCCAAGTGTTATCCATAATATTATAAAGAAACAAACAACCGATTTTCTTACAAAAAATCGGTTGTTTTTCTTGACAAAATCCGCCTTTGTAGGTAAAATATAAGGTGGGTTTTCTTTTTACAGAAAATCTGTACGGAATGAAAAACATAGATTTACATAGAATGGAGCGTTACAATGGGTATCAAACGACTTTTTGTAGAAAAAAAGAAGGGCTTTGACATCGAGGCAAAAGCCATGTACCATGACCTGAAAGAGAATCTGGGGTTAAAGGGACTTACCGGCGTGAGGATGATTAACCGCTACGATGTAGACGGCATTTCCGATGCAGAACTGGAACTGACCAAGCCCACTGTATTTGCAGAACCGCAGGTGGACAACCTGTATATGGAAACCTTGGAGATTCCTGAAGGAAAATATTTTGCAATGGAGTACCTGCCCGGTCAGTTTGACCAGAGAGCAGATAGCGCGGCGCAGTGCGTCCAGATTATGACCGGCGGTGACAAACCAACTGTACGTACCGCTAAGATTGTTGTGCTCTTGGGCGATGTTTCCGAGGACGAACTTCATGCTGCAGAAAGTTATTGCGTCAATCCGGTGGAATCCCGTCTGGCAAGTTTTGAAAAGCCGGATACATTGGCAGATAAACTGGACGTGCCGGAAGATGTAAAAACCCTTGATGGATTTATTGAAGCAGATGAAGAAGGATTGAAAGAAATCATCAAATCCATGGGTCTTGCTATGGATTTGGGTGACATCACATTCTGTCAGGCGTATTTTAAGGATACCGAAAAGCGTAACCCCACTATTACCGAAATTCGAATGATTGATACCTATTGGTCTGACCATTGCCGGCATACTACATTCTCCACCATCTTGGACAATGTGGATATTCAGGACAAACTGGTCAAGAATGTGTATGAGGAATATTTAAAGTCCCGTGCGTATGTCTATGGCGACAGACAAAAGAATATCTGCCTGATGGATATTGCGACTATGGCAATGAAAGAACTGAAGAAACAGGGCAAATTAACCGCCTTTGATGAATCTGAGGAAATCAATGCCTGCAGCATCAACGTTAGGGTGGATATGGCAGACGGAACGCAAGAAGACTGGTTGGTGATGTTTAAAAACGAAACCCACAACCACCCGACGGAAATCGAACCCTTTGGTGGTGCGGCAACCTGTCTTGGCGGTGCGATTCGGGACCCGCTGTCAGGCCGTTCTTATGTGTATCAGGCAATGCGTGTCACCGGTTCCGGCGACCCCAGAACAACTTTAAAAGATACCATGAAAGGTAAACTCCCGCAGCGTAAGATTACCGTTGGTGCAGCACAGGGTTACAGTTCCTACGGTAACCAGATTGGCCTTGCCACCGGTCAGGTTTCCGAGATTTATGACGAGGGTTATGTTGCAAAGCGTATGGAAATCGGTGCGGTTATCGCAGCAGCGCCGAAAGAAAATGTCATTCGTGAAGTTCCCGAGGCAGGTGATGTAGTCATTCTGCTTGGCGGTATGACCGGACGTGACGGTTGCGGCGGTGCTACCGGTTCTTCCAAAGCCCATGACGATAGTTCTCTGGAAAGTTGCGGCGCAGAGGTGCAAAAGGGTAATGCTCCGGTAGAGCGTAAACTCCAGCGCCTGTTCAGAAAGAAAGAAGTTACTACGCTGATTCGCCGTTGTAACGACTTTGGTGCCGGCGGTGTATCGGTTGCCATTGGTGAATTGGCCGACGGTCTTACCATCGACCTTGACAAAGTACCCAAAAAGTACGAAGGTCTTGACGGTACCGAACTTGCAATCTCTGAATCTCAGGAGCGTATGGCAGTGGTGGTTCGTGCGAAGGATGCAGAAACCTTTATCCAAGAGGCAGACAAAGAGAATCTGGAAGCAGTGATTGTTGCTACGGTAACAGATACCAACCGCCTGACCATGCATTGGAGAGGAAAGACCATCTGCGACATCAGCAGAGATTTCTTAAACACCAACGGCGCAGAGAAACACAACGATGTTTCTGTACCGGCAATGAGTTATGACGAAAGTTTGTTTGACAATACTCCTGAGGGCGCAAACTGGACAGAAAAGACCATGAATTTGATGCAAAATCTCAATGTGGCATCCCAGAAAGGTCTGGTTGAACGATTTGACAGCACCATCGGTGCAGGCTCCGTATTTATGCCTTACGGTGGTAAATATCAACTGACGCCCCAGCAGAATATGGTTGCAAAAATTCCTACCATCCATAAGGAGACCAACACAGCAACCGTGATGGCTTATGGCTATAACCCCAAGATTTCCAAGGCGAATCCGTTCCTCGGTTCTGTCTATGCAGTGGTAGATTCTGTGACCCGTGCGGTCTGTGCCGGTGCAGATTATAAAGATATTTACCTGACCTTCCAGGAATATTTTGAACGCCTCGGAACTGACAAGAGCCGTTGGGGCAAACCTCTTTCTGCACTTCTTGGCGGATTCCATGCCCAGAAGGAATTGGGAATTGCCGCAATCGGCGGTAAGGACAGTATGTCCGGCTCCTTTAATGATATTGATGTTCCCCCGACACTGGTTTCCTTTGCAGTTGCACCGATCTCTGCAAAAACTGCAACCTCCGGTGAATTTAAGGGTGCGGATAATCTTGTTTTCTGGATTAAGCCGAAATATGACGAAAATGGCATGCCCAAGTTTGATAGTCTTAAGGCTATGTATAGCATGCTCACAATGATGATTAACGATACCAAGGTTGGATTGATTCAATCTGCGTGGGCAGTAGGCTTTGGCGGTGTCATGGAAGCCGTTGCAAAAATGGGCTTTGGTAACAAGATTGGCTTTGAGTTTAACGATTGTTGCGATAAGAAAGATTTGTTCAAGGCTTGCTACGGCAGCGTTGTCGTTGAGGTTAAGGGCATTGGTGCAACCGGTCTTTTGGGTGATATGGTTGATGTGGTGAAACTCGGTCACACCACCATCGAGCCGGAAATTAAGATTTCCGGCGAAACGATTTCTCTGGATTCGTTGATTCATGCATGGCAGAACCCGCTGGAAGAAGTGTTTGCAACCAAAGCAGACTTTGAAGATGTGGGAATGAAGACCTTTGCCTATGGCGAACGGGTGAACATCAAACCCTCTCAAACGTTTGCAAAGCCCCGAATCTTTATTCCTGCATTTCCGGGTACCAACTGTGAATACGATTCTGCCCGTGCGTTTGAGCGTGCCGGCGGTGTTGCGGATATTCAGGTGTTTAAAAACCTCAAGCCGGAACATATTGAAGATTCTATCAATCGCTTTGTAGACTCCATCAAACAGGCGCAGATTATCATGCTCCCCGGTGGTTTCAGCGGCGGTGACGAACCGGATGGTTCCGGTAAGTTCATCAAGGCAGCATTTGAGAACGAAAAGGTGAAAGAGGCGGTCATGGAACTCCTCTACAAGCGGGATGGTTTGATGCTGGGTATCTGTAACGGATTCCAAGCACTCATTAAACTGGGTCTGGTTCCCTACGGCGAGATCCGTAAGGTAGACGACACCTGTCCCACCTTGACCTTCAACACCATCGGCCGTCATATTTCCCAGATTGTTTCCACACGGGTATCTTCCGTCAAATCTCCTTGGTTCAGCAGTGTGAATCTTGGTGATATTCATCAAATTGCAGTTTCCCATGGTGAGGGACGGTTTGTTGCCAGCCCCGAGGTTATTGCAGAGATGGAGAAGAACGGACAGATTGCGACTCAGTATGTAGACATGAGCGGAACTCCTACCTATGAAATGCCCTACAACCCCAATGGCTCCTATTATGCAATTGAGGGTATTACCAGTAAGGATGGTAGAATCCTTGGTAAGATGGGTCACTCAGAGCGTTTCAAGGACGACGTATTTAAGAACATTCCGGGCGAGAAAGACCAGCAGATTTTCAAATCCGGTGTTCTGTACTTCAAATAAGAAAAAGTGTCCGACGCATACTCTCAAATGGGGTATGCGTCAGGCTGTTTACAAAGGAGAATGAGGATGTATCAAGAAGCGGCTGAATTTATCCGGAGCCGAACTCCCCAAACGATAGAAATCGGGATGATATTGGGCACCGGACTTGGCTCTATCGCAGAACAGATGGAAGATGCTGTGACAATCCCCTATCGTGAGATTCCTCATTTTCCAATTTCTACTGTCCATCAAGGAAATCTGGTGATAGGAAACCTTGGCGGAAAAACCGTATTATGTATGCAAGGCAGAGTGCATTACTATGAGGGCTATTCCATGCAGGAGATTGTGTTTCCCGTCCATGTGATGCACGCACTTGGAATCCAAACTCTGCTTCTTACCAATGCCTCCGGCGGTATCTGTGAAGACTATTTTCCCGGTCAGGTGGTTTCGGTGAGTGATCATATCAAGTTTGATTTGGAAAGCCCCTTGCGAGGCAAGAATCCGGCAGAACTTGGCGAGCGTTTTTTTGACATGACCAAGGCATATTCACCAAGACTCCGTAAAATAGCCCAAAAAGCGGCAGAAACATTGGGAATCTCTTTGCCAGAGGGCGTCTATGTGTATATGGGAGGACCTCAGTTTGAAACGCCGGCGGAAATCCGAATGCTTCGAGTGCTTGGAGCAGACTTGGTGGGAATGTCCACCGTGCCGGAGGTCATTGCCTCGGTGCACTCTGGGATTGAGGTGATGGCACTTTCTTGTGTGACCAATATGGCGGCAGGAATGGACATGGGTGGCTTTGACAAAGATGTGATTGCCTCTGCGGAGCAAACCGGCAGAGAAACCATGGCAAAATTATTGATAAAGGTGGTTGAGACACTTTGAACCGAATCGCTAGTTTTACGGTAGACCACAGAATGATAGAAGAGGGAATGTATATCTCACGTATTGACGGTGATGTAGTGACTTATGATTTAAGGATGCGTAAACCCAACCAAGGGGATTTGCTTTCCAATGCCCAGATGCATTCACTTGAGCATATGTTTGCAACGTTAGTGCGTAATTCCAGATTATTCGATAAAGTGATTTACTTTGGGCCGATGGGATGCCAAACGGGGTTTTATCTTTTGATGCGACATGACGATCATGCTGATAATCTGGAACTGGTAAAGGAAACGCTTTGTGCTATCATGGAATACGACGGAGAAATGCCCGGACAGAGTGAGATAGAATGTGGAAATTACCGAAATTTGGATATGAACCTTGCAAAAGAGACCGCAAAGCGGTATTATAATAGTATTAAGAACAAAACAGACCAAGATATGAGGTATCAACAATGAGTATTCTGCTTGAACATGTGACCGCGGTCACCATGTGTGACGATAATCCTGTGGTAGAAGACGCCTGTATTTTGATTGAGGGCAAACGGATTTCCTATCTGGGAACACAGCGTCCAGAGGGAGAATTTGAGGAAGTGATGGATGCTTCCGGCATGGTGGCAATGCCGGGTCTTATCAATGCCCATACTCATACAGCGATGACCCTGCTTCGCAGTTACGCCGATGATATGAATCTTCAGGACTGGCTGTTTCAAAAGATTTTCCCCTTTGAGGATACTTTGACGCCTGAAATGGTGTACGAGGGCAGTGTTCGGGGGATGCAGGAGATGCTTGCAACCGGAACGACCTGTTTTCATGATATGTACTTTTTTCAGGAAGAAACCGCCCGTGCGGCGGAAGAAGCAGGGATTCGCGGTATCCTGTGTGAGGGAATCACCGACCCTGTGCTTGAAAAAAAGTTAACCAAAACCAAACAGTTGCTCCAGTTGGTCAAAGAGGGAAGCGGCAGGCTGAAAGTTGCACTTTCTCCCCATGCGGTCTATACCTGCAGTGAAGAAACGCTAAAAACCTGTGCGGCGTTTGCCAAGGAACACGGTCTTTCCATTCATACGCATCTGGCAGAAACCAAGACGGAGCATGAAGACTGTATTCGTGACCATGGCATGACCCCGACCGAATGGATGGAACATTGCGGATTGTTTGACCTTCCCTGTGTTGCGGCACACGGTGTCTGGCTTGGAGAAACGGATAGAGAGATTCTTAAACGCCATGATGTAACAGTGGTACACAATCCGGTGAGTAATTTAAAACTTGCCTCCGGCGTTGCACCTGTAGTAGAACTTACCAACGAGGGCGTCAATGTAGCGTTGGGTACCGACGGTGCCTCCAGCAACAACAACCTTGATTTGTTTGAAGAAGTCAAACTGACAGGTATTTTACATAAAGGAATCACCCTTGACCCGACTGTACTTCCCGCATGGGAGGTTTTAAAGATGGCAACAGTGAATGGTGCTAAAGCACTTGGGTATGAAGATTTGGGGATGTTGAAAGAAGGATATTTGGCAGACTTGATTTTACTTGATTTTGATAAACCCCATCTAACCCCCAACCACAACACAATTTCTAATCTTGTGTATGCGGTCAAGGGTTCGGATGTGGCATATACCATGGTAGACGGTAAATTTGTATATAAAAAAGGAGAATGTTAGTATGGCACAAGTAGCAATCGTCATGGGAAGTAATTCTGATTTGCCCGTTGTCAAAGGGGCAATCGATCAATTAAAAGCCTTTGGAGTGGACTTTGAGGCACATGTGATTTCCGCCCACCGCACCCCCTATCAGGCAGAAGAATTTGCAAAGAATGCAAAAGCAAACGGCGTGAAAGTAATTATTGCAGCAGCAGGCAAAGCGGCACATTTAGGCGGCGTGATTGCAGCATATACCACACTTCCGGTCATTGCACTTCCCATCAAATCATCTTTGATGGATGGTCTGGATTCTCTGCTTTCTATGGTGCAGATGCCCTCCGGTATTCCGGTGGCAACTGTGGCGGTCAACGGTGCTGATAATGCGGGAATTCTAGCCGTACAAATGTTGGCACTTTCCGACTCTGCGCTCAATGAGAAACTGGAAGCCTTTAAAAAGGATATGGCAGAGGCAGTCATGGCAAAAGATGCAAAATTACAAGACGAACTTATGAATCTTTAATAGGAGGAAACTAGAATGAGTCAGGCTTACAAAAATGCAGGTGTAGATGTAGAGGCAGGTTACAAAGCGGTTGAATTGATGAAAGAACATGTAAAGCGCACCAATATTCCGGGCGTTCTTTCCGGAATTGGTGGCTTTGGAGGTCTCTTTGAGATTGGAACCGGCTATAAAAATCCGGTATTGGTTTCCGGTAGCGATGGTGTTGGTACTAAACTGAAACTGGCGTTTATTATGGACAAGCATGATACGGTAGGACAGGATTGTGTGGCAATGTGTGTCAATGACATTGCTTGCGGAGGTGCGAAACCCCTGTTCTTCCTGGATTATATTGCAGTAGGTAAAAATGTACCGGAGCGTGTGGCTGATATCGTCAAAGGTGTGGCGGACGGTTGTGTTCAGGCAGGTTGTGCACTAATTGGTGGTGAAACTGCAGAAATGCCCGGTTTTTATGACCCGGACGAATACGACCTTGCAGGTTTTTCTGTCGGTATTGTAGATAAGGATGACATCATTGACGGCTCCAAACTTGAGGCAGGCAATGTGATTATCGGTGTTAAATCCTCCGGAGTCCATTCCAATGGGTATTCCTTGGTTCGTAAGGTGTTTGGCATTGACGATAGTCAGGATTGCGTGAAGAGAATGCACGCGCATAGCGATGAACTTGGTATGAGCATTGGCGAAGCATTGCTCACCCCCACCAAGATTTATGTCAAACCTCTGCTTTCTGCAATGAAGGAAGTAGATGTCCGTGCGGTTTCTCATATTACCGGCGGTGGATTTATTGAGAATATTCCCCGCATGCTCAAAGAGGGCGCCAGAGCCAAGATTGACAAAAATAGTTTTGAGGTTTTGCCCATCTTTAAGATGATTCAAAAACTTGGTGATGTTTCAGAGAGGGATATGTTTAATACCTATAACATGGGTGTTGGCTTGATGTTTGCAGTTCCTAAAGACCAGGCAGACAAAGCGGTTGCAGTTATCAATGCAGCCGGCGAAACCGCAACGGTTGTTGGTGAGATTGTTGCCGGTGAAAAGGGAGTGGATATATGCTAAAAATTGGCGT
>JAZQFW010000013.1:0-22868 GCA_045539735.1 Ructibacterium sp. | reverse complement strand
ATCAGACCTTCGGCTCCTTCTTCTAAATATATGCGTTCCCACAACCTAATTTGGGTAAGATAATTCGCTTCTTGACCATCTTTCCAATACTTTCGAATGGTTTCTCGATACCCCAAGTGGTGTTCTCGCATATCCATTATAACAGATATTTTAAATTCTGGCGAGTAGTATTTGTTTTTTCTTCCTGTTTTACCCATAAAAATATGCACCTCCAAAAGTGTCTAACTTTTGGGGTGCATATCATTTTCCGCCTGCTGATTTAGGTTATATCGTAATTTCTTCAGTGATAGCCTCGTCTTGTTCTTCCGTGGAGGTTGTAACTGTAATGGTGTAAATTGTTTTTCCTGTATTCTCAGAGTCTTGCTCATTCTTAAGAATTTCTGCTTCAAGATTGGAAAGTGCCTGATGCAATTCTGAGTGCTCTACTGCTGACATATTTGGGATAGCGTGTAGAATAATCTGTAGGAATAATAGTAATATTGCTGCAGAAACACCAATGACATAAAGGCCTGCGCCAATTGCCATGCCAATACCACAAGTTGCCCAAATGCCCGCGGCGGTCGTTAAACCCATAACCATTTTTTTGTTGACAAAAATAAGACCTGCACCTAAAAATCCCACGCCGCTTACGACGCCGGATGCAATACGAGAGGGGTCAATTTTTACTAAATCCCCATAAAGATTCATTTCTAATACATCTGCATAAGCGTATTTGGATAATATCATCATTAAGGCAGAGGCACATGCTACTACGGCATGGGTTCTGACTCCGGCAGCCTTTGCATGACTTTTTCTTTCATAGCCGATGATAATGCCGCAAACCGCAGCAAGAACCAAGCGAATAATCAGTTCTGTCTCAAATATAGAAAACATATTAAGTTCCAACCTTTCTATGTAATTTATTATATGAAAACATTCGCTCATAATTGAGGAAATGATAATAAAATTAAAAAATATAAATATAAAGATAGTTGCTTTTATAGATATAAAATTTATTATAACATAATTTATTAAATTGTCAAGTATCATTTGAGAATAAAAAGTTTATTTTCTTACAAAATAGTAGCAAATCAAAAAAAACTAAGGAGAGTTATGTGTACAGCAATTTCAGTGAAACAAAAAAATCATTATTTTGGTCGAAACTTAGATTACGAGCATACGTTTGGTGAAAAAGTAACCATTACTCCAAGAAATTATGAATTTCACTTTAGAAATGGTGTTACTGTTCAAACACACAATGCAATCATAGGAATGGCGCTTGACCATCAAGGGTACCCGTTGTATTTTGATGCAACCAATGAAAAAGGGCTTAGTATTGCGAGTTTGAATTTTCCTCATTATGCTATGTATATGAATGAGGTTGAGGGGAAAGACAATATAGCATCTTTTGAACTAATACCATGGATTTTATGTCAATGCAAAACAGTTTCCGAGGCAAAAAAATTACTTTTGCGCATCAATATCACAAATGAAGCCTTTGCTGACGCTTTTCAGCCGACACCACTTCATTGGATTATCGCTGATGAAAAGGAAACAATCACCGTAGAACCAACCAAAGAGGGGATTAAACTATATGATAATTCGGTCAATATTTTAACAAATAGCCCGCCTTTTCCAATGCAAATGGTCCATTTGTCCAATTATATGAATCTTTCCCCAGATGAACCAAGCAATCAAATTGCAAAACAAATTGATTTACAAACCTATGGCAGAGGCATGGGAGGAATTGGGCTTCCTGGGGATTTTTCATCCATGTCAAGATTTGTAAGAGCATGTTTTGTTAAATGTAATTCCGTTTATGGAACCTCAGAGCAAGAAATTGTACAGCAATTTTTTCATTTACTCTATTCAGTGTATCAGACGAAGGGTTCTGTTAAGGTTGAAGATTCGTATGAGATGACCAATTACTCATCCTGTTGCAATGCAACAAAAGGAATTTATTATTTCACCACTTATTACGATAATGCCATTCGGGCAGTTAATTTGCATAAAGAAAATTTAGAACAAGATAGCCTGATTGTTTATGAAATAAATACACGGCAGAATTTTAGATTTTTGAATTGATTTTTTGCCAAATCTATGATATAATTAATAAAAGTAGAAAATTGGCATAAAAGGAGAATTCAAACAATGAGAATGGATATTTTAGCATTTGCATTTTATTTTGTAGCAATGATTGCTATCGGCATTTATTTTTTCTTTAGGTCCAAGGAGGTAACAGAAAAGGATTATTTCCTTGGCGGGCGCGCAATGGGGCCTTGGGTTACAGCCATGAGTGCGCAGGCATCGGATATGAGTGCATGGCTTTTGATGGGACTTCCCGGAAGTATTTTAGCATTTGGCTTTGGTCAGGCTTGGATTGGTATTGGTCTTGCAATCGGTACTGCCGCAAACTGGATTTTGGTTGCCAAAAGACTTCGTAAGTTTTCCCGGGCGGCTGGAGACTCCATTACACTTCCGCAGTATCTATCAAACAGATTTGCCTCCAAAAGTCATGTGGTGAGCATTATCTGTGCAGTAGTGTTCCTTGTTTGCTTTACGATTTATGTTGCTTCTGCGTTTGTTGCAGGTGCAGATGTGTTTACAACCTTGGTTCCTGAATTTACAAGATCCAATGCGATGCTTATATTTGCCATTATTGTTGTCGTTTACACATTCCTTGGCGGATTTAATGCTGTTTGCTGGACAGACTTTTTCCAAGGACTTTTGATGATTGCGGCACTCTTGATTGTACCTATCGTTATAGGCTTTACACGAAATCTTGATGTTTCGGCGCTTGCAACCATTTATACAGGTCCCAATGGTGAGGAATTTAAGTTTGTAGCAAATTTCTTTAATGCAAGTTGGAAGGATATCGTTTCCGGGCTTGGCTGGGGTCTTGGATATTTTGGTATGCCCCACATTATTGTAAGATTTATGGCAATTGAAAAACCTTCCATGGTTAAAAAATCAGCGACTGTTGCAATTATTTGGGTTGTACTTTCACTTGCTGCAACGATTATGATTGCATATCTTGGCAGAATGTTTGTATATTCCAATGGCGTTGATTTGTCAGCAAAACTTCTTAGCGAAGGGAAACAATCTCTTATTTTTGTTGAACTTGCACGAGATGTATTTCCCCCATTTATCGCAGGTTTGTTGCTTGCAGCAATTATTGCGGCTTCCATGTCGACTGCAGACTCTCAACTTTTGGTCGCAGCATCTTCGTTTTCCAGCGACCTTTACAAACCGATTATTAGAAAAAATGCATCAAATAAGGAGATGTTATGGGTAAGCCGTGCTATTGTCTTGGTGATATCGATTGTAGCATTCTTTATTGCAAGCAGTAAAGGAAAAGCCGCACAGGCAATTATGGACCTTGTTTCCAATGCTTGGGGTATCTTTGGCGCTGCATTTGGTCCAGCGGTTTTGCTTTCTCTCTTCTGGAAACGATTTACATATAAAGGTGCTGTTTCCGGTATTATAGTAGGTGCACTTGTGGATATGTTGTGGCTGTGGATGCCTGTTGCTGATGGTACTAGTTTAACAACGTTAACTGGTATTTATGAAATCATTCCTGGTTTTGTACTTGGTGGTTTGATAGCAATTGCTGTTACGCTTCTTGACAAAAAGCCTTCTGCGGAAGTAGAAGAGATTTTTGCCAAAGCAACTGATAACAGGATTGATGATTAATTAAAACGTGAAGACAATCCTTAACAATAAGGATTGTCTTTTTTCGTTTAGTTGTAATATATAATTCTTGAAAATATGAAATTACTATGATATAATGATAGAATTGATAGACATTTTACAATACATGGAGGAAACAGGATGGAGAACCGTCAGGAGAGAATACGCAATTTTTCAATTATTGCACATATTGACCACGGCAAGAGCACGCTTGCGGATAGATTGTTGGAACAGACCGGGGCATTAACCCAACGGGAAATGCAGGCGCAAATTCTTGATAATATGGATTTGGAGCGTGAGAGGGGCATTACCATTAAGGCGCGCGCGGTCAAACTTTTGTATCAGGCCAATGACGGTCAGGAATATACATTGAATTTAATAGATACACCGGGGCATGTTGACTTCAATTATGAGGTTTCCCGTAGTCTTGCTGCCTGTGAGGGTGCAATTCTTGTTGTAGATGCAGCGCAGGGAATTGAGGCGCAAACATTGGCAAATACGTATCTTGCATTAGAGCATGATTTGGAGTTGGTTCCTGTCATTAACAAGATTGACCTTCCCTCTGCAAGACCGGAGGAAGTGAAAAAAGAAATCGAAGATGTCATTGGGATTGATGGTGAGAACGCACCTTTGATTTCAGCGAAAAACGGTATTAATATCGAAGCCGTTCTTGAAAAAATTGTAGAATTGGTTCCGTCTCCCCATGGTGATGAAAATGCTCCGCTTAAGGCGCTTATCTTTGATTCTTATTACGACCCTTACAAAGGGGTTATTGTTTATGTTCGTGTCATTGACGGAAAACTGAAACCCGGTACTCAAATTAAAATGATGGCAACTGACGCTGTTTTTGATGTTGTAGAAACCGGTTATTTGCATCCTAATGGAATGATACCCGCAAAGGAAATCTGCGCAGGAGAAGTTGGTTTTATTGCTGCAAGCATCAAAAATGTACAGGAAGTCCATGTTGGTGACACCGTAACCACACTTGAAAATGGTGCCGATGAGCCGCTTCCTGGCTACAAAGAAGTAAAACCAATGGTTTACTGCGGCATTTATCCTGCAGATGGCGCAAGATATGATGATTTGCGCGAAGCACTTGAAAAATTACAACTAAATGATGCGGCACTTCGATTTGATGCAGAAACTTCTGTTGCACTTGGATTTGGTTTTCGGTGTGGTTTCCTCGGTCTTTTGCATATGGAGATTATTCAAGAACGATTGGAGAGAGAGTATAACCTTGATTTGGTTACAACTGCTCCATCGGTTGAATACCAAGTCATTAAAACGGACGGCACGACCTTGATCATAGATAACCCTACCAATTTGCCGGAACCCTCTGAAATTGATTATATGATGGAGCCGATTGTCAAGGCGTCTATTATGACACCAAAAGAGTATGTGGGAAGTATCATGGAATTATGCCAGGAACGTCGAGGGACTTATATTGACATGACGTATCTGGATGATACTCGGGTTTCTTTAAATTACGAATTACCCCTCAATGAAATTATTTATGATTTCTTTGATGCATTGAAATCCCGTACTCGCGGTTATGCTTCTTTTGACTATGAATTTAAGCAATTTGAGCGTGCGGACCTTGTAAAATTAGATATGCTTTTAAATGGAGAAATGGTGGATGCACTTTCCTTTATTGTCCACAAAGAACGCGCATATCCAAGGGGAAGAAGAATGGCGGAAAAGTTAAAGGATGTCATTCCCAGACAATTGTTTGAAGTTCCCATTCAAGCGGCTATTGGCGGGAAAATTATTGCCCGCGAAACGGTAAAAGCAATGCGTAAGGATGTACTTGCAAAATGTTATGGTGGTGATATCAGCCGTAAGCGAAAACTGCTTGAAAAGCAAAAAGAGGGTAAAAAGCGTATGCGTCAGGTAGGTTCAGTTGAAGTACCGCAAGAGGCGTTTATGTCTGTTTTGAAGTTAGATTAAAGATAAAATCCGGCTTTTCGAAGAAGAAAATCCGGATTTTTCACATAGAAAGGGAGATAAAAATGGGATTTGGTATCTATGTCCACATTCCGTTCTGTAAAGCAAAATGCCTTTACTGCGATTTTAATTCTTATGCTGGATTAGAGCCATTGCATGACAATTATATAGAGGCAATTTGCAATGAAATAAAATTATCAAAAAACCAATGTGAAGTCGATACACTTTACATTGGAGGGGGAACTCCGACTGTATTAAATGCTGATTTTTTGCTTCGGATCATATCATGTATCAGAGATAATTTTCAAATAACATCAGATTGTGAGATTACAGTTGAATGCAATCCTGCAACCATGGATAAAGAGGGGTTTTCTAAACTAATCAATGCAGGTGTAAACCGATTAAGTATTGGATTGCAATCTGCAAAACAGAGTGAACTGACTCGGCTCGGCAGAATACATACATTCCATGATTTTGCAATCTGTTTTGAGAATGCGCGGTTGGCGGGGTTCAAAAATATATCGCTTGATTTGATGTATGGTCTTCCTCAGCAAACAGTAGAAGGATGGTTGGAGACTTTAAAAACAGCGCTTTCTTTTCGTCCGGAGCATATTTCTTGTTATGCGTTAAAATTGGAGGAAGGGACCCCTTTATTTATAGAAAAACCAGTGCTTCCGGATGACGATATCGTACGGGAGTGTTATGATTTGTGCATTGATTATCTCTCATCGCAAGGATATCGGCAATATGAGATTTCCAATTTTTCAGTCCCGGGAAAAGAAAGCAGGCACAACAGTAAATATTGGAAATGTGAAGACTTTCTTGGCTTTGGTGCAGGGGCGTATTCTTGTTTTAATAACCGAAGATTTGATAATATCAAAGATGTATCCGAGTATTGTGCTCGATTGGGTTGTGGTCAATCTGTGATTTCAGAAGATATTCCCTTGTCGTTTGAGGACAGAATGAGCGAATTTTGTTTTCTTGGATTACGAATGAATGAAGGGATATCAATCAGAGAATTTTTTCAACGTTTTGAAAGAGATATCATAGATGTATATGGCGATGCAATAGAAAAAAATCTCAGAAGAGGAACTCTTCTGAGATTTGATGATCGTCTGTATATCCCTAAAGAATGGTTGTATGTCAGCAATAGTATTTTAATTGATTTTATTTAAAAAATGTGCTTGCATTTGCAACAATCTGTTCCATTTGGGGAAGTTTGTGTTCCATATCCTCAACCAGTTTCAACTGCGTTCGCGCACGATCCAGGTTGTGGTTAGGTTTATGTATTTTAAAATAGGTATCTCCAACCAGATAGTCGGTTAAAAAGCGAATTCCGCATTCCAAAGTAAGAAGTTTTGCAGAGAATGCCAAGAGTTCCAATTCTTTTGGAGTGATAGAAGAGGAGAGTTCGCTTAAATAGCCTTTGGTAAATTCCTCAAACAAGTTCAAATCCAACGAAACTTTTGATAACTCTGTTTCATCTTCAGCGGCTGTGTTAGCACCATAACGGATTGCATCCCCGAAATCAAACAATAAGGAGCCCGGCATAACAGTGTCTAAATCAATGACACAAAGCGCATGATTTGTTTTTTTATCAAACATAACATTATTAAGTTTGGTATCGTTATGGGTAACTCGTAAGGGAATCTCATTGGATGCAAGTGCCTGATTCCAAACCTGTATATCAGCGACCCTGGCACGAATAAATTGAATTTCGCTTGCAACATCTTTGCATCGTCCCATAACATCTGATGCGATGGCATCCTCAAGTTTGTTATAGTAGTGGAAAGTATCATGGAAATGAGGGATGGTTTCACGCAATTCTTCTGCAGGGAAAGCAGTTAACATGCGCTGAAAGCGACCGAAAGATTGCGCCGCATTAAAAAAAGTTTTTGGTGTATCAATTACATCATAGCATACTGCATTTTCAATCAACAAATACATACGGAAAACATCTTCTGCATTGGTTTGCACATACATTTTACCATCCATAGCAGGAACCAGAGTCATTGCTTCTCTGCATGGTTCTCCGCCCTCTGCGCGTATTTTTTCACGCAAGAAAAAAGTAACCAGATTAATGTTGTGCATGACATCAATCGGTTTTTTGAATACTTCGTGATTCACCCGTTGTAGTACATATTGGCTACCACAATCGGTTTGAATCAAATAGGTGTCGTTAATATGGCCGCTTCCGTGCGGAATACCGGATTGAAAGTTACCGACAAGTGCAAATTTGGAACAAAGAGTTTCCAGTTCGTTGAGCGTCATAATAGCCCTCCTGAATCATTATACTATACCAATGATGTCAATGTTTTTTTTATTATAACATAGAATTGCTTAATTTTCAAGACATAAATTTATGATGTATATTTTATTCCATACAGGAGAAGATAGCATCAAAAGGAAAAAGAATTCTATGAAAGGAAGAAACATGATGATGAAGAAAAAAATAGTAACATTTTTATTAGTCGCAGTTGCTTGTACTGCATTGGCTGCTTGCGGTGAAACTACGATGGATAATGGACATGATACCGATGGTAGGGCAGGAGAACCTACAACACAGAATCAAAACCAAACACAAAATAATAATGATAATGGGAATCCAGTAGGTTCGATGACAGAAAATGCAGGAAACGCAATAGATGGCGCTGTTGATGGTGTTGGTGATGCAGCAAAAGATGTAATTGATGGTGCTGAAAATGTAGTAAATGATGCCACAAAAGGTGTTACAGATGCAGTAAACAACGCAACCAAATAGAAGAAAAGGACAGGCTTTTTCAAAGGCTTGTCTTTTTTTAAAACTATAAGTTTACTATTGTAATTATGAAAAGAGAATGGTATAATAAGTTTTGGTGATGTAACATGAAACTATTGGGAATTACCGGCGGCATTGGTGCGGGTAAGAGTTTGGTGACACGATGTTTTAATGAACTTGGTGCAACTATTGTTGACGCAGATGAAATTGCTCGCCAAGTTATGGATACAGACGGAATTGCCTATGAAGAGGTCATACGACATTTTGGGTGCGAAATTTTAGACGAAAACAAAAATATTAACCGAAAAAAACTGGCACAAATTGTATTTTCGGATTCTAAAAAACTGGAACAATTAAACCAAATTACGCATCCGTGCATCTTTAAAGAAATGGAGAATCAAATCATCAATGCGAAAACACCGCTTGTTTGTTTGGATGTTCCCTTGTTATTTTCCTCAAATTTCCCTTTTTCATGTAATAAAACGTTAGCAGTTATTGCGCCTAAGGAGTTGCGGATTCAACGCGTTATGGAACGTGATGGAGCCACGCGAGGTGCAGTTGAAGCACGAATCGCTGCACAACTTAGTGATGAGGATTTCAAAAAATTAGCTGATTATTGTATTTACAATGATGGAGAGGAAGAAAAGTTGCGTGAAGAAATTCAAAGAGTTTATAATGATATTATGGAGTTGAAATCATGAGAAAACCACCATCTTCATACCACAAAAGAAGAAAACGCCGTATGGGATGTATCGGAAAACTAATATCATTTGTAATCTCTATTTTTATTTTTTTATGCTTAGGAAACTATCTTTTACGGGAAAGCGGACTGAAAGAACAAATTATAAAAACGCAATATCCACTGAAATATCAGGAATTTGTTCAAGAATACGCAACAATGTATTCGTTGGAAGAACCCTTGGTTTACTCTTTAATCCGAACAGAAAGTAAATTTGATCCTTATGCGGTTTCAAGAACAGACGCCAGAGGGTTAATGCAAATTCAAAGCGAAACCGCATTGGATTGTGCAAAAGAATTGCAGTTACAAAATTTTACGGTTGATACATTGTTTGAACCTAAGATAAACATTCAGATTGGATGCTATTACTTTAGCAAACTTTTAAAACGATATCATGGCAATCGTAATATTGCAATTGCAGCATACAATGGCGGGCCGGGAAATGTGGAAAAATGGCTCAAGGAAAAAGAATATACCGATGAAAACGGAAACTTAATCCACATTCCTTTTCCTGAAACCAGAAACTATGTAAAACGAGTTGCTCAAACATATGAAATTTATTGCAAACTATATCCCACAAAAAAATAGTAAGGAGTATTTGTTATGGAAAATTTAAGTTATGAGAACAAGAATCAATTTGCTGAACTTGACAAAAAAGAAAGAAAAGTAATTTTTGATTTTTGCGAGGATTATCGCCAGTTTATCAGTAAAGCAAAAACGGAACGGGAATTTTGTGATGACACCTGCCGCATTTTAGAACAGAACGGCTTTGTACCTCTTCAAAGTGTAAAAGCATTAAAACCGGGTGACAAGATTTTTTCTGTAAATCGCGGTAAGGGTGTATGTGCAGCGGTGATAGGGAAAAACTCCATGACAGAGGGCATCAATCTTCTTGGGGCCCATATTGACTCCCCCAGACTGGATTTAAAACCCAATCCTCTCTACGAAGAACAAGGCATTGCGTATTTTAAGACTCATTATTATGGGGGGATAAAAAAATATCAATGGACAACAATGCCTCTTAGCATTCACGGTATTGTTGTGTTGCAGGATGGAACACAAATCAAAATAGTAATAGGCGAAGATACCAATGACCCCGTGTTTTGTGTGACAGACTTGCTTCCGCATTTGGCAACGCAACAAATGGCAAAGAAAATGAACGAAGCCATTGCAGGAGAAAGTTTAAATGTAATCCTTGGTAACATCTGCTCTGAAGATGAAGAGGCAAAAGAAAGTGTAAAACAAAATATTCTTACACTTTTGAATGAAAAATATGGGATAAAAGAAGAGGATTTACTCAGCAGTGAAATTGAGGTAGTCCCGGCATATGAGGCTCGCGATGTAGGACTTGACAGAAGTATGATTGGTGGTTATGGTCAGGATGACCGTGTTTGTGCTTATACTGCGTTGCGTGCTATTCTGGATGTGAAAAATCCGGAAAAAACGGCGATTTGCTTGCTGGTTGACAAAGAAGAAGTAGGCAGTATGGGAGCAACAGGCATGCAGTCCAGATATTTTGAAAATATTGTGGCAAAACTATGTGCAATGACGGAAGAAACTTATTCCGATCTTTCGCTGCGTGAATGCCTCAGCAATTCCACCTGTCTGTCTGCGGATGTTGGCGCTGCCCTTGATCCAAACTACCCTGATGTCAGCGAAAAAAGGAATTCTGCAATCTTAAATTGCGGAATTCTCTTAACCAAATATACCGGTTCCCGCGGCAAAGGTGGGGCTAGTGATGCGAGCGCGGAATTGGTTGCCAAAATCCGCAAAATCTTTAATGAATCCGGCGTACATTGGCAGATAGGAGAACTTGGTAAGGTAGACGCCGGGGGCGGCGGAACAATTGCACAGTTTGTTGCAAATCTGGATATGGATGTCATTGATGCGGGCGTTCCGTTGCTTTCGATGCATTCTCCGTTTGAAATTGCCGGAAAACTTGATATCTATATGACCTACAGAGGATATTTAGAGTTCTATCGCCATAATTAATCTTATTCAAAACGGTATTACCTTTTGATTTTTTGGGCATTATTATCTTGAGGTGAACTTTATGTTTAAAGGAAAAATTACAGTAGTCGGCGCTGGCAATGTCGGCTCAACCATTGCTTATACCTTAATGCTAAGCGGATTGGTTTCTGAGATTGTAATGATAGACATTAACCGCGATAAGGCAGAGGGTGATGCCATGGATATGAACCACGGGCTTTGTTTTGTAAGTCCTGTGAAAATCAATGTTGGTAGTTATCAGGATATCAAAGGTAGCGATATGGTAATTATCACCGCTGGTGCCAGTCAACACGAAGGGGAACGACGTACTGATTTATTAAAACGAAATGCTGCTATTTTTCAGGATATCATTGACCATGTACTCAAGTATTGTCACGATGATACTATTTTAATGGTTGTTACCAATCCGGTAGACATTTTAACTTATATCACATATCGTATGTCTGGTTTTTCTAAAAAGCATGTTATTGGTTCAGGGACAGTGCTTGATACCGCTAGATTAAAGTATCTGCTTGGTGAGCATACCAATGTAGATGTACGAAATGTACACACCTATATCATCGGGGAACATGGAGATTCCGAGGTTGCAGCGTGGAGTGTTACCAATGTAGCGGGAATGAGCATAGATGCATACTGCACTAACAGTGGTTGTTGTGATTCTATGGAGATTTGCAAGGAATCGTTTTATAACAAAACCAAAAATGCTGCCTATGAGATTATTGATAAAAAAGGATCCACATACTATGCCATTGCGCTTGCAGTCCGTCGTATTGTGGAATGCATTATTGGTAACGAAAACTCGATTCTTACTGTTTCCAGTTTGTTTGAGGGAGAGTATGGAATTGGGGATATTTGTTTGAGTGCACCGACCATTGTAGGTAGTGACGGAGCTGAACAAATCCTGGAAATTGGATTTTCGGATGAAGAGGTAGAGGGTCTCAGGCGTTCCTCGCAAACCCTAAAAGAACTTGCAAAGGAGATTGGTTTTTGATGAAACAATTACGCATTTCCGGAATAGAGCCGGAGTCCATTGTTGATGGACCCGGCATCCGCTATACTGTGTTTGTCCAAGGGTGTCCGCATCATTGTGAAGGTTGTCACAATCCCCAAACACATGATTTTGATGGCGGCAAACTGATAGAAATGGAAAAAATTATTGAAGAAATTAAAAAGAACCCTCTGCTTTCCGGCGTCACATTTTCCGGAGGAGAGCCGTTTTGTCAGCCGGAAGAACTGACCGAACTTGGAAAAGAAATCAAGAATTTAGGGTTAAATCTGGTATGTTATAGTGGTTTTACTTTTGAAGAATTGCTTGTTATGAGTCAAAAAAAGCCATCTATCTTGGGATTACTAAACATCATTGATATTTTGATTGATGGAAAATTTGTTTTAGCAGAAAAAAGTCTGATGCTGAAATTTCGAGGAAGTAAAAATCAGAGAATGATCGATGTACCAACATCTTTATCAAAAGGAACCGCGGTACTATTCGACGAATAGTTTACATAACAGACAAGGAAAGACATTCCTTGTCTGTTTTTTAACGAGTTTGCTTGACAAAGGAATTTTTGAGGTTTATAATGAAAGAGCGTTTTAAGCAGAGAGGAATGAGACAATTGTTTATTGATGAAAAATATATTAATCAAGTTTTGTTGGATGCCCAAAATACCACTTCGGAGGAAATTACACGCATTTTAGACAAAGCAGACCGTTTTGAAGGATTGAATCATCTTGAAGTTGCGGCTCTTTTGACTTTAAGGGATAAAGACCAGTTAGAGCGAATGTTCTCTATTGCTTATAAAATCAAACAACATATCTATGGTAATCGGATTGTCATGTTTGCGCCTTTGTATGTGAGTGATTACTGTGTCAATGAATGTAAATATTGCAGTTACAACTGCAATCATAAGTTTGACCGTAAACGTTTAACGATGGATGAAGTAAGAGAAGAAGTAAAAATTCTTGAGTCCATGGGACACAAACGGTTGGCATTAGAGGCCGGCGAAGACGATGTAAATTGTCCGATTGAGTACATTTTGGAATGTATGCAGACAATTTATGATATGAAATTTGAAAACGGAGAAATCCGACGTTTAAACGTAAATATTGCGGCAACTACAGTAGAAAATTATCAAAAACTTAAAGAGGTAGGAATTGGCACCTATATTCTTTTCCAGGAAACCTATCACAAACCCACGTATTTGGATATGCATGTTTCTGGTCCTAAGAGGGATTATGACTATCATACTACCGCATTTGACCGTGCGATGCAAGGCGGTATTGATGATGTAGGCGGCGGTGTATTGTTTGGGTTATACGATCCGTATTTTGAGGTTCTTGGTTTGATGCTTCATAATGAGCACCTTGAGCAAGAGTTCGGGGTTGGGTTCCATACTATTTCTGTTCCCAGAATCCGTAAGGCAGACGGTGCCCTGCAAACCAGTTTTAAGCATGCCGTCGATGATGAAACCTTTAAGAAATTGGTGGCTGTGATTCGTCTTGCAGTTCCGTTTACAGGCATGATTGTATCTACCCGGGAAAGTGAAGAGATGCGTAAAGAATTGATTCGCTTGGGCATTTCACAAATGAGTGCCGGCTCTGCGACCGGTGTGGGTGGTTATCAAGCCGGGAAGAACGGACAGGCTCAGTTTCAGGTGGTTGATGAAAGAGATGCCATGTCTGTGATTAAGTGGATTATGGATGAGGGTATGATTCCAAGTTTTTGTACGGCTTGTTACCGTAGTGGAAGAACCGGTGACCGTTTTATGTCTTTGGCAAAGTCCGGAAACATTAAAAATGTATGCCTCCCCAACGCCTTGATGACTTTGGCGGAATATACCCTCGACTATGGTGATGAGGAGTTCAAACAAAAGGCATGGATGACAATTGAGCGTGAACTTCCCAAAATTGAAAATGATAAAATTCGTGAGTTGACGCAGAAAAACATAGAGAAAATCAAGCAGGGACAAAGAGATTTGTTTGTTTAGGAGTTGATGGAATGGAAACGACACCACGTTCCATGAGAAAGCATATTGCTTTGGTTGGAGAAACAAATTCAGGAAAATCCACTTTGTTTAATTCGTTGATTGGTCAGGATATATCCATCGTTTCTGAGATTAGCGGAACCACCACTGATGTGGTAACCAAATCAATGGAACTGATTCCCTATGGTCCGGTTGCATTGATAGATACAGCGGGATTTGGGGACGAAACAGAACTCGGAAAAAAGCGCATGGAAAAAACAAGAAAACTTCTTGACCGTGTGGATTTGATTTTATATGTCGTTGATATTGATGATCCGAAAGCATCTGCTGTTTACTTTTCGAAACCGTTTTTTGTTGTTTTTACCAAGTGTGAACTAATACCGGAATTAGAACTTCAGGAAATGAAAAAAATGCATCCTGACGCGGTTTTTCTTTCTAATTATGGATTGAATGGTATCGAGCAACTTCGCAAACGAATTGTCGATGAATTAAGAAAACTAGATACTCCAAAAGTTGAAGAAAAGCATGAGGAGGAAACATGGATTGGGGATTTACTACCCTCTGGCAGTACAGTTGTTCTTGTTACCCCAATTGACAGTGCCGCACCGAAAGGAAGACTGATTTTACCACAGGTGCAAATTTTGAGGGATTGTCTTGACCACGATATGAAAGCGGTTGTCACCAAAGAAACAACACTGAAAGAAACACTTTCCGAACTTAAAAAAGTAGATTTGGTTGTAACAGATTCTCAGGTTTTTTCGTTGGTGAATGAAATTATTCCGTCAGAAGTCCCATTAACATCGTTTTCTATGCTGATGGCAAGAAAAAAAGGAAATTTTAAGGAGTATCTGGACGGAACAAATCACTTTTCTAACCTTAACAATGGTGATGCTATTCTGGTTTTAGAAGGGTGTACGCATAATGCGACCCATGAAGATATCGGCAGAAGAAAACTGCCTGAGTTAATACACAAAAAACTGGGTGTTGCTTGCAGATTTTTTTTCTTCTCCGGATATGATTTTCCTGTAGATTTAAACGAATACTCAATGGCGTTATCTTGCGGAATGTGCATGGTTAACAAAGCGGAAGTAGAAGCAAGGATGTGTCGTTTAAAAGATGCTGGAATTCCTATTGTAAACTATGGAATTGCCATTGCATATTTAAGTGGAATCTTGGATAGAACCACAGAAATCTTTAACTTATAGTTTATATACACTACACAAAAAGCAATCGACATTTTGGTTAAATTGTCGATTGCTTTTTAAGTTTATCTATGATACCATGATATGTAGATAGAGGTGCGTGACTCATCAGTATATGTAGGTTTTTCGGGAAATGACTTGCATGGAAAGGGATTCACGCCGAAGTGTTATCCAAACTACCCAAAGTAGGATAGTGCTGGGCGAATATAAAATATATATTCGACTGTCACAGATGTGGAGCGCTATCATATTTCCTTTGTTTTTAGCGGAATTACCTTTAAAACGGATAAAGCGGGAATTGTGGTGCGTGATGCATCGCAATTTTTTATTTTAAGGAGGGTGAATTATGATTCACGCAAGAAACAAGAAAGTGTTTGCAGTTGCTTTGCTTATGATTATTCTTTCCTGTATTCTCGTGCCATCTGTAGCAATGGCAGAAGATTTAATAGGAAATGATCCGGTGGCTGCAACAGAATTTATTGACGGTTATTCTGAAAATGTCGGTACCGTCGAAGATTTTGACGTAAATCTTCAACGAGCATTGGAGGTAAAGCGAACAGAAGTTCCATCCTACGCAACATTGCTTTCTCTGCTTCCGGCAATCATTGCCATTGTTCTGGCTCTTATTACCAAAGAGGTTTACTCATCATTGTTTATTGGAATTCTTTCCGGTGCTGCACTGTATGCGAATTTCAACTTCTCCGGTACGATTGACCACCTATTTGTGGACGGTTTTATTACCTCAATTGCAGATTCTTATAATATAGGAATTTTATTATTCTTAGTTATTCTTGGCGCAATTGTATCTTTGATGAATCAATCCGGCGGTTCTGCAGCATTTGGAAGATGGGCATCAACACACATTAAATCCAAACTTGGCGCACAAATTGCAACAATTTTTCTTGGTATTTTAATTTTTGTTGACGATTATTTTAACTGCTTAACCGTTGGTTCCGTCATGCGACCGGTTACTGATAAGTTTAAGGTTTCACGCTCCAAACTTGCGTATCTGATTGATGCAACTGCGGCACCTATTTGTATTATTGCTCCCATTTCTTCATGGGCAGCAGCAGTTGCAGGGTTTGTTTCAGAAGATCAAATTGGCGGTCTGGAACTATTTATCAGAGCCATTCCCTATAACTTTTATGCTTTGCTTACCATTGCAACGATGTTTATAATGGTTATCATGAAGTTGGATTTTGGCTTGATGAAAAAACATGAGGAGAACGCAGCGGCTGGAGATCTTTTCTCATCAAAAGGGAAAGAACTTCTTGAAAAGGCGGAAGAAAATGATAATGGAAAGGGAAGCGTATGGGATTTGATCGCACCTGTTGCAGTTTTAATTGTATCCTGCGTGCTTGGCCTCATTTACTCCGGCGGTTTCTTTAGTGCAGATGCTGATGCATTTCATGATTTTGTCGGGGCATTCTCTGCGGCAGATGCTTCGCAAGGATTGGTGTTCGGTGCCTTTGCAGGATTAATTTTCTCTGTGATCTATTTTATGGCAAGAAAAGTATTAACTTTCAAAGAGTGTATGGAATCTATTCCGGAAGGGTTTAAAGCCATGGTTCCTGCAATCATGATTTTATGTTGTGCATGGACGCTGAAAGCAATGACGGATAGTCTTGGTGCAAAACTTTTGATTGCAGAATTTGTTAGAACGCAGGCAACCGGAATTATTCCGTTGTTACCGGCAATTGTCTTTTTAATTGCAGTTGGATTATCTTTTGCAACCGGAACTTCATGGGGAACTTTTGGTATCCTAATTCCGATTGTTCTGGCGGTATTTGGAGGTTCCATCAGCGATGAAATTTCTATTATTGCAATCTCTGCTTGTATGGCAGGTGCGGTATGTGGAGACCACTGTTCACCGATTTCAGATACAACCATTATGGCATCTGCTGGTGCTCAATGCGACCACATTAACCATGTTTCTACACAGTTGCCTTATGCCATTCTTGTTGCAGGTGTATCTTTTGTTTCTTATCTTATTAGTGGGTTTATTAAAAACGTGTGGATTTGTTTACCCATTGCACTTATACTTATGATTGGTACACTATTGATCTTGAAAGTGATAGTTTCAAAGAAAAATGCATAAGAGAAAGACCTATGGTTTTTACCATAGGTCTTTCTTAATCTTGTTTTGGTAGTTCAGGTTCAACATATAGCGTGTTATAATGGTCGTAAATAACCATGCCGGGTTTAGCACCATTTGGTTTTTTTACATTCTTAACAGTTGTATAATCCACGGGAACTTTTGAGGAGTTTTGCGCTTTGCTATAATATGCGGCAATGGATGCAGCCTCAACGATTGTGCTATCAGGAATCACTTCTCCGCCTCGGGTTCTGACAATTGTGTGAGAACCCGGAATGACTTTCGTATGAAACCACAAATCCGTGGAATAGGCCATACGAATGGTTAATTCGTCATTTTGCTTGTTGTTTCTACCTACCAAAATTTCATATCCATCTGAGGAAACAAAGGAAATGGGAGCAGATTTCTTTTGTTGCTTCTTAATTTTTGAGTTAATTTTGGGAAGATATCCTTCGCCAGCAAGTTCATCACGAATTTCGGATAAATCAGCCGGTGTTTCCGCTTTTTCAAGTGCATTGAGTACAGACTCCAAGTAATATAGTTCCTTTTGTGCATCTTCCGCTTGTTTTTTTGCATATAATTCTGTCATTTTTGCCTTGTTGTAAAGTTTATAGTACCGTTGTGCGTTTTGTGACGGAGATAACTCTTCTTTTAAAGGAATTACAATCGTTTCCTGTGCTTCAGAATAATAGTTTACAACCAAAATTTCTTTTGCACCGGCGGTCAATTGATAAAGGTTTGCGGTCAGTAAATCACCAAAGATCTTATATCGTTCCCGATGCTTTGCTTTCGCAATATTCTCTTGATGTAAATCAATTTTTTTCTCGCAACGCTCAATGTTATTGTGAACCAATTTCATCAAATGACTGGAGCGTTGACTCATACGTTCTTGCTTTGCACGAAGTTCATAGAAGCGGTCAATCACTTCACTCATGGAAGAAGAATTTTGTATGAGCGCGGCATTTTGATATTGTGTTAACTGGATACAAGAAAAAGCAAATGGTTTTTTATCTGTAGAATCCAGTATTAAACTTGGAGTAAAATCCTCTTTGCAAATATCTTTTAAAATGGCATCAACATGTGTGATAAAGGAAGCGGCATCAACTTCTCCACGAGTTATTTTTGTATTGGAACAAAATCGGAAAACTATTTCTCGCGCAAATAAAGGACTCATTCCGTCAAAGGTAGAAACGAGAAACTTGTCAAGAAATGTATTGGAGGGTTGTTCCTCTAAACGTTGCATGACTTCCAAAAGAGAATAGGCTGCGGGTGAAAATTTCTCCTGTGCAGGTGGATTTTCATATAACAAACCCGGTAAAACCTGTCGCACTGCGCTCACAGTAAAATCAACATGTTTGGCACAATCCATTATTTTATTGGTTTCGTCAAGCAGAATAATATTACTATGCCTGCCCATGATTTCTGCCACAACGGATTTTATGCACAAATCCCCCAACTCATTTCGAGTTTCCATATCCAATTTTATTACGCGGTCAAAACCTAATTGCGAAACATTGATAATTTTACTGCCTTGCAAATGTTTACGCATCAACATGCAAAGCATAGGAGGAGTCATAGGGTTTTCTTTGGCAATTGATGTTAAATGGACCCTAGGATTTGACGCACTTGCAGATAGTAGGAGACGATGATTTCCCTGCGGTGTCCGGATGGAAAGAATAATTTCTTCCCGTTCCGGTTGATATATCTTATCAATTTTTCCACCGATCAGCATCTGATTTAATTCAGATACCACACAATGGGTTACCATGCCGTCGTATGACATAAATTTACTCCTTTTTTAGTTATGCTTTCCGAAGTGCCTCAACTTTATCCAACCGCTCCCAAGGTAAATCCAAGTCGTTGCGACCAAAATGACCGTAAGCGGCGGTTTGCTTATAGATAGGCTGGCGCAAATTCAGGGTATTGATAATCCCACTGGGGCTTAAATCAAATACTTTGCTTACTTTTTCAGCAAGTTCGGTGTCACTGATGGTTCCGGTTCCGCGGGTATCAATACGTAAAGAAACGGGTTGTGCCACGCCGATTGCGTATGCCAGTTGTACCTCGCATGCTTTTGCGTATCCTGCAGCAACAATGTTTTTTGCAACATAGCGAGCAGCATAAGCAGCACTACGGTCAACCTTAGTCGGGTCTTTACCGGAAAATGCACCGCCGCCGTGACTTGCATATCCACCATAAGTATCAACAATGATTTTTCGTCCGGTATGGCCTGAATCTCCTTGTGGTCCGCCGACGACAAAGCGACCGGTCGGATTGATGTAGTATTTGGTATCTTCGTCCAGAAGACTCGGGTCAATGACAGGAAGAATGATTTCACGCATTACATCTTTACGTAAATCTTCAGTAGCAATGGTATCATCATGTTGTGTTGAAATAACAACAGCGTCAATTCTTTTTACAGAGCCGTCTCCGTTATATTCAACGGTAACCTGAGACTTTCCGTCAGGACGGAGATATTTCAAGGTTCCGTTTTTTCTAACTTCAGTAAGTTTGCGGGTCAATTTATGTGACAGGGAGATTGCCATAGGCATGTAATCCTCGGTTTCGTCGCACGCAAATCCAAACATCATTCCTTGGTCGCCTGCGCCATCCTTGTCAACGCCAAGAGCAATGTCGGGAGATTGTTCATCAATTGCGCTTAAAACGGCGCAGGTATCACAATCAAAACCATATTTTGCTCTGTCATAGCCGACTTCGCGAACGGTATCACGTACAATTTTTGTGATATCGACATAAGTAGTGGTGCTGATTTCACCAACAACCAATACCAAACCGGTTGTCACGGTAACTTCACACGCTACACGAGCGTTGGGATCTTCGGCAATAATTGCATCTAAAATAGCATCGGAAATCAAGTCTGAAATTTTATCCGGATGCCCCTCAGTAACAGATTCAGAAGTAAATAGTCTTTTATACATAGTTAAGTATCTCCTTTTCCACATCTTCAAGTTGTTTATTTGCATCAATAAGAACAATATTCTGTTCTTTCTTTAAGCGATTGAAAACAGAAAGAAAGTTTTCTCTGATTTCACGCATTAAAGTAATGTTTTTTTCGTATAGTTCCGGTTTTTCCCTCACGCGGTCAATGCGTTCTTTACAAGTGTCAGGGTTTACATCCAAAAAGATACACAAATCCGGTGTTAATATATCTTTGCATCCCAAATTGATATTCATGACCCAGTCCATATCTGTTGCTGTCCCCTGATAGGCAAAAGAGGAGTAATAGTAACGGTCACAAATGACAACATATCCCTCATCAAGATATTTTTTGATACCAAATTCAGGGTGTGTAATATGTTCCAGACGGTCAGCAAGAAACAACGCTGCCTGAAGATACATATTTTTTTCCTGACTTTCAGAAAGGATTCTGCGCAGATAGGAACCGGTTTCGAACTCAGTCGGTTCTGCAGTAATATAGACCTTTTCCCCAAGTTTTTTATAATAGTCGGCCAAACGCTGAATTTGGGTGCTTTTTCCGGAACCGTCCAGTCCCTCAATTACTATAAATTTACCTTGTTTCATAACGCTCCCTTATTTCGTGAGATAATATATTATTATAACGAATAAGGATAGAAAAAGCAACATTAAATTGCAAAAAAAATGTTATTTGCAATAGATATTTAAATATCTTACCGGTTTTAGGTCAACAATGCTCAATTTCCCTGTTGTAGGCTCTCCCATAACAAGAAAGGTTTCTCCAACCTCTACTAAGATTCCGCAACGCTTCCACTTTTCCTGTCTGGAAACCCATAAATCAAGACAGATAGTTGCCCCCTGAAATTGTCTTAAGTAATCGGAAATACTTTTTAGTACTGATGGCGAAGGATTCTTGGGTATGGATACACCGTCTGTTTTTCCGCGCATCCCATGTGGGGGAACAGGGGGAGAATACGGGCGATAAGATGATGGAGTATAGGTTTGTACTTTTTCGCCACTATTGGTTAAAAGAGTAGTTTCGCATCCCGGCGGTACAACAATTCCCTCCGTTGGATAAGACTCTCTATGGTCATGCATAGTAAACACCTCCTTAGATTAGTGTATTCATAAATTTAAAAAAATGTATATTTTTTAGAAAGACGAACAAAATAAGGGTGTACCAAAGAAAAGAAATATAAAAACAAAAATAATTTTTTTCAGGAGGGACAAATAATGTCTAACAACCAGAACAACAATCAAAACAAGAACAACAACCAAAACAAAAATAACAACAATCAGAACCAGAACAAAAACAACAATAACAATGACTAATAAAGCGGTAGAAAAGGTAATTTAATTTATCTTCTTTATTGCTGACAGTCACGAGATGAACCGGCTCAAATTGAGCCGGTTCGCATCTTCAAATGTACATATTTGCCACGGTTGGAATTCGCGTGAGATTCTTTCAAAAACTCTCAGATTGAAAATTGAATTTTGGCTGATACTATCACAGAGAAGATAATTTCTTCTCTGTGAGGTTGTTTTATGAATGATTTTAGTGTAATCAAAAAAAGGACAGGGTTGGGACTTTTCATCCTGCTTATATCCCTATGTGGTTTGACAGTCAAAGCAAAAGAAATGAAACTGATACCGGTGGGACAAACCGTTGGCGTAACCCTCGACATGGAAGGCGTAACCATTGTGGATACGACCGATGTTGAAGACTATGACGGCAAACGCCACACCCCGGCAAAAGATGCAGGTTTGCGTTCAGGCGATGTCATTGAAAGCATTAACGGAATCACCATCGAATCGGCAAAGCAATTAGAGGAAGTTGTGAATCAGAATGGTGAAACGGAACTCAGCATTCTCGCAAAAAGGAAGGGAGAAGAAAAGCAGGTAAAAGTAAATCCAGCACTTTCTAATCAGGATGGTCATTATCGTCTTGGTGTTTGGATTAAAGATGCTGCCTCCGGTATAGGCACCATCACCTATCTTAACCCCGAAACAAATGAATTCGGTGCATTAGGACATGGGATTTCGGAACATCCCGATGCTGATGTAATTCCCATACAAGGTGGAGAAATCTGGCGTGCCGATGTTGTTTCGATTCAAAAAGGAAGCAAAGGACAACCGGGCGAGTTAATCGGTGTGTTTGCAGAGGGAAAAGAAAAGTTAGGAGAAGTAGAAAGTAATACCTCATGTGGATTGATAGGCGTACTTGAACATTCGGAATTCTTAAACACGAGCATGAATGCTATCCCAATCGCAACAAGAGAAGAGGTATGTGAGGGAAAAGCAGAGATTTTATCAAATGTAAAAGAAAATCAAGTTGAAAGATTTGAAATTGAGATTCAAAAAATCAATCAGGACGTTACAAATGTCAAAGGAATGGTGGTAAAAGTTACTGACCCAAATCTATTAGAAAAAACCGGCGGTATTGTACAAGGAATGTCGGGTTCACCTGTGCTGCAAAATGGTAAAATTGTGGGAGCTGTGACACACGTATTTGTGAATGATCCAACCAGAGGAT
>JAZQFW010000012.1:0-62666 GCA_045539735.1 Ructibacterium sp. | reverse complement strand
AATATTTAATTTTGTCTAAACTTTGGGGTTCACTTCAATATGGACTGCCAATTTTTTATACAAAATTTTTAGGAAAGTATTGACAAACTAAGTTAGTTATGTTAAACTAACTTTTAGTTAGTCGAAACTAACCGCAAGAAGAAAGGAGTCTTTTTATGCAGACACTCAAAGATATTAAGGTCGGAAAAACCGCTACTGTGATAAAACTTCAGGGCGAGGGTGCGGTAAAGCGTCGAATTATGGATATGGGTATCACCAAAGGCGTGACCGTTTATGTACGTAAGGTGGCTCCTCTGGGTGACCCGGTAGAAATCACCGTAAGAGGCTACGAACTTTCTCTACGCAAGGCGGATGCCGAAATGATTTTAGTTGATTAAAATTTTAAGAACGAGTTAGACAAAACTAACTTTAGGAGGTACTACATATGTCAATTTCTATTGCACTTGCCGGAAATCCCAATTCCGGTAAAACTACATTGTTTAACACCCTAACCGGTTCCAATCAATATGTTGGCAACTGGCCCGGCGTTACGGTGGAGAAAAAAGAAGGGAACTTGAAGGAATACAAAGATGTTATTCTTTGTGACCTGCCGGGTATCTACTCTCTTTCTCCTTATACCTTGGAAGAGGTTGTTGCCCGCAATTATCTTATCAACGAACGCCCTGATGTTATTATAAATATTGTAGACGGTACCAATTTAGAGAGGAACCTTTACCTGACTACCCAGTTGATGGAACTTGGGATTCCTGTTGTCATTGCTATCAACATGATGGATATTGTTCGGAAAAACGGTGATAAAATCAATATTGCTGAACTGAGTAAGAGTCTTGGTTGCCGTATCATTGAAATATCTGCCTTAAAAGGGGACGGGGTCAATGAATTAACCGAGGCTGCCATTGCCGCAGCCAAAAGCGAGAGAACCAATCCGGTTCACTTTTTCTCCGGCGTGGTAGAACACGCCATTGCTCATATTGAAGAAGCAACCGTGCATCACATGCCGGAAGACAAACAACGGTGGTATGCCATTAAGATTTTCGAGCGGGATGCTAAGGTTATGGAAGAATTGGGGATTGACGACACCACCCTTTCTCACATTGAAAAAGATATTAAAGCAGTAGAAAAAGCCTTGGATGATGACGCGGAAAGCATTATCATCAGCGAACGTTATGACTATGTCACCGCTTTGACTCAAAAATATCACAAGAAAAAGAATGTCGGCAAACTTACGGTCTCTGCTAAGATAGACCAGGTGGTAACCAACCGGATTTTGGCATTGCCTATCTTTGTCGCTGTGATGTGGCTGGTATACACGCTTTCCATTGGTACCATTGGCGACTGGACAGTCGGCTTTATGAACGACACCCTCTTTGGCGAGTGGATTGTTCCTGCGGTAACTTCAGGGCTTGCATCCATTGGTTGTGCCGAATGGCTGACCGGCCTGATTGCTGACGGTATTGTCGGTGGCGTAGGTGCCGTCCTTGGATTTGTACCACAGATGTTAATTCTCTTCTTCCTCCTTTCTATTTTGGAGGATGTAGGATATATGTCCCGCATCGCATTCATTATGGACCGCATTTTTAGAAAGTTTGGTCTTTCCGGCAAGAGTTTCATTCCGATGCTGGTAGCATCCGGCTGCGGCGTACCTGGAATTATGGCCAGCCGTACCATCGAGCAGGAGCGGGACCGCAAAATGACCATTATGACTACCTGCTTTATTCCCTGTGGTGCCAAAATGCCGATTGTCGGTTTGATTGCCGGTGCCCTCTTTGGCGGCAGCGCATGGATTGCAACCGCTGCCTACTTTATTGGCGTAGGCGCGGTCATTGTTTCCGGTATTATCTTAAAGAAAACTAAGGCATTTCGTGGCGAAGCCTCACCCTTTGTAATGGAACTTCCACCCTATCATTTTCCGATTGGCGGTAATGTATTTCGTGCTACATGGGAACGCGGCTGGTCCTTTATTAAAAAAGCCGGAACGATTATTCTTGCGGCGAGCGTAATTGTATGGGTGCTTAACAATCTGACCTTTGAGGGTGGATTTCACTACATTGCAGATGGTGATGAAACCTCCATTTTAAATGTCATTGGAAGTTGGCTCGCCCTCTTCTTTATCCCTCTGGGATTTGGAAGTTGGCAAGCGTCAGTTGCCACTATTTTGGGTCTGGTTGCCAAAGAGGAAGTGGTCGGTGTATTTGGCTCTCTCGGTTTGGGAAGCGCGGAAACCGCTCTGTTCCAAATCTTTCAAGGAAACCAACTTGCGGCGTTTTCCTTTATGATTTTTAATCTTCTCTGTGCGCCTTGTTTTGCGGCAATGGGTGCCATTAGGCGAGAGATGAACAACGCCAAATGGACTGCCGGTGCCCTTGGTTATATGACTGCCTTTGCGTACGCAATTTCTTTGATTGTATATCAATTGGGAACTCTGATTACAGGCAGCGCTTTCACCCTTTGGAGCGGAGCCTCCATTCTGGTTCTTCTCTATCTTGGATATCTGCTTTTGAGAAAAGATAAGGGGGTAACAAAATGAATTTACCAACTACTTTGATTGCACTTTTGGTTGCCGGCGTATTTCTGGCAATTGTGATTCGGGAAATCTTAAACCGCAAACAGGGCAAATCTTCTTGTTCCTGCGGATGCTCCGGTTGCAGCATGTCAGAGATTTGTCACAACAAAAAAGACGAATAAACACAAAGAAGAACCTCGTAAGAGGTTCTTCTTTTAGTTACAAAACGAATCCGGTAACAATGCCAATCACGGCTGAAAGCACCACAATCCAAATGGGATGAATCTTACGAAACGCTAATACTGCCATAAGTGCAAAAATCACAAGCGACGCATAAGTTTTACCGTCATAAAACACTTGCATCGAAATCCCATCAGGAACAAACACGGTTTTTCCAATCGAAACAACTGCTCCGCCAATCAATCCAATGACCGCAGGTTTGAGTCCCGACATACATCCGCTGACAATGGTATTGGTTTTAAACTTCTCATAAAACCGTGCTACCAGAAGAATCATCAAAAACGAGGGCAATACTACCCCAAGTGTCGCACAGACAGCCCCCGAAATTCCGCCCAATTCACTGCCGATATAGGTGGCAATGTTGACTGCAAAGGGTCCGGGCGTACTCTCGCTGACAGCAATAAAGTTAATCAGTTCTTCCTGAGTCAGCCAGCCACGGGCAAGCACATCCGCCTGAATCAAAGGGAGCATCGCATACCCTCCGCCAAAAGTGAAGGCGCCTATCTTAAAGAAGGTCAAAAACAAGGTAATGAGTATCATTGTTCTTCCCTCCTTGCTTCCAGTTTAGAAGCAACCAAGCCAATGATTGCCGCAGACAGAATAATCAAAAGAACATTGACACCAAAGAAAACAGATGACACAAAGGCGAGCAAAGCAACGGCGTAAGAAACCCAGTTTTTGGGGCATTTTTTCGCCATCGTCCAGAATGCTTTGATCACCAGAGCCAGAACTCCGGCACGAATACCAAAAAAGGCATTCTGCACCACCTCAATATCTTGAAATCCACGCAAGATATAAGAAATCATAAGAATAATCAAAAACGAGGGGAGTACCACACCCAAAGTGGCACAAAAGGAACCCCAAAAACCGCTACGCTTATGACCGATAAAGGTTGCCATATTAATAGCAATGGGACCGGGGGTGGATTCGGCAATTGCAATAATTTCTAAAATATCCTCATCGGTGATCCAGCCATACTTTTCCACGATTTCACGCTGTATGAGCGGAATCATGGCATATCCACCGCCAAAGGTAAACAGACCGATTTTAAAAAATGTGCAAAACAAGATCCATAACGTATGCAAATAACTTCCTCCTTTGCCTTTGTCTTACAGTAGTATACCACATCCATTCACTCATTACAAGAAAAAAATCCCGTGATATTTCTATCACGGGATTCTGTTTTCATTAAAATGCCTCTACCAAAGTCTGTACGGTTTCTTTGGCATCACCCAGCATCATGATGGTGTTGGATGCCTCATACAGAGGATTGGGGACTCCGGCATAACCCGGCTTTTCATCAAAATTGCAAACAATGACATGTTTTGCATCTGCTGCATTGAGCACCGGCATGCCATAGATGGGCGTTCCCTCTGCGGTATTTGCCGCGGGGTTTACGACATCGTTGGCACCAATGATAATTGCTGCATCGCAGTCTTTAAATTCGTCATTGACTGCGTCCATCTCATAAAGTTTGTCATAGGGGACATCAACTTCGCAAAGAAGTACATTCATATGACCCGGCATTCTGCCCGCTACGGGATGAATGGCAAACTTTACTTCTACGCCTTTGCTTTCCATTTTATCAGAAAGGCTCTTAACTACGCTTTGTGCCTGTGCCAATGCCATGCCGTAACCCGGAACTATCATAACCTTTTGAGCGTTTGCAAGAATATCACCAACAGAAGTACCTGCAGATGTTTCCTCTTTGACCGCAGCGCTTGCTTCTTTGCCGATGGCAGAAACCAAAGTTGCCACAGTTTCTTTGGCGTCACCCAGCATCATGATGGTGTTAGACGCCTCATACAGAGGATTGGGCACTCCGGCATAACCCGGCTTTTCATCAAAGTTGCAGACAATGACATGTTTTGCATCTGCCGCATTGAGCACCGGCATGCCATAGATGGGCGTTCCCTCTGCGGTATTTGCCGCGGGGTTTACGACATCGTTAGCACCAATGATAATTGCTGCATCGCAGTCTTTGAATTCGTCATTGACTGCGTCCATCTCATAAAGTTTGTCATAAGGGACATCAACTTCGCAAAGAAGTACATTCATATGACCCGGCATTCTGCCCGCTACGGGGTGAATGGCAAACTTTACTTCTACGCCCTTGCTCTCCAGTTTATCAGAAAGGCTCTTAACTACGCTTTGTGCCTGTGCCAATGCCATACCGTAACCCGGAACTATCATAACCTTTTGAGCGTTGTTCAAAATCTCATCAACAGAAACAGATTCTTCTTTCTCCTCTGCTTTTTCTTCTGCCGGAGTTTCTACTTTAACAACAGCCGGTTTCTTTGCGGTGCTTCCCAGAAGAATACTAACCAGACTCCGATTCATTGCCCGACACATAATCTGGGTCAAAAGCAAACCGGATGCACCGACGACACCGCCGATGGCAACCAGCAAGGGGTCACCAACTGCGATACCGGCAATACCGCCTGCAACACCGCTGAGAGAGTTCAAAAGGGAAATGGTAATCGGCATATCTGCACCGCCGACACGGATGGCAAATGCCACGCCGAAGAATGCAGAAAGAATAGAAATGACCCAAATGCTATCCGGAACCAGAATCACAACCGCCAGGGTTGCAATCAAGGTAACTGCAACAATTGCAGAATGGGCTTTCCATACCACCGGTTTTTGAGGAAGGAGTTTATGTAACTTTCCTGCCGCAACAAGGCTTCCTGTAAAGGTAACAAAACCAACCACCAGAGCAACTGCACCGGTGTAAATTGCAAAAGCATCTCCTGCTTGTTCAATAGTAAGAATAGCAACCAATGCACTTGCCAGACCGCCCAACCCATTCAGCAGAGCAACCGCCTGTGGCATCTCAATCATTTTTACTTTGACTGCACCGATGATGCCAATGACTGCACCGATAACAATTCCAAGCCAAGCCTGCCACGCATTTAGCACTTCTGCGTTGTACATCACAACTGCCATGGCAATCACGGTACAAACTGCGGAAAGGGTATTGCCTGCGTTTGCAGTCTTTACTTTACTCATCATGCTGATGCCGATGAGAACCCCCAGAACGAGGACCGCACTTATGATATAATACACCATCATTTATTTGTCCCCCTTCTTAAACATTTTGAGCATACGCCCGGTTACCGCAAACCCGCCTGCCACATTCACCATTGCAAACACGATTGCCGCAATACCGATGATAACACTAAGCACCGGCGCCTGTTCTTTGACCGCAACAGCAGTTACGGTCAGCGCACCCAGCACTGTGATTCCGGACAGGGCATTCATGCCGGACATCAGAGGGGTATGAAGCAATGTGGGCACCTTGTTGATGATAAGATAGCCAACAATGGCGGCTACCACAAATATCAAGATTAAAATCCAACCTGACATTGATGTTACTCCTTTCGCTTATGCGTTCATTGCTTCCAGAGCGCCCTTATGTACGATTTTACCGTCAATGGTGGTCAGGATACCCTGAACAATCTCATCGCTGGTATCAAGCCCAAAGGAGCCGTCTTTGGTCAGGTATTTCACGAGATTGTAAATGTTGTGTGCAAACATCCAAGTAGAACTTGTGGGCAGCATACCTGGAATGTTCTTGATACCCTCGATGGTGACCTGATGCTTCATTGCGGTTTCACCCGGAACAGTAACCTCACAGTTACCACCTTGGTCAATAGAAATATCAACAATAACAGAACCCGGTTTCATAGATTGAACCATCTCGTCAGTAATCAGAACCGGAGCCAGTTTGCTGGGAACCAGAGCAGAGCAGAATACGATATCCATTTCTTTAATGGTATCTTTGAGTGCTTCTCTTTCTTTTAAAATCCATTCTTCGCTCAGTGCGTTTGCATAACCGCCCTCGCCAACTGCAACCTCAGCAGGAACGCCGGTATCAACAATCTTTGCACCCAGACTCTGTGCCTGTTCTGCAGCAGCAGGACGAATATCAGCCGCATAGGTAACTGCGCCCAATCTCTTTGCGGTCGCCAATGCCTGAAGACCTGCAACACCGGTACCGATAACCATAGCATTACAGGGTTTTACCATACCAACTGCACAGAAAATCTGAGGAATAAACTTTGCCAAGTCGTTTGCTGCCATCAAAATACCCTTGTAACCTGCACAGGTACTCATAGAGGTCAGCGCATCCAGATTCTGTGCTCTGGAAATACGGGGAACACCGTCCAGAGTTAAACCAATGATTCCTTTTTCTGCCATCTTCTTAACCATTTCATGGTTAACCGGAGATGCAGGGTGAATAAAGGTAATCAAATACTGACCCTCATGCATCATATCAACCTCATGTACACCTTTTGCTTCGTTGAACTGAGGTTCTTTTACTTTCAGGATGATGTCGGACTTTTCATACAGTTCTGCAGCATCTGCAATCATGGTAGCACCGGCTTTGGCATATTCTTCATCGCTGAAGAATGCGCCCTGACCTGCGGTGTTCTCTACCAGAACCTCAAATCCGTCCGCTTTCAGTTTTGCAACGGTTTCCGGAATCGCAGAAACACGACCCTCTCCGTGCATAATCTCTTTAGGAATACCAATAATCATAATCAACAATCCTCTCTTTTTATATATTTTATTATTATTTTCTACTTTTGATCCGGAAGCAGACAAACCTCATGCTTATTGGTGGACAACACCACCGAGGTTCGCGTCAAAGATACGCCCGGAATCGACTTAATGTCGTTTAAAATTCCCTCCAGCAACTTCCCCGTTTTAGTAATGACTTTTAAAATAAAATCAAAGTCGCCGGCAATGTAATAACACTCCGAAATGGTATCATTACTTTTAATCACTTCCACAAAATTTTCATAATGTTGCGGATGGTCCAAACGGACATAGATGAACGCTTCCAGTTCTCTGCCCAGAACATTCTGGTTAATAATCGTTGTATATCGTTCAATCAATCCGGAATGTTCCAGTTTTTTTATTCTTTCAATCACCGCGGAGGTAGACAAGTTGATTTTAGTTCCAATATTTGTCGCATTTTCGCGTGCATTTTCTTTCAGGCATGACAAAATTTGATAGTCAATCATATCCATGACCTACCCCTCCTTTTTTATCTATAAAAATTATACAAAAAAACAAAAAAAATGTAAAGATATATCCAAAATGTAATATATTTTTTTAGTATTTTTTTATTTTGCAAAATTATTTTCTGCGCTATGCTGATATACCAACATAATGTTCTGTTCTTTTTTATCTTTTTATGTTTCAAACCAAAATACTATTTTTCTGTTAAAAATTTGTCATTTTGCTGCCAATAGAAAAAGAAAAAAGCATCGACATTGTCGATGCTTTTGTTGGTGACTCCTAGGGGATTCGAACCCCTGTAGCCGCCGTGAGAGGGCGGAGTCTTAACCACTTGACCAAGGAGCCATATTGGTAGCGGTAATCGGATTCGAACCAATGACACTGCGGGTATGAACCGCATGCTCTAGCCAACTGAGCTATACCGCCATATTGCCCGCTTTTTTGCGGGCACAAATGATATTCTACCAGAATTTTTTTATTATGTCAAGCATTTTTTCAATATTTTTCTGTTTTTCTGCTACTTTTTAAAATGCTCCAAAATCGCTTCGACAATACGCTTAGAGGCAAATCCGTCACCATAAGGATTGACCGCCTTCGCCATCTTTGCATACGCCGCCTCATCGGTTAAGAGTTCGGTTGCCATAGAAACAATATCCTCTTTGTTCACGCCGGCAATCTTGACTGTCCCTGCCTCTACTGCCTCAGGACGTTCGGTTTCGTTTCTGAGAACCAGCACCGGTTTCCCAAGTGACGGCGCCTCCTCTTGTAAACCGCCGGAGTCAGTCAGCACCAGATAGCCACGTTTGATGGCATTGTGAAGTTCATCAGCGTTCACAGGCTCAATCAATTTGACCCTATCAAGCCCACCCAGAATTTCCTGCGCGGTTTCCCGCACCACAGGATTCATGTGCATGGGATATACAACCTCAACATCGGGGAAGTGCTCCACGAGTTCCCGTACTGCCAGGCAGATGTTTCTCAGAGGCTCACCTAAGTTTTCACGTCGATGTGCAGTCATTACGATTACCTTTTTGGTATCCCAAGGCATCGCTTTTAAGGTTGCATCTTTAAACTCATAATCCGCACGCACGGTAGTTTTGAGCGCATCAATAACGGTATTACCTGTCACATAGATGGTGTCAGGATTGGTTTTTTCAGACAACAGGTTCTGGCGATTGCTCTCGGTGGGAGCAAAGTGCATGTCTGCAATCACACCGGTAATCCGGCGATTAATTTCCTCCGGATAAGGGGCATATTTATCATAGGTTCTAAGTCCTGCCTCTACATGACCCACCGCAATCTGGTTATAAAACGCCGCAAGGGAGCCTACAAAAGTTGTGGAAGTATCACCGTGCACCAAAACGATGTCTGGCTTTGCCTCTTTCATCACTCTGTCCAGACCCTCTAAGGAACGGCTGACAATCTCCACCAAAGTCTGGCGTTCTTTCATGATATTCAAATCATAATCCGGCTTGATATGGAAAATCTCCAACACCTGATCCAGCATCTGCCGATGCTGCGCGGTGACACAGACCACCGATTCAATGGCATCCGGATATTGTTCCAGTTCTTTGACAAGTGGTGCCATTTTAATCGCTTCCGGTCTGGTTCCGAATATGGTCATAACCTTAATTTTCTTCATCTGTATTCTCCTCCGTCAAAGAAAGATTCCTATCGCTGTGCCCCGCAGGGTCTTTCAACTCTCCCATAAATTTGAGCGAGAGCATAATAATCACGAAAATAGAGAGTATCAATAAAAGTCCCCGCTGATAGCCCCGGATAGAAATAACGACTGCGGTTAGGCAAAGTGCCGCCGTCATGGTATACAAAATGGCTACCGTTTGACGCTGAGAGAATCCCATATCCAACAATCTGTGATGCAGATGCCCTCTGTCCGGCGACATGGGCGAACGTCCTTTGGAGACCCGACGAATGATAGAAAATAACGTATCAAAGATTGGAAGTCCCAGAACCAAAAGGGGTACTGCAAAGGAAATAATGGCAGAAAGTTTTAAAAATCCCTCAACCGAGATACATGCCAAAATAAATCCAAGAAACAATGCGCCCGTATCTCCCATAAAAATCTTTGCGGGATTAAAGTTATAGGGCAAAAAGCCAAATCCTGCACCGGCAACCGCTGCGGTAAGAATTGCGACATTGGGGTTATTGCTGATTAAGGTCAGCGCCAGAAGCGACATGGATGCAATGGAAGAAACACCAACTGCAAGACCGTCTAACCCGTCAATCAGGTTCACCGCATTGCAGACACCCACAATCCAAAGCATGGTAACGGTGACTGAAACCCAATAGTTCATCACCAGATACTCCGGGCCAAACCATCCAAAGAAAGGGTTGGCAAAATGTTCAATTCTTACGCCGGAGTAGACTGCAATTGCTGCCGCAATAATCTGGCAAAGCAGTTTTACAATGGCTTTCATATCCGACATATCATCAATAATACCCACCACAACCACGATAAGAGCACCGATTAAAATTCCGGCAATCTCCCGCTCTATGGTTACAAAACAAAGAACGCTGACCATAAAGCCGTAGAAGATTGCAAGTCCGCCAATCAAGGGAATGGGTTTTTTATGCACTCTGCGATTGTCTTTTGGGACATCAATGGCATTGATTTTGTGTGCCAGAGAAATCACCATGGGGGTTGCCGCAAAGGAAACCAAAAACGCTACCGCCAATGCGAGCAACACATACAAATTGTTATTCAAAAGCATTCTGCTTCCTCCTTACGGCTGAACAAATCCAACCTTACGATACACTTTGCTTAAAGTTTTTGCAGCCGTACGGGATGCTATCTCTGCCCCCTGACGATAAACCTGCTCCAGATAATCTTTATGTTCCATTAACTCATGATACCGAGCCTGAATGGGTCGCAAAGTTTCTGCCACAGCCTCAGCAACGGCACCCTTGAAGTCGCCGTAGCCTTTGCCTAAAAACTCGTTTTCAATTTCTTCCATAGTCTTTCCGGTGACAGCAGAATAAATACTCATAAGGTTTTCAATACCCTCTTTGCCCTCGCCGCGTCTGACCTCAGAACCGGAGTCTGTCACCGCCCGCTTAATCTTACGAACCACCGCATCGGGAGAATCCAAGAGAAGAATATACCCATTCTCGTTGGGGTCTGATTTTGACATCTTTTGGGTGGGATCTTGCAGGCTCATCACCCGCGCACCTACTTTTGGAATATAGGCTTCAGGAACTTTAAAGGTTTCACTGTATGCATTGTTAAACCGGTTTGCCAAGTCACGGGTCAGTTCCAAATGCTGATTCTGGTCCGCACCAACCGGAACTAAGTCTGCTTGATACAGCAGAATATCTGCCGCCATCAAAGACGGATAGGTAAAGAGCCCCGCATTGATGTTGCCCTCATGTTTTCTGGATTTATCCTTAAACTGGGTCATGCGGGAAAGTTCTCCCATATAGGTATTGCAGGTCAGCACCCAACTCAGTTGTGCATGTGCCGGCACATGGGATTGGAAAAAGATAGGACTTTGTTCCGGGTCAAGTCCGCAAGCAATGAAGAGTGCCAACAAATCCATGGCATTCTTACGGAAATCTTTTGCCACCTGACGGACAGTAATGGTGTGCAGATCTGCCAACATAAAGTAACAGTCGTACTCATCCGTCTTTTGCAGTTCCACCCAGTTACGAAGTGCCCCTACATAGTTACCAAGGGTCAATGCACCTGAGGGTTGAATCCCGCTTAAAATTCTCTTTTTCTCGTCCATATTATTCACCTACCACTTCTTTGAGCACTTCACCCAGAATCTTAACACCGTGTTCAATATCCTCTTTGGAGGCAGTGGAGTAGTTCATTCTGAATGTACTATACGTCGCTTTATCATCAATCATGGTGGTAGCACCGGGAACAAACGCCACACCTTTTTCCAGTGCCTTTTGCATTACCTGTTTGCTGTCATACTGCTTTGGCATAGTGCAGAACAGGAACAATCCGCCCTCCGGACGGGTATGGGTGACACAAGCGGGGAAGTATCGGTCCATGGTATCCATCATCAGTTTGCATTTTTCTCCATAAACCTGACGCAATTTCTTAATATGAGCATCAATGTCATAACGGGTTACAAATTCATATGCAATCATTTGGGAGAGCACGTTGGTATGCACATCCTCTACCTGCTTGCAGATAATCATCCGCTCCATCAATGCCGGGTCACAACTGACAAATCCCAGACGCAGTCCCGGAGATAAAATCTTGGAAAAAGAGCCAAAGTATACCACTCTGCCGTCTTTGTCCATAGATTTCATGGTGGGCACATCTTCGCCTGAGAAACGGAGTTCACCGTAGGGATTATCCTCAAAAATCATAAAGTCATAGGTTTCCGCCAGTTCCAGAATTTTCTTCCGCTTTTCGAGCGACATGGTAATGCCGGACGGATTCTGGAAAGTTGCAATGGTATACAAAATTTTAACATTGGGATGTGCTTGTAACAGTTCCTCCAATTTCTCGGTGTTCAGACCGTCTTCCTGAACCTCAACACCGTAAATCTCTGCATTGTTACACCGGAAAGAGTTAAGACCACCGATAAAACTGGGTTCTTCACAAATCACGCCGTCGCCGGGGTTGAGCAAGGATTTTGCCGCAAGGTCAATGCCCTGCTGACCGCCGCTGACAATGATGGTTTCATCGTTATCGCTGATGATGCCCTGCTTGCTGAGCCTGTCAATCACCCAGTTTCTAAGGGGCGCATAGCCCTCGGTGACTCCGTACTGAAGCGCAACCTCACCTTGATTTTTTAATACATCTGCCGCAATCTCGGCAAGTTCTTCCTTGGGGAACAACTTGGGGTCGGGTGCTCCTCCGGCAAAGGAAATAATGCCCGGCTTTGCCAACAGTTTAAAAATCTCACGGATTGCCGATGCCTCCAAATGTTTTACTTTATCAGAAAATTTTGACTGAATATCCTGCATGATGTTTACTCCTCTTTTCTTTAATCTTCAATAACCGCTATGTAGGGCAGTTGCCGGTATGCCTCGCCGCAATCCAGACCATAACCCACAATAAATTCATCCGGAATCTCAAAACCGGTATACTCCGCCTCAAATTCCACCTGACGGCGGGAAGGCTTACTCAGCAAGGTGCATACCTTAATGGATGCGGGATTCCGTTTCTCTAACAAAGGAATCAACTGGTGTAATGTATGACCGGAGTCAATAATATCCTCTGCCAACAACACATGCTTACCGGCAATGTCAACCTCCAAATCTTTTTTAATCTGAATCTTTCCGGAACTTACCGTGCCCGCACCGTAACTGGACACCTGCATAAAATGAACCTTAACATCTGCATTGAGTTTACGAACCAAATCGCTTAAAAACACAAAGCAACCCTTTAAAATACCAACTACCACCAATTCTCCCTCCGGATAATCACGGTTGATGGCGTCTGCCAATTTTTGTACGGTTTGTGCAATCTCTCCCTCAGTGAGTAGGGTTCTTCCTACTTTACATGGTTTCTCCATAGCGAATCACCAGTCCTCTCTTTGTTTCCTTATCTCGTTTGTATGGTTCTGCAATCCGGTGTCCAATCACCGCAATTACCTTATTTTCACTACACAACAGGGGAATCTGTCCCCGTTTGGTCACCGGAATTTTGGCGTCAATCAAAAAGTCTTTGAGTTTCCGCTCTCGTCCGTCCCGAAAGACAGCGATTCTGTCGCCCCGTCTGCGGGTACGAATGGTCAAAGGCAGATGCTCCACCTTATCATAATCCAGTACCATTTCACCCTTTTGAAGTGTAACCGGCATTTCTTTTAACTCTAAGGCAATGCTCAGTTCGCCCACCTCATAGGTTCTTCCTATCTCAACTTCATAGTGAATTTCGTCTGCAAAAGACCTGTTTTCCCCTTGCGTTTCAAAGGCAAGCCAGCCATAGCGCACCGCCACAATCAGTCCGCCAGGGAGATGAGCCGACGCACCGGTTTCTTTGCCAAGCAGTGTGTTCAGCATCTCAAGATGGTCCCGCTCCAGCCGATAGTCTTTTCCCATGGCGTCTTTTGCCGCCAGAAGAATCAAACGGTTGCGAATGCTCTCTTGTACCATGGAAAGGGTTTCAATATCCATCACCACCGGTTTTTCCGCCGGTGCCGGACTATTGATGCGCTCATAGAGCCGACTGGCATACCCCGAAATAAAATCCGAATCCTCCGCCATATTCTCTGCCACCGTCGCCAACGCTGTTACAATATTGGGGTTAAATTCCTCTTGCAACATCGGGAGCAGACGATGCCGGATTCGGTTTCTGGTATACACGTCATCCTGATTGGTGCTGTCGGTACAATAAGCCAGTTGGTTTTCGTTGCAGTAGCCTTCAATCTGTGAACGCTCCACATCCAAAAGCGGACGAACCACTCCATCTTCTCGCATGTAGCGGATCCCGGAAAGTCCGTCAATGCCGCATCCTCTTAAGATTCGCATCAACACCGTTTCTGCCTGGTCATTTCGGTTATGAGCGGTTGCTATTTTATCAAACTTTTCCTCGGTGCATACGTCCCGAAAAAACTGATACCGCCTCAGCCGTCCGGCAGTTTCTTCTGAAACCCCCAACTCTTTGGCAAGGGCGGGAATGTCCTCCCTCTTACTCAAACAGGGCACCTTTAATCTGCGGCAAAGTTCTTTCACAAACGCCGCATCCCTGTCTGCTTCCTCCCCGCGGATGCCATGATTCAAATGTGCCGCCGCAATGGTAATTCCCAATTCCTTTTTCAAGGTATTTAAGGCGTGCAAAAGGCATACTGAATCTGCACCACCGGAAACTCCTATCAGGACAGAGTCGCCGTTGGTAAACATCTGATGGCATTCTATGGTTTTACGCAGGGTGTCAAGCAGCGCAAAAGTATCAGTTTTCATGGTCGCCACTCCAATTTGCAAACATGGTATATTCTCCAATCCATGTCAGGTAATCATACCCGACTTCACCGTTTCTGTGTTTTGCAAAGTTACATTTTGCCTTGTTGGGTTCTTCCGCATCCTCGTGGTAATACCCCTCACGATGCAAGAACATAACCATATCCGCATCCTGCTCAATCGCACCGGAGTCACGCAGGTCGCTGAGCACCGGTTCTCTCTTTTCCTTGTCCGATGCACGGCTAAGTTGGGAAAGTGCAATGATGGGAATATTCAAATCATTGGCAAGAATCTTCAGACTACGGGAAATCTCTGTGATTTCCTGTTGGCGGTTGGCACCTCTGCCGCTGCCGCTGATTAACTGCAGATAGTCAATGACTACTAAATCAAGTCCTGCCTCAAGCATGAGTTTGCGGCATCTGGCACCGATTTCTCCAACGGTGATATTGGATGTGTCATCCACATAGATGCCCGCCTGTCCAAGCACGCTGACCGCATCGCCAATCTTGCCCCATTCATCATCCTTGATGTCGCCTTTTTTAATCTTCTCGGCGCTCATACGCGCCTCACTGCTGAGCATCCGGTTTGCCACCTGCATACCCGGCATCTCCAGACTGAAGATTGCCACCTTCTTTTTGGCTTTCACCGCCACATTCTGGGCAATGTTAAGTGCCAGACTGGATTTACCCATGGCAGGACGCGCCGCCAGAATAATCAGTTCCGCCGGATGCAAACCGGATGTTCTGCGGTCGAGGTCAATAAAGCCGGTGGGAATTCCGGTGATTCCATTGGCATTTCCGTCTTCTTTTTCTTTATCCAGCCTTGCCAAACGTTCCAGACCCTCATCCAGAAATCCGCGAATGTGAACCAATCCCCGATTGGTGCGTCCCTGAGAAATCTCTATCATCGCCTGTTGTGCAGCAGCAAGAATCTCATCGGTTTCTTCGTCACCGCGATAACATTTACCCCGCAGGTCATCCGCCATCCGAATCATCTGCCTCTGCACCGCTTTATCTCTTACGATTTCGGCATAGTTCTTAACACTTTTGGTAGAGGGCACCAGATTCGCCACTTCAACCACAAAAGAGATGCCGCCGATTTTCTCCAGCGTTCCCCTGAGAATCAAATGTTCCTTTAAGGTGACCAAATCAATGGGTTTGCCGCTGTTATACAGTTCCAAAATGGCTTCAAACAGTTCCCGGTGACGGCTGATATAAAAGTCCTCACCGCGCAAAATCCCCATCACATCAGGAATACATTCCCGATCCAGATAAATCGCACCCAATACGGATTGCTCTGCCTCGTTGCTAAATGGCATCGTTCTCTCCTGTTCGTTCAGGTTTACGGATGCATCATTCATTCTTTCCACCTCGCTTACGCTTCGGTCACCTCTACCTTAAAGGTACCGACGATTTTGGGGTACAAGGTCACCTGTACCTCACGAATGCCGCAGGTTTTGATTCCGTCCGGCAGGTCAATCTTTCGCTTGTCCACCTCAATATTATGCTGCTGTTTCAGCGCTTCTGCCACATCCTTGGAAGTAATGGAGCCAAAGAGTTTTCCCTCCTTGCCCGCCTTTGCAGACAGTTTCACCGTAACCTCTTTCAAACGCTCTGCAATCTTGCTTGCTTTGAGTTCTTCCTGATTTTTATGATACTGCTCTGCGCCTTTTTTTCCTTCCAATTCATTCACTGCCTGTTTGGTTGCCGGTATTGCCAATCCCTTAGGAAGCAAAAAGTTGTTGGCATAGCCATCGCTGACATTGATTAAGTCGCCTTTCTTTCCTTGGGATTTTACATCCTGTGTCAAAATTACTTTCATCGTATTTCCTGCCTTTCTTTTTATTTGGGTTCTAACAGAGGAACTTCATCAAAAAGCACCTCATCAATGGCGGAACACAACTGCATTTCCGCCAGTTCAAGACCATTGTTCTTTACCTGTGCGCCGGCAATGGTAATATGCCCACCGCCGCCAAGTTTTTCCAAAATAACCTGCACATTCACCGTATCCAGTGACCTACCGCTGATGACAATCTTGGGACCCATTGCCGCAAGTACGAAAGCCGCCTCAATCCCTTTGATGTTCAAAAGTTCATCCGCTGCCTGTGCAACCACCAACTGGGTTTCAGTCCCCACATCATCACACACGGCAAGGGCAATGTTATCCCGATAAATCTTTGCCCGGCTGATGATGCTGGACTTTAAGATATACATGCTTAAATCATTGCGGAACAGACGCCGCACATTGACCGGATCCACGCCCATCTTTCTCAAATAGGATGCTGCATCAAAGGTGCGGACACCGGTTTTAAAGGTAAACCCTTTGGTATCAATATAAATGCCGCTGTAAAGAGCCTCCGCCTCAAAGACGCTCATGGTTCTGCCCTGCACCATGTACTGCAGAAGTTCGGTCACCATTTCGCTCGATGAAGACGCATAGGGTTCGTGGTAACTCAGTACGGTATCTTCAATAAAATCTTCCCCGCGCCGGTGATGGTCAATCAGCACCACTTCCTCTACATTTCTAAGAACATCAGGATATTCCACCATGCTGGGGCGGTGGGTGTCCACCACAATCAGTAAGGTTTTTGCATCAATCAAGGAAAGTGCTCTTTCTTCATTGACAATTCTTGTTGCATATTCCTCCTGATGGAGCAACTCCTCAAGCAACATCTGTGCATTGTTATGGTTGCGGTCAAAGGCAATATAGGCATCCACCTTTCGGCAACGAAATGCCCACAAAAGTCCTGCTGCCGCGCCAAGGCTGTCTGCATCGCCGTTACGGTGGCCCATAATAATCACCTTGGATGCCTGATCCGCCAAATCCCTGAGTGCATGTGCCACCACGCGGGCTTTGACCTTGGTACTCTTTTCAATTTCCTTGCTCTTGGCACCGTAGAATGCATAACCATGTTCGGTTTTGACTACCGCCTGATCACCGCCGCGCCCCAACGCCATATCCAGCGCCGCAAGGGCAAGTTGCTGATTTTCCCGCACGGTTTCGCCGGTGATTCCAACACCGATGCTCAAGGTAACAGGAAACCGGTTTCCTTTTTCCACCGTTTTAATCTCACGCAGAATGTCAAACTTCTCCTGCATCAACTGCTCAAACTTTGCCGCCTCAAACAGAACCTGAAAGCGGTCTCTTTCATAGCGGATGCTGATACCCTCGCCTCGTTCCATCCATTCGTTGACGCAACGCTCAATCTCGGCAATCAGGGCACCGTGATTGGTGTTCGGGGTCCCTTTAAAGACTTCTTCATAGTTATCCACCATGACGGAACAAACAACTACCTTTTTATCCGCCATCTGTTGTTCGTAACCCTTAAGTTCCGTCAAATCAGAAAAATACAATCCAACCAGAGTTTCGGTTCTCTCGGCTGCGGTTGTTCTCACCATGTGTCCGGATACCAAGTAACTGCTGCCCTTATACTCATATTCTGCCGGAGACGGCTCTTCGTTCTCAACAAACCGGCTGAATTGTAATTCCGGAAACAAATCCTGCAAATATTCTTCATAAAGATTCTCTTTTCCAACCATTCCTGCAAAACTGCGATTATACCATTGAATCGCTCCGCCAATGGAAACAACCACCATCGGTGACGGGAAATTCAGTACCGCTGTTTTCGTGGTATTTTCCACACAGTAGGCAAATTCCTCCAACTCGTCAATCATAATCTTCTGCTGACGGCCGGATGCAATCATACTGACAATGGCGATACTGAACGCCAGAAGAATCTCCAATACCGCGGGAATTGAGATTTCGCCGTAGCGCACCCACTCCGACACGAAGGATACCATACCAAACGCTAAAAATCCCGTTGCCGCAAGCAAACTGTAACGAAAGAAATATCGTCTGCCCATAGAAAGCAGACCTTTATTTGTCTTTGTCATATCCTTCACCTACTTTACGAAACCGGCGGAGATAAAACAATCCGTCCAGCATACCAAGGAATACCAATATCTCTGCAATCAATCCAATCGCCAGATAGCCGACTACCAGCACCGCCGCATAAATACCTGCCCGGGCATAGCCGGAAGTAAGTTTTCGGCTGAGTTTAGAATCAATCCAAGACAATCCGCAAACACCGATAAAACAATCGGTCAAAAAAGCCAGATTCTGAAATGCCGCGGTCGTCACGCTGACCTCTCGAATCATAAGCACACCAAGAGACAAAATCATGGATAAATAGCAGACACCTCTGGGTGCTTGTATTTGAGAAAACGGCAGATAGGGAACCCTAAGTTTTTGTACTCTCCTTAGCATAAAGATTGCCAGCGCCACCGCACCGTATCCCAATGCCGCTGAAATTCCAATCAGCATTGAAGGCAGGTACAACAAAAGTATCTCTTTTACCAAATCAAAGGACTGGAGCATCTTCTCGGTCATGCCCTGCTCCGCCACCGGGGTCTGATTCATCACATCCTGAAGCATCTGTTTACTTCCCTCAATGATGCCATCCATCATGGTTGCAATTCCGTTCCCGCCGCCGCTGGCATTGATGATCATCATTTGTATCAATAGTCCCAAAAGCACCGCACCGCCGGAACTGACCACCGTAGTCCGAAATCCTTTGCGATGAGAAATGGCATAGCCAATCCCCAATCCGGGGAGCAGATTTACCACACCCAAAAGCAATGCCGAAAGAAAGTCGCCCGCAACGATTCCCAGCACCAACACCGAAGCAACCGCCGCAAGCAAGGTGCACTTCATTCCGTCCCGCACCGCCAGAAATACCAAAGGAAGTCCCGCTATCATGACCGACAGCATGGCAAAGGCAGGCAGATACAGCGTCAATATCAAAAGCACGACGGTAAGCGCAGTACCAATCGCACCGTCTGCAATCATTTTTCCTTTATGATTCATAGATTCACCTTCATGATTTCATCAACCTCAGTGGCAAATACCTACAATTTCCCACTATGATAGTTTATTATTATAGCATACCAAATTTTTGCTTGCTTTTCAACTGTTTTTTTGATTTTTTTCTAAGTTCTCAGGTCTTTTTTTACTTTATTACTTGAAAACAGAAGAAAACTGTGATAAACTATACCTCAATTGTGACAAAAGGAGTGAATTAAAGTGAAGCGGATGATTACCATTCAGGATATTTCTTGCGTAGGCAAGTGCTCGCTAACGGTAGCACTTCCCATCCTTTCTGCCGCCGGCGTTGAGGCAGCAGTGCTTCCTACCGCTCTGCTTTCTACCCACACGGCGTTTCCCAAATTCACCTTTACCGATTTGACGGAAGAACTTCCGGCTATCACTGGGGTGTTTCAGGAATTAAATCTTACCTTTGATGCAGTTTACACCGGATATCTCGGTTCCTTTGCCCAACTGGAATTTGTGGAACAGTTTCTGGATGAACGCAAAGACAGCCATCCCACCGTCATCATTGACCCTGTGATGGGTGACCACGGCAAACTTTACTCCGGCTTTACTCAGGAATTTGCAGACCGAATGGCAAAACTTTCATCCCACGCTGACCTGTTACTCCCAAACCTGACAGAAGCCACCTTTATGCTCCACGAACCCTACCCCGAAACCTATGACGAGGCATACATACAAGACCTTCTGGTTCGGCTTTGCGGCCTCGGTACCAAAGCCGCCGCGCTCACCGGCGTAAGTTTCAACGAAACCCAAATCGGCTACTACTACTATGATTCTGTTACCAAAACTTTTCATAGTTATACCAATGAAAAACTGCCCTCGGTCTACCACGGCACCGGCGATGTGTTCTCCTCCTGCGTGACAGGCGCCTGCCTCAGAGGAATGTCCATGCCGGACGCGTTGACGCTGGCAGTGGATTTCACCTTGGAATCCATCCGTGCCACCATGAATGACCCCAACCCCAGAACCTACGGCGTCAATTTTGAAGAGGCACTCCCCATGCTGATAGAACGGCTGAAAAACGCATAAAAATACCCGGCAATTGCCGGGTATTTTTTAGATTTCATAATCAATGGCAACGCGGGAAATGCGGACTTTTCCGATAAAGTCACGAATTTTTTGGTGTTCCGGATGGGCATCGTAGGCCGCGAGTGCTTCCATGCTCTCAAACTTGCTGACCAGGCACGCATCGTACTCTCCGCCGTTTTTGTTGAGTCCTACCTCTGCTTCCAACAGTTCCGGAATCACACCGATAAGACCCTCCAACCGCTCTTTCATGATGGCGGCGTTTTCCCATTTGGTTTTACCCTCTGCCTCTTCTTCCAACTGCCAAAATACGATATGACGAACCATTTTCATCACTCCTTTTTTGTTTTCCTTATCATAGCACACTTTTTCTGCTTTGACAAGGGGGTTGCTTTATGATAGAATAGGAGAAAAATTTAAGGAGTATTTTTATGAAACATCGAGCGACTTCCCTCTTCTTTCTTTTTACTGCGGCAATCATCTGGGGGCTTGCCTTCGTGGCACAATGTGATACCGGCACCTTGGGTCCCTTTGCCTTTCTTGCCTCCCGCTCCTTTTTGGGAACCCTGACTCTGATTCCGGTGATTCTCTGTTTTGAGCGCAAACCTCTGTTTGATGCGAAAGGGAAATCCACCCTATGGTGCGGAGCAATCACAGGAACGGTTTTGTTTATTGCCTCCATCTTACAACAAATCGGCATCAACCTTGACCCCAACGCCGGCAAAGCCGGATTTATCACCGGACTTTACACTGTGTTGGTTCCGGTCATCTCCTTTCTGATTTGGAGAAAGAAAACCGGTGTACACATCTGGATTGGCGCTGTTCTTGCACTGACAGGGTTATATCTTTTGACCGTGACTCCAGGAACTTCCGGCATACGCATCAGCGACCTCTTTTTGTTAATCGGTGCCATATTCTGGGCATTTCATATTCTTACCATAGACCAATTTCTTGACAAGGTGCACCCCATCCGTTTCTCTGCGGTACAGTTTTTCACCTGCGGGGTATGGGCATTGGTTTTTAGTTTGGTTCTGGAACAACCCACACTCTCTCAACTTCCCTCTGCCTGGTTTGCCATCCTATTCTGCGGAGTATTGTCCTCCGGTGTTGGCTATACCTCTCAAATTCTTGGACAGAGAAATTTTGACCCGACGCTTGCCTCCATTATCCTATCCACCGAATCCTTGTTCAGCGCCGTTGGCGGTGCCATCTTTTTACAGGAACGAATGAGCCTTGCCGGTATCATAGGCGCTGTGCTGATGTTTGCAGGAATTATTATATCACAATGGACGAAAAAGACATCGTAATATAACACGAACGCCCCTGATGGAATTACCTCAGGGGCATTTGTACATACCATCGAAAAAGTTGTTCTACCGCAAGAGAATTAAAAAATTTATTTATGTCAAGGTGTATGTTCTTGATGCAGCGAAAGCATTCTCTGCCGTGCCATCTGCCAAATATAACGATTTCACAAAATATAACGTCTTTTTTCGTACTCTGCCATTCTTATTTCACTGTAATATTTCCAAGTCCTGTTTTTTGATATCCTCCGCCATCTACGGTTGCAATTTTCAACTGCAATCCATGGTTCAGCGGAACAGAAATAGTCTTGGGATAGTCTCCCTCTTCCACTGCATATTCTGCAACCTTTTTCCCATCCACAAAGAATGCGACATCTGCCGGATGCCTGCTACTGTCAACCGGCGCCAGCACCATTTCAATTGCCTGATACTTCCCGTCCAAATTAAAGAGTGCGTACCCGGTGTCATAGGTCAGAACCAATCCGCTGTTATATTTTATTCCTGCCATAGAAAACGATTGGGTTTCCGTGGCAGTATAAGCGTTACATTGGCGAAGTGAATACGGCGCGCAAGCATCTACAAAATATGTTCCCTCAGGTACAAGTTCATCCCAAAGGTAAACACTTTTGGAATTTCCATCCCATGTGACCTCCATGCCGGCAAGGTTCGCCGTTCCCCGAACCGGCATATAGGTAGTTCCGTTATAAATAAATGGCTCTACCACCGTTCCGTTGGCATCCCTTGTTTCACAGAGCACATTATCCTTATAAACCTTGATATTGTCATAGATAACCTCAATCATCTTGGTTCCGCTTGCGGCATATACCACACCGCCCATAATCAAAAGCGCACTCAAAATTCCGCAAATATATCCTTGTAAAATCTTTCGTTTCATTTTATTTTCCTCCTTTATTTTACCGATTCAGTAAGGGAAACCGTTTCCTTTTTGTTTATGAAATACCCATTTTCATCCGTTTCGTCCGTTTTCACCCGATAGGTAAGCGTCCGGTTTGTTTCACTGACAGATGAAATCCCCCAAAAATCCGAAATGGAAATCCCAGAATACGCCAGTTGATTGCCATCTAAGTCGGAACTAAAAATTTTGTATTCCCCATTATTCATCTCAATAACCATCCATATTTTATTGTTGCAACCAAACACATTATCCGAATCAAGAGGTGTATTTCCCATAGATTTTGCATTGATAATACTCTTGCTTGTTTTCTCTTCAAGGTCATATCTTATGATCTCATTTCCGCACATCAGCATAATATATTGATTATACTGGAACATTCCTCCGATCTTATCTTCATACAAATCCTCTCTAATCAACGTTTCTAAATTCAGCATCTGTAACTTCTCATCTTCGTCATATCCGCCACCATGATATAAGCAAATGAAATATCCATTATCCATCAGCCCCAAAATGGTTGATCCCCCGATTATGGAATACCATTCTTGCTTCTCTTGTGCACCCTGATACCGATAAATCACCGTTCTCTTGTAGTCATCATATGTTTTTCCGTCTGAACCCTGTTTTTCTTCTGTTATGGTTGCAAGTTCGTATGTATATCCGTTATATTCTTTTTTCAAAGACGATTGCGGAAATTTCAATCCGATGTTCTCAGAAACAAAGATTTTTTGCTTCAAATCTCCTTGTTCTTCTTCCGACATTGATATTTTGGTCATCTCTGTCCCTCCGCGTAAACAAGCAGACAGTGAAACTATTATTGCAATCGTTACAATTGTCATCCATGTTTTTTTCATCTCATCTACCTCATATTATATACTTTCACTATGCGTCCTTCGTAGTAACAATCCTCTTTGCTTGACTATAACATTTTGGGAGGAATTCCCACAGTCGCTTGATAACGATCATGTCCGCAACCACAGGTTCCAGTGGTTAAAGAATTTACATTCCCGCAATTCTCACATTTCCATCCACCATTTTTCAAAATTTGAGTTTCATGAAATTTATTTTTTGCCTCGGCAAACGGATCTACATAAGTATTTTTCTCGCTTGAAATATATTCACCTTCTTTACCCATCTTACCAGCAACATACGACATATCTTCCGCGATTCCCAAAAAAATCATCATAACGGCAACCGATAAATATGCAACAACAAATCCACATGCCGTAAAAATCAGAAACATTAAAAATCCGCCGAATCCACCAATCGCTGATCCCATTGCGATGCCTCCGAAGAATCCTCCAAAAACGAGCCCCACAAACACAATATTACAGACTGCACGCAATCCTCTAATCCAAAAATCTCTTCCATTCATAAAATCATCTTCCCTTCGTATTCAAAATTGATTATGTTTCATTTCCGACATGGTTAGTTACTGATTTTGTTTTTCCCTCTCATTGTATTGATACGCTCAACTACATCTTCTAAGTAGATGTAACCTAAAACAACCGCTGATGCAACGCTGATGATACCGGCTGACGCTGTAAGAATTCTAAGTGCCTTTCTCACTAAACAAAACTCCTCTTCTTTATATTATTTTTCTTTTTGCAAGTTTTTGTGTAATTCTGTTCAAATTTGTAACCAGCATATCCCCTGTTATCCGCAGTTTTCTACTTTTGCTGCTTTGATTTTTATGCTCAATTGCCTGATAAATTGCCTCAACATCTTCATGCCCGTTCGCAAAAATACTTTCAAAAAGTTCTTTTGTCCTTTCGAAGCCAATGTCTATCATATCCTTAATGCCATTCTGTTCAAAGATAATTGATTTTTTCAAAACACTTTCACTTGGGAATGTTATTTTAACAATTTTGTTGTCAAAATATGTATTTTCAAACTGATAACAAGTATTATCAAAATAAACACATATAATGTAATCAAGATTATGTTTTAAGAGTGGATATACCGGAATATTATCAATCATTGCGCCATCGAAATATGCAATATCGTCAATTTGCACCGACTTGTTATATATTGGCATTGCAACACTTGCTTTTAAGTATAAAGGAACATCTTCGTCTGCAACTGCAGATAAATCTTTATAAATAACATTCCTATGATTGATGTCGAGCAAAGAGCAATAAAATACCGTATCCAAGTCTTTCCCCGAGGTGTAAAGGCTTTTTATTTTCTGTTGAAGCATACTACTCCTAAGAATCTGACTTATAAAGAATCGTGCATTTTCGCAGCAGATGCTCCTCCACATTTCTTCTGCCACACCAAGATTATTTGTAGCATATGCATAGCCGTTCAAGACACCAACAGATGCACAACTCATATATTTTATTTCCTGAAACGGAACAAATAACTGTAGTGCTCGAAGCGCACCTATCTGGTAGGCTCCTTTCGCCATACCTCCGGATAGTACTAACCCTATGTTCATTTGCTTACCTCACAGAAAAGAGTGCAGAGAACCGAATGTTCTGCACTCCGTTCATCTAATTACTGCGCCAAAGGAAGATCGTTTTCATCTTTGAAAGAACCACAAAGAATCATTATGAAATCGACAATTGTACCAATTCCACATAATCCCAACGTTAATAACCAAAGAATTCCTGTGCCAATTTTTCCTGCATAAAAACGATGGATTCCAAATCCGCCAAGGAAAAAGCACAACACGGCCGCTACTCCTTTTGATTTAGATGAAACTGTCTGCCCCTGAAAATTTTGCTGTACCATAACTAACATCTCCATTCTTTTATTTTTTTTGTCAACAATGTGTCTTTTACAGCAAAAGAACATCACAAAATACAACATTCGTTGTATTTTTGGCTTATTATACATCATTTGTTGTATTCTGTCAATAGTAAAAATAAAAAGGAGTATTACTATGGCATATTACAGACGCTTACGGGATTTAAGAGAAGACCACGACCTAACACAGACAGATTTGGTTCGATTGCTGAACATGCACAAAACCACCTACACCAACTACGAACAAGGAAAAAGAGAAATCCCCTTTGACCTTGTGATTCGTTTGGCAAAACTTTACAACACTTCTTTGGATTACATTGCAGAACTTGTCAATGAGCCGAAAAAACTTGTTCCAAACGACAAGAATAGGTAACATCTTTTGCTTTTTGAAAAACCGCCGACGAGGGAATTTTTTTCGTCGGCGGTGCGTTTTTACAAATATTTTTTCATATGGCTGAGGGCATTTTTCTCCAAACGGGAAACCTGTGCCTGCGAAATCCCGATTTCACCGGCGACCTCCATCTGGGTTTTGCCCTCAAAAAACCGAAGTTTTAGGATATGTTGCTCCCGCTCACCCAGACGCCCCATTGCCTCCATGAGCGAGATTTTTTCCAGCCACAATTCGTCTTGGTTCTTCTCGTCTTTCACCTGGTCCATGACAAAAACTGCATCTGCGCCGTCATGGTAGACCGGTTCCTGCAGGGAAACCGGGTCTAAAATGGCATCCAATGCCAGAGAGATTTCCTCCTTACCAAGATTCAGTTCCTTGGCAATTTCCTCCACCGTCGGTTCTTTCCCTGCGCGGGCGGTCAGTTGTTCCTTAACCGAAAGCGCCTTATAGGCAGTATCCCGAATCGAGCGGCTGACGCGAATTGCATTATTATCCCGAAGATAACGCCGGATTTCGCCAATAATCATGGGGACTGCGTAGGTGGAAAACTTGACTTCATGCGATGGGTCAAAGTTATCCAGCGCCTTAATTAAGCCGATACATCCAATCTGAAACAAATCATCGGCGCTCTCGCCGCGATTGTGGAACCTTTGAAGAATGCTCAGCACCAATCGTAAATTGCCATAAATAAATTCCTGTCTTGCCTGCCTGTCCCCCTGCTGAATGCGGGCAAACAAGGTTTTTTTCTCTTCTTCGGACAGTACGGGAAGTTTGGAGGTGTTGACCCCGCAAATCTCAACCTTGTTGATCATGAAACCCCTCTCCTATTCTCTGAAAATTAAGAACCTGGTTTCATTATTTGCATCGCTGGGATTTTTATACTGTCGAAAAAAATACAAAAAAAGAGTAACCATTCGGCTACTCTTTTCATGCGTCTTTGATTATTTTTCCAGACCATAACGCTTTCTGAACTTATCAACTCTACCGCCGGTGTCAACCAACTTCTGCTTACCGGTGTAGAAAGGATGACATGCAGAACAAATTTCGATACGGATATCTTCTTTGGTAGAACCGGTTTCAATTACGTTACCGCATGCACATTTGATGGTGGTCTGTTTGTAATCAGGATGAATACCCTCTCTCATTGTGTTTCACCTCTTTCAATATATAAAATCAATTATTTACGAAAATTCACGCTTGCATAGACAAGCGTGAATTATTATAGCACAAGAAATCCAAAATTGCAAGCATTTTTTTGGAATTTTCCAAAAAACTTAGTCGCCTAAGGACATTTTGATGCCGCGAGCCGCCTGAATCCAGGAACTGGTCTCCTCAACCGCTTTGTTTTTGCCGATGACATTCTCTAAGGATTCATAACTCAATTCGGAACCGTTTAAGGTAACCATGTTACCGAATTTACCATGCATCAAGAGTTCTACTGCGTAGGTTCCGTAACGAGTGGAGAGAATTCTGTCATTGGCTGTGGGAGTACCGCCACGCTGTACATGCCCTAAGATGGTTGCACGGGCTTCCAGACCAACCAGTTTTTCCAACTGTTCTGCAACTACGTTACCGATACCGCCGAGACGGATGGGGTCCGGACTGTCCTCTACCACTTTAGAAACCACAACATCACCGCCAACAGGTTTCGCACCCTCGGAAACAACTACAATGGCAAAGTCCTTACCTCTTGCACGATTTGCCTTGATGGCATCTGCAACCTTATTGATGTCATACGGAATTTCCGGAATCAATGCCGCATCACAACCGCCTGCGATTGCGGATGCAATTCCGATAAAGCCTGCATAACGACCCATAACCTCAACCACGATAATACGGCTGTGGGATTCTGCGGTGGTACGCAGACGGTCAATAGACTCGGTTGCGGTTGCAACCGCAGTATCAAAACCAAAGGTGGTGTCGGTGGATGCCAAGTCATTGTCAATGGTCTTGGGAACACCGATAACCTTAACGCCTTTTCTTGCAAAGTCACGGCCGGAGGTGAGGGTTCCGTCACCGCCGATGACAACCAACGCGTCAATGCCCGCCTTTTTCAGATTCTCAACGCCTACATCGGAAACATCACCGTGTTGCGGCTGCCCGTTCTCATCAATATAGTCGTAATCGAACAGGTTATCTTTGTTGGAACTGTAAAGAATGGTTCCGCCTCTGGAGATGCTGCCGGAAACGGTATGCAAATCCAGATTGACAAACTGGTCACCCCCCAGATACAAACCTCTGTATCCGTGCTGAATGCCGACAACTTCCAATCCGTATTTCAAAATTGCAGTCTTGGTGACCGCACGAATCACCGCGTTCAATCCGGGGCAGTCACCGCCGGCAGTCATAACGCCGATTCTTTTAATTTCGCTCATAGTATTACCTCCTACTTTATGACACCCCGAAATGGGGGGATATGCTTTGAAAAGTGATAGCACATTTTTTAAAATGTCAACTTAAAGTTTACAATAATTTTGAAAAAAATTCAAGAAAAAAGTCGTTACTTTTTTACCAATTTCCTTTTTTTGTGCAAATAGTAAAAAGTTGTCTGCAAATATGCCATTCTTTGTGTGCTTTTTGTCTGTCCAATTCTATAAAAAACAGAATCCGCGTTTTTAGTCTTTCATTTCCCAGCAGGAATTATCCATGGTTTTTGTACAATATATTGTATGCATAACCATAATTTTAGGCGAAAAAATGTAAAAATTAGACTTGATTTCCTGAACAAAATATTTTATAATGTATGATGTGAAAATTTTGTAAATAATGTTTTATCTTATCTACCAAAAGGAAAGGATGTTTAACCATGGAAAAAGAAAAAGTTCTTACCAGAATGACCGACGCCGGTCTGGTGGCTGTTGTCCGCGCAAATTCTGCTGACGAAGCAATCCGCATTGCAGACGCTTGTCTGGAGGGCGGATGCCCCTCCATCGAATTAACCTTCACCGTTCCCGGTGCACATAAGGTTATCGAGGCTCTGGCAAACAAATATAACAAAGGCGAAATGCTTTTGGGTGCCGGCACCGTACTTGACAGCGAAACTGCACGTACTGCGATTCTGTCCGGAGCAAACTATGTGGTATCTCCCGGATTCAATTTGGAGGCTGCAAAACTCTGTAACAGATACCGCATCCCCTATATGCCCGGTTGCATGACCATTACCGAGGTACTGACCGCAATGGAAGCCGGTGCTGACATTGTTAAAATCTTCCCGGCTGACCTGTTTGGTCCCACCATCATTAAGGACATCAAAGGTCCTCTGCCCCATGCAAAAATGATGCCCACCGGCGGTGTTGATGTTGACAACGTTGACCAGTGGATCAAAGCAGGTGCAGTTGCTGTTGGCGCAGGTTCTTCCCTGACCAAGGGCGCTAAAACCGGCGACTACGCAGCAATTACTGCTACTGCAAAAGAATTTATCAAGAGAATTAAAGAAGCAAGAGGTCAGTAATCTGCCCGCTTGCTACCTATCAATTATCTAAGGAGTGTTTTACTATGGCTAAGATTGTAACAATGGGCGAAATTATGCTCAGATTATCCACCCCCGGCAACGAGAAATTCATCCAAGCGGATGAATTTGATGTATGCTACGGCGGCGGCGAAGCAAATGTGGCAGTTTCTTTGGCAAACTATGGTCACGACGCTTCCTTTGTAACTAAAGTTCCGGAAAACCCCATCGGCGAATGTGCCGTTGCGGCTTTGAGAAAGATGAATGTTGACACCAAGCACATTGCAAAAGGCGGCGAGCGTCTGGGCATCTACTTCCTGGAAAGCGGCAGTGCAATGCGTGCTTCTAATGTCGTTTATGACCGTGCTCATTCTTCCATTGCAACTGCAACTGCGGCTGACTTTGATTTTGATGCAATTTTTGACGGTGCTGACTGGTTCCACTTTACCGGTATCACCCCTGCGGTTTCCGACGCAGCAGCAGAACTGACCGAAATCGCCCTGAAAGCCGCAAAGGCAAAAGGCGTTAAGGTTTCTGTTGACCTCAACTTTAGAAAAAAACTCTGGAGCAGCGAAAAGGCACAGAGAATTATGACCAACCTGATGCAATATGTTGATGTTTGCATCGGCAACGAAGAAGATGCAGAAAAGGTGCTTGGCTTTAAGCCGGGTGAAACCGATGTTACCAGCGGTGACTTGGAACTGGCAGGATATGAAGACATCTTCAAGCAAATGGTTGAAAAATTCAACTTTGAATATGTCATCAGTTCTCTCCGTGTCAGCCACAGTGCATCTGACAACGGTTGGTCTGCTTGCATTTACTCCAGAGATACCAAGGAATTCTATCATTCCAAGGAATATCGTGTACATCCTATTGTTGACCGTGTGGGCGGCGGCGATTCTTTTGCCGGCGGAACCATTTGCGGTTTCCTTGACGGCAAAAACTTTAAGGATGCTTTGGAATTCGGTGTTGCTGCATCTGCACTCAAACACACCATCCCCGGCGACTTCAATCTGGTTTCCCGTTCTGACGTGGAAAATCTGGTTGGCGGCGACGGCAGCGGCCGTGTACAGAGATAACATAGACGCAAGCGGCAGCAGACTCTGCTGCCGCTTTTTCTTTTGCATGTTCTTATAAAAATGGTACATACTGAAGTCAGAGGTGTCATACAAATGAAATTAAAACTGAAACAATATTTCTTTCCCTTTTTGCTTATGGTTCTTGGAACCATGCTGACAGCCATTGCCGTCAGCGTCTTCCTACTCCCCAACAGAATCGTCTCCGGCGGAGTTTCGGGTGTTGCGACCATGCTTTATCACACGGCAAGCATTCCCGCCAGCGTTACCACCATAGTTGTCAACGGGTTTCTTCTCATCATTGGCATTAAAATACTGGGGAAAGAATTTATCTTAAAAACATTACTCAGCATAGGCTTTCTTTCCTTATTTATGGAAATTTTCTCCTATGCCCCTGCTTTGACAGATAATATTATGCTTGCAGCATTATTTGGAGGAATCCTGTACGGTTGCGGACTTGGTATTGTTTTTATCTCCGGCTCTTCTACCGGAGGGACGGATATTCTTGGGCGTCTGCTCCAATACAAATTCCCCACCATGCCCATTGGAAAACTTTTAATGATTGTGGATGGTGTTATCATTGGAGTATCACTCCTTATCTTCCGCCAGACAGATCTGACTCTGTTCGGCATTCTGGCACTCTTTATGAACACCTTTACCATTGACCTTTTGATTAAGCGGATGAACATATCTTCCCTTGCCTTTGTCATCAGTTCCAAAGGAGAAGAAATTTCCTCTGAGTTAATCAGCACCTCTCCCCGAGGTGTCACCATTTTAGATGCCAAGGGTGCCTATACCATGGAAGAAAAATCCTTATTGCTTTGTGCTTTGAAATCCAGCGAGGCAGATGAGTTCCAGAAAAAGGTTCTTTCGATTGACCCGGAAGCATTTGTTATCTTCTCGCAATCTCAATATATTCTTGGAAAAGGATTTTTACTTTATCGATAAGAACGGCGACAAGCCGTTCTTTTTTTGCATAAAATTCCTTCTCATGGCAAATCCTAAGAAAAACGACTCAGGAGGAATCATCATGAAAGAATTTAGGTATATCATCCAAGACGAACAAGGAATCCATGCGCGTCCCGCCGGACTTTTGGTTAAAGAAGCAAGCAAATTTTCGTCTGACATCACCATCGCTTGTAACGAAAAAATCGGCGATGCCAAACGGATTTTTGCAGTTATGGCATTGGGAGCAAAATGCGGGACTGAGATTATCCTTAAGGCTGAGGGCGTAGACGAAGAAGAAGCCATCGCTGCACTTTCCCGCTTTCTGAAAGAAAATCTGTAACCGGAGGTGCATCTATGATTACCATTCACGGTCAAGGGGTTTGCGGCGGCGTTGCCTTTGGAAAATTGCATTTGCTAAAAAAATCTAACAATCGAATAGAGCGTACCCATGTGGAGAATCCGGAAACGGAGTGGCAACGGTTTGAAGATGCAAGACACCAGGCAGAATCCCAACTCAAGGAGTTGTACATTAAGGCACGCAGTGAGGTTGGAGAAGAAAATGCCATGATTTTTGACATTCACCAAATGATGCTGGAGGATTTGGATTATTTAGACTCCATCCGCACTGCCATTTGCGAGCAACGTCTCAACGCAGAAAGCGCAGTTGCCACAACCTCGGACACATTCAGCGAAATGTTTGCCTCCATGGATGACAGCTATATGCAGGCACGTGCTGCCGACGTCAAAGATATCTCCGAACGCATCATCGCCATTCTCGCCAATGATACCGGGCTTGGGTTCCATCCGGACACGCCGGAGATTGTAGGTGCCGAGGACCTTGCTCCCTCTGAAACTGTGCAACTGGACAAATCCAAAATTCTTGCTTTTGTCACCGAACAAGGAAGTTCAGCTTCCCATACTTCCATCTTGGCACGAACTATGAACATTCCTGCTGTCATTGGCGCCGAGGGAATTATGGATGACCGGTATGATAACACCGACATCATTGTGGACGGATTCACAGGTACCATTTACATTGACCCTGATATGCATACCGTGCTTAATATGCAACTTAAGCAACAGAACACACAAAAGCAAAACGCCCTGCTTGCAAAACTCAAGGGCATTAAGCCGGTCACTAAGGACGGGCAGACCATTTTACTTTACGCCAACATCGGCTCCTTAAAGGACATGCCCGATGTGTATGCCAACGACGGCATGGGCGTCGGCTTGTTTCGAAGTGAATTTATCTATCTGGAAAGCAAAACCTATCCCACCGAAGACGAACAGTTTGCTATCTATAAAAGCGCCTTGCAAAAAGCAATGGGAAAGCGAGTGATTATTCGCACGCTAGATATTGGCGCCGACAAACAGGTGGACTATTTTGAAATGCCAAAAGAAGAAAACCCCGCCATGGGGGTTCGTGCTATCCGCATTTGTCTTTCCCGCCCAGACTTGTTTAAAACCCAACTTCGTGCGCTTTACCGTGCCTCTGTATTCGGAAAACTCGCCATTATGTTTCCGATGATTACCTCAGTCGGCGAGGTAACACAAATTAAGGAACTCTGCAAAGAAGTCCAGACAGAACTGAAACAAGACGGCATTCCCTTTCGGGAAAGCACCGAACTTGGTATTATGATTGAAACTCCTGCTGCCGCCTTAATCAGCGATAAACTGGCGCACGAAGTGGACTTTTTTTCTATCGGTACCAATGACCTGACGCAATACACCCTTGCCATTGACCGTCAGAACGCCGCAGCGGATTCCTTTTGCGACACCCATCATCTCTCCATTCTCCGTCTGATTCGTATGGTGGTGGAAAACTCTCATAAAGCGGGAATCTGGACCGGCATCTGCGGAGAACTTGCCGGAGATACTTCACTCACCGAACTCTTTCTTGCTATGGGGGTAGACGAACTTTCCGTTTCACCGCGGCTGATCCTTCCCTTAAAGCAAAAGGTGTTAGCCTGTGACGCAGCAAAAGCAAGAAAAACGTTGCTTCCCATGCTTGACTAACCTTTGCCCCATAAACTAAGGTGCAGTTCAAAATGAACTGCACCTTTTTATCATTAAATGCTGATTTTCAGTTCCATCTGGCCCAGAACCATGATATCACCTTTTTGAATTTGGGTCTTTTCCGTAATCTTTTCTCCATTGAGATAGGTTCCATTGGTGGAATTTTTATCCGTCAAATAAACTTTGTCTTCCTCAACCGTGATTTCACAATGCAGACCGGAAACGGTGGTATCGGTAAATATCAGGTCATTGTCGGGCCGTCTTCCCAATGTTACCGCATCTTTGAGCGGTAAAATCTTGAATTCGCCATTATTGATACCGGTCAGGGTGAGGGTGGGATAGACTTTTTCTTCTTGCGGTTCTTCCTCAACCATTTCCTCAATCGGCTCTTCCTCCGGTTCTTCCGCTGCCGGTTCCTCAACCATTTCCTCAGGGGTTGCTTCCTCGATGGGTTCCTCTTCGGGGAGAGGTTCTTCCTCTGCCTCTTCCTCGCTCAAATCCTCTGCCTCTTCCTCGTCCAAGGATTCCGCCGCCGTTTGGATTGCAGTTTCTTCAATCAACTGTTGTAAAAATCCATCCTCGGTCTCCTCTTTGGATTTTTGCGGCTTTACAAAGGCAATGCACAGAAACAGGATTCCAATCAGTGCTATCCCTACACCAATCAGGAGCAAGGAATCGAGCACAGATAATCCTCCACCAAGCAAATTCAATTCCACAGGCATCGCAAATGCCGTCAACGTAAACTGAGAAACTGCCGCCAGAAAAGCAAGCACCCATTTTTTCATCATCTTTGTCAAAGCCTCTCTTTGTTAAATTTGAATCGTAATGGCACTGTAATCGTCCAGCACCCTTGTATATTTACCGGTTTCCCGATTTTTCTTCACGGTTTTTACCATACGTTCCAGCCATTCTTGCGGACTTTTGGCACGCTTTAACGACTTTTCAATTCTGCGTTCATGAATATTACCCCAGAATCCATCCGTACAAATTAAGAAACTATCATTCTTTTTTACTGTAGTAGGTTTCGAAAACGCAGGCACAAAATTCTGTTCCAATCCCATCAGTTGAAACACATTGCCGCGATTTCGGTGTGTCCGGATTTTGGGGTAGCGGATTTCACCCGCCTCATACAAGGTGTACGCCTCACTATGGTCAGGCGTAATATCATAAAGCCAGCCATCCTGCAAATGATAAATTCTTGCATCCCCGATATGCGCCCAAAGCGCAACCTCTCCGTCTGTCAAGAGAACTGCCGCAGACAAACCACCCGGCAACATGGATTCTTTTTGAAACTCCTCAAGCACCGCTTGTGCGTGTTTGAAGCAGTTGGGAAGCGTAGATGTGGTGACTTCCGCTTTTGCTTTCACATCTTCCATCATGGTGCTGAGCACCAACCGTGAGGCATCCGGAACCCCTTTTCCGTCTGCAACTGCAAATAAGGTACAATGGCTGTCCTCTGAAATTCCAACGGCATCATAATTGACCCCATTTTCTCCGCATTCGCAAACAGATGCAAATTCCAGCATTCTCACACCTCTTCCTCACAAGATTATCCTCAGTATACTATAAATTTCGTCAAAAGTCAACTCTCTGCAATTGACACTTCGCACACGCTATGCTACAATAAACAAAATGCAAAAGAAAGGATTTGACCCCATGAAACTGATGATAGCCTCTGACATTCACGGCTCCTTAGCATATTGCCGTCAACTCATACAAGCAATGAAACAGGAAAAACCTAACAAACTTCTGCTCCTTGGCGATCTGCTATATCACGGCCCCAGAAACGCTCTGCCTCTTGAATATAATCCCGGAGAGGTTGCTGACCTGTTAAACAGCGTCAAAGAAACTATTCTTTGTGTTCGCGGAAACTGCGATACCGAGGTTGACCAAATGCTTCTCTCTTTCCCGATTCTGGCAGACTATGCCTGCCTGTTCTGGCAAGGGAAAACGATATTTGCCACCCACGGCCACCACTTTTCTCCAGATAGTTTGCCTCCGCTAAGCAAGGGTGACATTCTCCTCTCAGGGCATACCCATGTCCCTGCCTTGACCGAAACAGACGGGATTCTTTACCTAAACCCGGGTTCGATTTCCATTCCCAAGGAAAATTCTCACCACGGATACATGATATTCGACGAAACAAGTGCATACTGGAAAACACTCGACGGAGAAATCTGGAAAAAAGAAGCAATTTTTTAACCAAAAAGTCTGTTCCCTAGGAACAGACTTTTACTTTTAATATCACACCATATTTTTCTTTCAAATAGATCGCATTGCAACGCTGATGCCCTACGGCTTTGGATACTTGGTCTTTTGGGATCGAAAATTCAAACACCTTAGGTTTTTGAGAATCGTTCTCCAATTCAGCAACCATGGCATCCCGATAGATTCGGCTTTCCACCAACTCGCCAAAGGCGGGATGAAAGGGACCCGCCAGAACGACGCCCTCTTCCCGCAGTTCTTCTCCCGCATGGAGTCCCAACCGAATGACGGGAATTTGCTGTTCCCGAAAGATTTTCCATACCTCTTTGGCAGTTTCGATGGCTTCCTCCATGGTTTGTGGCTGATACATTCCCTCCTGGTACAACCGGGCGAGGGCAGTATCTTTTAGCACCAGCACCGGATAGATCCTTATGCATTCCGGTTGTAATTTTGCAAGTTCACGCGCAGTCATGATATCCGTATCGGGATTCGAGCCATACATTCCTGTCATCATCTGGAGCCCTACACCAATACCTGCGTCACGAATCTTCCTGAACGCATCTATCGTTTGCGAGAAGGTGTGTCCCCTGCGGTTCTTTGTCAGCACCGCATCGGATGCCGATTGAGCACCAAGTTCTATGGTGCTAACTCCCCATTGTTTTGCAAGATAAAGAACCTCGTCATTGATATAATCCGGTCTGGTAGACAGACGGATGCCATCAATACGGGGGCGGAATGCATTTGCCATGCGATAAAACTCTGCCTGTTTTTCAAGGGGAAGTCCGGTAAAACTACCACCAAAAAAGGCAATCTCAATCTGGCACTCCTCTGTTGGCAAATGCTGAAGTTGTTCCTCAATGTCCAATTTGGCTTGCTCCGGTGTCATCGTAGTTGTGACACCGGTAATCTTTTTTTGATTACAAAAGACACAATCGTTGGGGCATCCCTCATGGGGGATAAACACGGGTACACGGTACTGTCTCATAACGCACCAAACGCCTGCTTTGCTGCTTGTTGTTCCGCCTCTTTGCGGCTGCCTCCACTGCCGGAGCCAATCACCCTACCGCGATAGAGCGCCTCCACATGAAAAACAGGTTTATGGTCGGGCCCCTGCCGTCCAATCAGCCGATAGGTCACCACATCAGTACCTTTATCCCGCTTTTGAAAGTAATTCTGGATGGCTGATTTATAATTGGTGAAATCTATGGCAACCGAATCTTCCATGGTTTGCCGAAGTTGTTGCATAATCCATTCCTTTGCAGGTTCAATGCCTCCATCTAGAAAGATTGCACCCAAGACTGCCTCAAAGGTATCGGCTAAGATAGAATCCTTGTCCTTTCCGCCACAGACGGTTTCCGATTTTCCAAACTGAATACCACTTCCTAAATCCAGTTTTCTCGCTGCCGCTGCCAGAGATTTTTCGCAGACCGCATTGGCACGCATTTCGGTCAGTCTTCCCTCGTCCAAATTGGGAAATCTCTCGTAAAGATAACCCGCCACTACAAAGGACAGGACGCTGTCACCCAAAAACTCCAGCCGTTGATTACTTTCCATGTTTCGTTCATTGGCAAGGGAAATATGGGTGAGTGCCGTTTGAAGCAATCTTTGATTTTGAAAGGTATATCCCAGTTGCATGACGCATCTTCTCCTTAGTTTTAGATAAAAACGCCGCGTTGTGCGGCGTTTTCATGTTAATCTGTGTATTTTTTCATCACAATTGATGCATTGTGACCGCCAAACCCCAACGAGTTGGAAACTGCGTAGGTCAGTTCTGCGTCCCTGCCCTGATTGACCACATAATCAAGGTCGCATTCGGGGTCAGGGTTTTTATAATTCACCGTAGCAGGAAGATACCCTTCCTCCAACGCCAGCGCAGTCACGATTGCCTCAATGCCGCCAGCAGCACCGAGCATATGCCCCGTCATGGATTTGGTGGAACTGACTGCCAATTTGTAGGCGTGGTCACCAAACACCGTTTTGATTGCCGCGGTTTCATATTTATCATTATAGGGGGTAGAGGTACCATGTGCATTGATGTAGTCCACATCTTCCGGCTTGATACCTGCACTCTTGACCGCCACCGCCATACAACGGGCACCGCCCTCGCCATTCGGCGCCGGAGCAGTCATGTGATAGGCATCGTTGCTGGAACCATAACCAACAACTTCTGCAATGATGTGTGCCCCTCTTGCCTTTGCGTGCTCCAGTTCCTCCAAAACCAGAATGCCGGAACCCTCACCCATAACAAAGCCGTCCCGCTCTGCATCAAAGGGAGAACAAGCACTCTTTGGATCATCGTTTCGGGTGCTCAAGGCTTTCATGGAACAAAAACCTGCCAAAGACAGTTCTTCAATGGTTGCCTCGCTGCCGCCGGTTACAATGACATCTGCATCGCCGCGTTGAATTGCAAGAAATGCCTGACCAACCGCATCGGTACCGGATGCACAGGCAGAAACCGCTGTCAGGTTAACCCCTCTAAGATGAAACCGAATGGATACCTGTCCAACCGCCATGTTGGAAATCATCATCGGAATCATAAAAGGACTCACCTTGGAGGGTCCTTTTTCCAGCAAACGGCTGTATTGTTCACACGTGGTATGGATACCACCGATACCGCTTCCTAACATACACCCCATCCGTTCGGGGTTTTCTGCCTCAACATCCAATTTGGCATCGTCAATTGCCATTTTGGCACCGGCAACTGCGTACTGCACAAATAAGTCCATACGTTTTGCTTCTTTTTTGTCCATATACTCTGCCGGGTCAAAACCTTTGACTTCAGCCGCAATTTTACAATCATATTCGGACGCATCAAACCGGCTGATGGTATCAATACCGCAAACACCCGCTTTAATGTTCTTCCAAAATTCTTCTTTCCCAATCCCTATCGGGGTTACCGCACCGACTCCGGTGACGACGACTCGTTTCATTTCACTTCCTCCTGATTCTCTTTCAGATTTTGCAAAAAGACATAGTATGTATATATTTTTGCAAAATCTCCGGCTATGCAATCCATGGTGCATAGCCGGAATGTGCCACTTGGCTTACTGTCTTGCCTTAATGTACTCTACTGCATCAGATACAGTAACGATTTTTTCAGCCTCTTCGTCCGGAATCTCAATGTCGAATTCTTCTTCCAGAGCCATCATCAATTCAACGATGTCCAAAGAGTCTGCTTCCAAATCCTCGATGAAAGACGCTTCCATAGTTACTGCATCTTCATCCACCCCAAGTTGGTCTACGGTAATTTCTTTTACTTGTTCAAAAATATCCATTGTTTGTTCCTCCTTTATAATTCTTTGAATATCATGGATTACTTTTTTTATTATGTTATATCACATAACAAGCCCGCCGTCAACATGTATTACTTGACCTGTAATATATTTTGCACGGTCGCTTGCCAAAAACAATGCCAAATTTGCAATATCTTCTACTTGCCCAAAGCGTTTGAGCGGAATGGCATTTAAATAGGTTTCCTTCACTTCGTCTTTTAATTGGTCGGTCATTGCGGTTTGGATGAATCCGGGTGCTATCGCGTTACAGCGAATATTGCGGGAGGCGAGTTCCTTTGCCACTGACTTGGTAAGCCCAATCAGGCCCGCCTTAGATGCTGCATAGTTTGCCTGTCCGGGATTTCCCATCACACCGGATACGGATGCCATGTTGATAATCGCACCGCTTCTTTGTTTGGTCAAGGTTCTTGCCGACGCCTGAATCAGGTTAAAGGCTCCCTTTAAGTTTACAGAAAGGACGCTATCCCAATCCTCTTCACTCATCCGCATAATCAGGTTATCTCTGGTAATGCCTGCGTTATTTACAATCACATCAATGGACCCAAAGGTATGAAGGGCAAAGTCAACCATCTTTTTTGTTTCCTCTGCCTTTGACACATCACAAAGAATGTATGCCGCCTTACCGCCGGACGCTTCAATTTCGCTGACCACTTGTTCTGCCAACTCTTTTTGCGCAGGAATGTCAATACCATTGATAATCACATTGGCACCCTCATTCCCAAACTTTAACGCAATTTCACGTCCGATGCCTTGCGTACTACCTGTTACAATTACTGTTTGATTCTGAAACTCCATAGTTCCCCTCCGTCTTATGATAATGCCTCTTGCAATTTTGCAAGTGACGCCATGTCTTCCACATTATAAACTGCAACTTCTTTGCTGACCTTTTTAACAAATCCGCTCAGTGCTTTGCCCGGTCCGATTTCCACAAAGGTATCGACACCGTCAGCAATCATCTTCTTGATACTATCTTCAAACAACACCGAAGAAGAAACCTGACGAATCAGCAAATCTTTAATAGCCTCCTTGCCCGGCACATAATCCGCAGTTGCATTGGTAATCAGCGGAACTTTTAACTCCGAAACGCTAACATCATCGAGTGCCTTGGCAAGTTTTTCACCCGCACCTTTTAACATACTGGTATGGAACGGTGCGCTGACCGGAAGCATCATGGCACGCTTGGCGCCTTTTTCTTTGGCAAGTTCGCAAGCATATTCTACCGCTTTTACTTCACCGGCGACTGTAATCTGTCCCGGACAGTTAAAGTTTGCAGGTTCCGCAATTCCCCGTTCCGATGCAACAGCACAAATCTCCCGCACGGTATCCGCATCCAGTCCCAGAATCGCTGCCATGCCGCCAACGCCAACTGGAACTTCCTCCTGCATATACTTTCCACGGAACCGTACCAGTTTGACTGCTTCTGAAAAATCCAGACTGCCTGCTGCAACATGGGCAGAATATTCACCAAGACTAAGACCTGCAACTACATCCGGCTTAATCCCAAGGGTTTCCACCGCCTTAAGTGCCGCAATCGACATGGTGAGAATTGCCGGTTGGGTGTTTTCAGTAATCATCAGCGTTTCACTATCTCCATGGAATACCATCTCTTTGATATCATAGCCCAGCGCCTCAGATGCCTGTTCAAACACTGCATCACAGGGGGGAATATTTTCACAGAGTTCCTTTCCCATCCCGATGGTCTGTGCTCCCTGACCGGAAAACAAAAATGCAATTTTCATGCCATACTCTCCTTATGTTTTAAAATGCAACTCCGTCAAACAGCGCTTTCACAATCTCGCTGCAGGGTTTGATATCATGAATCAATCCGGCACTCTGTCCTGCCATCACACTGCCCATCTGGGTATCGCCGTCAATCACCGCAGCACGAAGTGCGCCCATACCGATTTTTTCAAACTCTTCCAGATTTCCCTCTTTTTCCAACTGGTCCATCAATTTTGTTGCCTTATTCTTGAGGGTTCTTACCGGATGGCCAGTGCTTCTGCCAGTCACTACGGCATCACGGTCTTTTGCCGCAAGCACCATATCTTTATAATTTTGATGGACAATACATTCGTTAGAACAGATAAATCGTGTTCCTACCTGAACACCCTCTGCTCCAAGGGCAAACGCCGCCTTCACACCTCTTTGGTCTGCAATGCCGCCTGCGGCAATCACCGGAATCTCCACACCGTCTTTAACCATAGGAATTAAGGTCATGGTGGTCAACTCTCCAATGTGACCGCCAGCCTCACATCCCTCTGCCACAACGGCATCTGCGCCGCTTTTTTGCATCTTCTGTGCCAGTGCAACGCTGGGGATGACAGGAATCACTACTGTACCCGCATCTTTGAGTGCAGGGATATATTTGGCGGGATTTCCCGCTCCGGTGGTCACCAATGCCACCTTTTCCTCCACAAGCATCTGCATCACATCATCTGCATATGGAGACATCATCATGACATTAACACCGAAAGTTTTACCGGTCATCTCTCTTGCTTTTTGAATTTGCTCACGCACATACCCTGCGGGAGCATTCCCTGCCGCAATCAGACCGGCACCGCCGGCATTGGCAACTGCCGCCGCCAGTTCTGCGGTGGCAACCCATGCCATGCCACCCTGAATCACAGGGTATTCTATCTGTAACAGTTCACAAATACGATTGTTCATATCCTTGCTGTCCTTTCCTAAATTTCTACCAAAACGCTTCCCCATGTGAGTCCGCCGCCCATTCCAACCAGAACGACCAAGTCACCCTTGTTTGCTCTCTTCTCTTCCACTGCTTCACAAAGGGCAATCGGAATACACGCCGAGGACATATTTCCATACTTATCCACATTCACAAACACTCTGTCATCGCCCATTTTAAGCCGTTTTGCCGCTGCCTCAATGATACGCATATTCGCCTGATGGGGTACCAAAAGCCTGACATCTTCCAATGTTTTCCCTGCCTGCTCTACAACTTCCTGTGCAGACGCCGCCATCACACGGACCGCAAACTTAAAGACAGCACTCCCATCCATCCAGATGGTTCTTTGATTGCCAAAGGGTCTTCTGTCTGCATCTTCTGCATCACACCGAATCCCCGGCAGGGTCAGACAATCACCGCTTGCGCCATCGGAACCCATTTGACTCGCTAAGATTCCGGTTTTTTCTTCCGTTGCCTGAAGAATTGCCGCGCCGGCGCCGTCACCAAATAAAACACAGGTTTTTCTGTCCTGATATTCCGTCACTTTAGAAAGTGCATCAGCACCAATGACTAAAACATTTTTATACATGCCGGATTTGATATACATATCCGCCGTTACCATGGCAAACACAAAACCGCTACACGCCGCATTGATATCAAACGCCACTGCATTGACTGCCCCCAAACCTTTTTGAACCAGACAGGCAGTCGAGGGGGTGTACATATCCGGCGTCACCGATGCAACCAGAATCAAATCCAGTTCTTCAGCCGTCATGCCGGCATCAGAAAGTGCCGCCTCTGCCGCACGGATAGCAAGGTCGGAGGTAAAGGTCTTTTCATCACTGATGCGACGTTCCTTGATTCCTACACGCTTTAAAATCCATTCATCGCTGGTTTCTACCATCTGTTCCAGTTGTTGATTGGTCAACACTTGTTCTGGAAGATGTTTTCCCAGACCTACAATTTTTGCATACATCAATCTTCTATCCTTTCGCTGTCCGCTGATGCGGCATTCTTCTCCATATATCCTGTCAGTTCCTTCACCACTTCCTGTTCCACCATGCAAACCGCCTGACGGATTGCATGGTAAAATGCATTGGCATTGGAACTTCCATGTGCTTTAATCACAGGCTTTGCCGCACCCAAAATAGGGGCACCGCCGTACTCGGTATAGTCCATCGACTGTTTCAGTTGTTGGAGTCCGCCGCGAACCACACCCGCCGCCGCTTTGGTGGCAAGGTTTTTCATAAATATCTGCTTGAGCATCTTAACAAATCCTGCACCCATTCCCTCCATACATTTGAGAATGATATTGCCACAAAATCCGTCGCAAACCACCACATCCGCACCGCCAAGAGGAACCTCTCTTGCCTCGATATATCCGCCGTAGGCAATCGGAAGTTCCTTTAGTCTGGCATGTGTTTTATGTACCAGCGGAGTGCCTTTGTCTTCCTCGGTCCCGATGTTGACCAGTTTGACGCGGGGATTCTTTACCTCCATCACCCGTTCCATATACACAGAACCCATAATGGCAAACTGTTCCAAAAACGCAGGAGTACATTCTACATTGGCACCTGCATCCAACAGAAGAAAACAACCGTTGGTTGATGGCATAATCGGTGCCAGTGCAACCCGACGCACCCCTTTGATACGTTTCACCAACAAGGTTGCGCCGGAAATCAATGCACCGGTATTCCCCGCGCTGACCACCGCATCGCCTTGCCCGTCTTTAAGCAGAGAAAGGGCAACACGCATAGAAGAATCCTTCTTTTTGCGGATGGCATCCACAGGATCATCCTCTCCTAAAATTTCCTCTTCTGCGTTGTGAATCTTTACCTTGTCGCTTGCAAATCCTAAAAGTTCCATCTCCCGCCGAATCTGTTTTTCCCGCCCGACCAGAGTCAAGGTAACATCCAGTTTTTCAACCGCCAGTTTGCATCCGGCAACCACCGCCTCCGGCGCATGGTCACCGCCCATGGCATCTACAATAATATGCATCTGTCATTCCTCGTATCTTTCTATTTAAAGGTTATCAGGGTACGGTTCTTCCAAACATAGTCAAATCCGGAATAAATGGTCAAAACTACCGCCACTATGGTTAAAAGCAAGGTAATACCATCAAAGACCGGTTTCCATGCAGGCAAGTAAACTTGAGCCAGTTCAAACACCATGACGGCTACCACCAGAATGAACTGAGATACTGTTTTGGATTTTCCCCACATGCTTGCCGCAATCACTTGATTTTCACCCATGGCAAGCATTCTCACACCGGTGACGATCAACTCTCTTGCAAGAATGACCATGACAACACCTGCAGTCACATAGGGAATTCCCCGTTCTACAAAAGAAATCAACGCCGCCATAATCAGCATTTTATCCGCCAGTGGGTCCATCAGTTTCCCAAACGTGGTCACTTGATTGTTCTTTCTGGCAAGTTTTCCGTCCAGATGGTCGGTCCATGTGGCAAGCAGAAAGGATGCAATCGCCAGATAGATGCCTACATCTCCCAGACAGAGATAACAAACCATATAAACAGGAATCAGAATAACCCGAAAAATAGTCAGTTTATTGGGTGTATTCATAACACGCCTCCTAGATTAACATTCTTCGGCATCGGTGCCGAACAAGTCATATTCCAGCGCCTGCTCAATCTTCACATCAGCAAACGCTCCGCCCTCTAATTTCTTCTTACTCTTAAAGAACACCTTGCCGTCAATCTCAATGGAATCGGCATAGGTTCTTCCGTAATAACTTTTGATAATTTCATCCCTGTCTTCCACCAGAACCCGAACCGTATCTCCAATGCGGTTTTCGTTCTGCTGCTGTGAAATCTCAGATTGCACCAACATCAAAATCTCCTGTCGGCGCTGTTTCTCCTCTTCCTCAAGTTGCCCATCCAGTTGGTATGCCGGTGTATCTTCCTCCCGGGAATACGCAAACACGCCCAACCGCTCAAACTTCATTTCTTCTATGAATTCCCGCAGTTCCTCAAATTCCTCCTCGGTTTCACCGGGGAATCCGCAAATCAAGGAAGTGCGAATGATTGCATCAGGAATCTCAGTGCGAATCTTGGTAATCAAATCCACAATCTGCTTTTTGTTGGTTCTTCTGCCCATCCGTTTGAGAATTCTGTCATTGCAATGCTGAATCGGGATATCAAAGTACTTGCACAACTTCTCTTCTTCTTTGAATGTCTGAATCAAGGCATCGGTCATCAGTTCCGGATAACAATAATGCACCCGCACCCAAGCAATGCCCTCTATCTTGCAAAGTTCTTTTAAGAGTTTTGCGAGCCGATATTCATCATACAAATCCATGCCATAACGAGTGGTGTCTTGGGCAATTACAATCAGTTCTTTGACGCCCTCACTTGCCATCTGCTCTGCCTCTTGTAGAATATCTTCCATCTTGCGGCTTCTGTACTTGCCCCGAATCGACGGAATGACACAATAGGTACAATGGTTGTCACAACCCTCGGCAATCTTTAAATACGCCGTATACTCCGGCGTAGTACGAACCCTTTTGGATTCGCAAAGGAGCGGCGTTTCGGAACAAAGTTCTATGCTATCTTTTTGTTCCAGTTCCTCAATCACGGTAACGATTTTGTCATAGTCGTTGGTGCCAATCACTGCATCTACTTCAGGAATCTCCCGAAGCACTTGCTCTTTGTACCGCTGTGCCATACATCCTGTCACAATCAAAGATTGGCATTTGCCCGCCTTTTTATACTGTGCCAGTTCCAGAATACATTCAATGGATTCCATCTTGGCAGATTCAATAAAGGTACAGGTGTTGACAATCAATATATCCGCATCTTCTTCATTCTCCATAATCTCATAACCCGCATCGGTCAAAAGACGAAGCATCTGCTCGCTGTCAACCAGATTTTTGGAGCATCCCAAAGATGCCAAAGAAACCTTTTTCAATGTTGTATCTCCTTTTTCATTCCCATTCGTCAAAATGGAACGTATATGCGCTCAAAGAACGGTTGATTTCTCCCAAAGAATATCCCCGCCGTGCCAGTCTGGCTTTTAACTTCTCCAAATCCTTACGGCTGTGAACATTCTCTGCCAGATTTCTCTGGCTGATGTATTCCCTCAAATAGGCTTCGGTGTCTATCTCGCTTTCTTCCATAATTTCATCGATTATGGAACTTGCAACACCTTTTTGCAAAAGTTCCTGCCGAATCCGCCAGTTCCCTTTGGCTCCGAGTCGGCTTTCATCCTCCTGATACATTCGGGCATAACGGCGGTCATCCAGATATCCCGCCGCCACAAACTCGGAAACCACCGTTTCACAAAGTTCTTTTTCATAACCCTTGCGGCAAAGGCGGTCATAGACCTCTTTACAGGTATACATCTTATTGGCAAGAAGCCCTGCCGCAGCATTGCGCGCTTTTGTCAATGTATCCATGAGTTATTTCTTTTTGGCGGGTTTTGCAACCGGCATAAAAGGCGTAGATTCAACCTCTGCACCCTCTTCAGGAATGGGGAGGGCAACCGCCTCGCGTACTTTCAGTTCAATTTCGCGGCAGAGTTCCGGATTGTCCTTTAAAATCTGCTTCACGCCCTCTCTGCCCTGTCCCAGGCGCTCTCCGTTATAGGAGAACCAGGAGCCGCTCTTTTCTACAATATCCAAATCGACAGCCACATCTAAGATATTTCCCTCTTTGGAGATACCCTCGCCGTAAATAATGTCAAATTCTGCTTCTTTAAATGGCGGAGCCACCTTATTTTTTACCACTTTCACACGGGTGTGGTTCCCCACCATGCCGCCGTCACTCTTGATGGATTCGACCCGGCGGACATCCAACCGCACCGAGGAATAGAACTTAAGTGCACGGCCGCCGGGCGTAGTTTCGGGGTTTCCGAACATAACGCCCACCTTTTCACGCAACTGATTGATAAAGATGGCGGTGGTGTTAGACTTACTAATGACGGAGGTCAATTTTCTCAGTGCCTGAGACATCAGTCTTGCCTGCAGGCCTACATGGGAATCTCCCATCAAGCCCTCGATTTCCTGTCTGGGAACCAGAGCCGCAACCGAGTCGACAACCACAACATCAATCGCACCGGAACGAACCAACTGCTCAGTGATTTCCAGTGCCTGCTCGCCGGTATCCGGCTGAGAAACAATCAAATCGTCAATGCGAACACCCAACTGTTCAGCATACACAGGGTCAAGCGCATGCTCTGCATCAATAAATGCAGCCTCGCCGCCCATCTTCTGTGCCTCTGCTACGATATGCAAAGCAACCGTAGTCTTACCGGAAGATTCCGGTCCGTAAATCTCGATAATACGGCCTCTGGGCACACCACCGATTCCCAATGCCAAGTCCAAGGACAAAGAGCCTGTGGGGATTGCTTCTACATTCGTAACCGGTTTTTCGCCCAGACGCATAACCGCGCCGGTGCCGAACTGTTTTTCTATATTGCCAAGGACGCTGTCCAGGGCTTTCTTTTTCTGTTCATCCATATTGCTTTTCTCCCTTTCTTACGGAGTTTTCACACACTCCTCTACCATCCATTATAGAGTACCGATTTGGCAGTGTCAAGGAATTTTTTATGAGTTTCTAAGTCCGTCAAACAGACAGTTTAAGCCAAATTGAAAGTGCTCCACCGCGTCCTCTTTGGAAAGATTGCGATTGACCGCATCGGCGTTGTATCCCCGAAAGAAACACCAGACGGTATAACTGAGTTTCTCTGCCTCCACATCTTTGAGTTGACCGGTTTCTTTCCCAATCTGAATGATTTCCTGAATCTTCTCCATCCACCAGAGGCGGTTGGCCGCCTTTACCGAATCAAACTCAAACATATATTGGCTAAACTGATTTTTCACCTCATAGGTATTGAGCAGAACTTTCACACCTACATCCATAACATAATTGAAAAAATCGGTTCGGATGTCATAGGCAGAGTTCAAACTCTCATGCATGCGGGTGACCGCTCTTTGGTAAACCAGTTCCAATAACTCATCCATATTCCGAAACCGGTTATAAAAGACCCGATTGGTGACGCCCATAGCCTGCAAAATTTTACGTACCGTTACCTCCCGTGCGCCATCCCGCTTGGCGATTTCTTCCGCAACAGAAATAATTTCCTCTGAAATTTCGTCTTGAATTAAGGTATTTTTCTCTTCCAAAAAAATCGCCTCCCTCTTTCAGCACACAGTGTGCTGAAAGTATCGTAACATAGTTTTTTCCTGTTGTCAAGATATATTTGGTAAAAATTTTCTCTTCCGTATAATAGAAAAATGCTCGTGGTTTTTACCACGAGCATTTTTTTATTCATTCCAACGGAAATTGCCCGAAAGCAGGGTCACCTTATCGGTTGCAACAGTGAGCAAGCCACCGTCTACACTTCCTGTTTTCTCGGTTTCATCCGGCAAGGTAATCTTGACCTCGCATGGCTGAACCGAGGTGATAAAGGGGATATGGCCTGCCATAACCGCCAAATCACCGTTGGCACCGCGAACGACAAGGTTTAACGCCTCGCCGTCAAAAATTGCACCGTCCGGCGAGGATATCACCAACTGATAACTCTTCATTATGACACCCTCTTTGCCTTTTCCACTGCCTCATCAATGGTTCCTACAAACAGGAACGCAGACTCGGGCAGGTCATCATGTTTGCCCTCGATGATTTCCTTAAAGCCACGGATGGTTTCAGAGAGAGGAACATAAGTTCCCTCGATACCGGTAAACTTTTCGGATACAAAGAACGGCTGGGATAAGAATCTTTGAATCTTTCTTGCACGCTGAACCAGAAGTTTATCGTCATCGGAAAGTTCGTCCATACCCATAATTGCGATGATGTCCATGAGTTCCTGATACCGCTGCAGAATTCTTTGTACCTCACGGGCAACGGCATAATGTTCTTCACCCAAAACCTCCGGCGAGAGAATACGGCTGGTAGATTCCAGCGGGTCAACTGCCGGATAAATACCCTGAGATGCAATGTCACGGGAAAGAACTGTGGTTGCATCCAGATGGGCAAAGGTGGTTGCCGGTGCCGGATCGGTCAGGTCATCGGCTGGTACATAAACTGCCTGAATGGAAGTGATGGAACCCTTTTTGGTGGAGGTAATTCTCTCCTGCAAGGTTCCCATTTCACTTGCCAATGTGGGCTGATACCCAACGGCTGACGGCATACGCCCAAGCAGTGCAGAAACCTCAGAACCTGCCTGGGTGAAACGGAAGATGTTATCAATAAACAAAAGCACATCCTGACCTTCCTGGTCACGGAAGTATTCTGCCATGGTAAGTCCGGAAAGTCCGACACGCATTCTCGCGCCGGGTGGTTCGTTCATCTGTCCGTATACCAGCGTGGTATTTTTGAGTACGCCGGATTCTTTCATTTCGTTATACAAATCGTTCCCCTCACGGGTACGCTCTCCAACACCGGTGAACACGGAAAGACCGCCGTGCTGTTTTGCGATGTTGTTAATCAGTTCCATAATCAGGACAGTTTTTCCAACGCCCGCACCGCCGAACAGACCGATTTTTCCGCCCTTTGCATAAGGACAAATCAGGTCAATGACCTTGATTCCGGTTTCAAAAATCTCGGTTGCGGTAGAGAGTTCGGAATACTCCGGTGCCGGACGATGAATGTCCCAACGCTCTGTCCCCTCAGGAGCAGGCATATTATCCACGGTATCTCCAAGCACATTGAAGATTCTGCCCAGCGTTTCCCGTCCCACCGGAACGCTGATTGCTTTTCCGGTATCGGTAACAGGCACCCCTCGCTTTAATCCGTCGGTAGACGCCATTGCGATACAACGTACCACATTATCGCCGATGTGCTGAGCCACCTCAACGGTCAGGGTTTTCTCCCCATTGGGCATGGTCAGCGCGTTAAAAATTGCAGGCAAATTGCCCTCTTCAAAGGTGACGTCAACCACAGGTCCCATAACCTGCGATACCACACCTTTTGCGTTTTGTGACATAGTATTACCTCCTTTATGCGTCGCCGCCGGCAACAATCTCGGTGATTTCCTGCGTGATTGCGCCCTGTCTTGCACGGTTGTATTTCAGATGCAAGTCCTCCAGCATCTCGGTTGCATTCTTGCCCGCAGAATCCATTGCAAATCTGCGTGCCGCAACCTCCGCCGCATAACTTTCTTTGACTGCGGCAACCAGAACCGCCGCTACATATTCAAAAATTGCCGCATTTAAAATGGTGATTTCATCCGGTTCAAAGAGAATGCTACTCTCCTTTGCCTCCTCTTTTTTCTCAAGAGGCAGAATCCATTTCACCCGCGGTTCCTGTGACATGATGGACACATATCTGGTGCAAACAATGCCCACCTTATCAAACTCGCCCGCCTGAAATCCCTGACAAAGTTCCTTGGCAAGTTCCATGGCATCCTGATAGCCAAATTCCTCTGCCAAATAGAACTTACCGCCATAGCGTTCACACGCACGCTTGCCGATGGGGATCACCGTTTCTGCCTGATATTCTTTCATTAAGCGAAAGATGTTCGCATTGTAACCGCCGGCTAAACCGCGGTCTCCGGCAACTACAATCATGCAAAGTTTTTCGGTATCCCGTTTCTGCATGTAGGGACTGTTCTCACATTCCGAACACGCGGCAAGCATACCAATCGCCTCGCTGACCGCATTGGCATATTCATTGCCTTTGTTCATGTTCTCGGTAGCACGCCGGATTTTGGACGATGCCACAAGTCCCATGGCTTTGGTCAAATGCAAGGTAGAATCTACGCTTTTGATGCGGCTTCTGAGTTTTTTAATATCAGCGCCCATCTACATCACCTCTGCATCTTGCCCAAGGCTTCTTTCAGGGTTTCAAAATCAGAATCCTCTGCATAACCCTGTTCAAAACGCTCCAGCAACGCTGCGTATTCATTTTCCAGCCGTTCATACAAGTCTTTTTCATACTCCGAAACCTTGTTGACCGGAACCTCATTCAAATAGCCGTTGATGACCGCATAGATAATCGCAACCTGACAGCCGACACGAATCGGGGTGTTTCGGTTCTGTTTTAAAACTTCAACGATACGCTCACCCAAAGCAAGTCTTGCCTTGGTATCTGCATCAAGGTCACTTCCGAACTGCGCAAAGGACTGAAGTTCCCGATACTGAGAGTAAATCAGTTTCAGTTCACCGGCAACCTTTTTCATTGCTTTCAGTTGGGCAGAACCACCAACACGGCTGACCGAGATACCGGGGTTGATTGCGGGCATAACACCTGCATGGAACAACTCGGTCTCCAAGAAAATCTGTCCGTCGGTAATGGAAATGACATTGGTGGGGATATACGCCGATACATCGCCCGCCTGTGTTTCAATCAAAGGAAGTGCCGTAATCGAACCGCCGCCATATTCCTCTGCAACGCAAGCCGCACGTTCTAAGAGTCTTGAGTGGAGGTAAAAGACATCGCCCGGATATGCCTCACGGCCCGGAGGGCGGCGAATCAACAGAGAAAGTGCACGGTAAGCAACCGCGTGCTTGGAAAGGTCATCATAAATAATCAGAACATCCTTACCTTGTTCTCTAAAATATTCTGCCATTGCACAGCCGGAGTAGGGCGCCACATACTGAAGGGGTGCCGACTCGGAAGCAGACGCAGATACCACGATGGTATACTCCATCGCTCCCGCTTCTGTCAGTTGGTTGCTCAAACGAACCACAGAAGAACTCTTTTGACCGATTGCTACATAAATACAAATGACACCGGTATTCTTTTGGTTGATGATGGTGTCAATGACAATTTCGGTTTTACCGGTCTGTCTGTCACCGATAATTAACTCTCTTTGTCCTCTGCCAATCGGAATCATACTGTCGATTGCCTTGATACCGGTCTGGAGAGGAACCGATACGCTCTTTCTTTCAATAATACCGGGTGCCTCGTTTTCAATCGGGCGGGTTTCGGTGGTTGCGATGGGACCTTTGCCGTCAATGGGAGCGCCCAAAGCGTCTACCACTCTGCCAAGCATGGCTTCGCCCACCGGAACAGACACAACTCTGCCGGTACGTTTTACGGTAGAACCCTCTTTGATATCGGTTCTGTCCGACAAAAGAGCAATGGACACAGTTTCATCTTCCAGATTCTGCGCCATACCGAAACTGCCGTCTTCAAATTCCACCAGTTCGTTCGCCATACATTCCCGAAGCCCGTAAACTCTGGCAATACCGTCACCCACTAAAATGACGGTGCCGGTTTCCTGCATCTCAATGCGGGAATTGTAATTTTTAATTTGTTCTTTGATAATGTTGCTGATTTCTTCAGGTTTTCTACTCATCTGCTTATCACTTCCTTCACATCGCTCAGCCGACGACGCAGACTTGCATCTATGATCTTATCGTCTAAGGCTATCACCATACCGCCAAGCATAGATGTGTCCACACTTGTTTCCAGTATCACAGAATGGCCGCATATGGTTTCCAGTTTTTCTTTTAATTTCTTCTGCTCTTCTTCTGTCAGTTCCACAGCGCTGGTCACCTTTGCCACCGACAGGTTTTTGGCGCTTTCCAGCATTTTTTCATACTCGTCTGCCATAGTTTCAAACCCGCCGAGCATCTGTTTTTCGCATAAGATTTTTACAAAGGAGACGGTGTATTCTAAAAGAGAACCAAAGACGGTATCTACCACCGAAAGCCGTTCGCTCTTTGGGATTGCAGGAGAGGAAAGGAGTTCTTTTAACTCCTCATGTTCCTCAAATGCCTGACGAATTACCGCAAGGTCTTTCGCAATCTCTTCTTTGCAATTTTCTTCCGATGCCAACATAAAAAGAGCCGTTGCATATTCATTCTTATTCTGCATCATTGTCATCACCTATTGTTTCAATCACGGAATCAATGATACTGCGATGGTCTTCTATCTTGATTTCACGGGAAATCAGTTTCTCGGTCAATGCCGCAGAAACATCCACAATCTCCCGTTTGATGCTTTCTTCTGCCTTTTTCAGTTCCAGTTCCGCCTCGGCATTCGCCTGACGAATAATTCCATCTGCTTTGTCTTTCGCATCTTCCAGCATCCTCTCGCTGCGGAGTTTCGCTTTCTCGGTTGCAGACTGCATAATGGCATCTGCTTCAGCCTCAGCAGTCCCCAACTTTTCTTTCCAATACTTTTCATCCTGCTCAGCATGGTTTTTGGCACTCTCAGCCGCAGCATATTGTTCGTCAATGGCGGCTTGCCGTTTTGCCAGCATTTTATTGACCGGCTTGAACAGAAATTTCTTGATAATTAGAAACAACAGGGTCAGGTTTGCAAGCGAAATTAAAATCTGCCATAAATTTACAGATATAACGTCTAATGATTGCATATTCCATTCACTCCAAATTCTATCTTGTAACTATTATCCAATGATGTTAAGCAAAAGATTTACAAACATATTGGGAGCAACAAAGATTAACAAAATAGCGATAACCAGAGCATAAAGACCGGTGGTTTCTGCAATCGCACAACCCATCAGCATGGTGGTGGTTACATCACCTTTGCATTCCGGTTGGCGGCCAATGGCTTCACAAGCCTTAGCAACCGCGTTACCTTCACCAATGCCGGGACCGATACCGGCAATCATAGCCGCACCTGCACCCAACGCACAACAACCCAAAATAATAGCAATTGCAATTTCCAACATTTTAATTACCTCCAACTAATTTTTTTGTATGTGTTTGTTTTTTCTTTTTCTTTGTTCATAGAGTTCCTGCGGGAATCCGCCAGCCACATAAAGCATGGTCAGCATAGCAAAAATATATGCCTGTAAACATCCGCTGAACACATCAAAATAAATGGATAAGATAGCTGGAATACCTATCTGTAATACGGGAATTTCTCCTAAAAATCCAGGAAGAAATCCCAGAACTATAGAAGAAAGACCCTGAAGTCCGGTTGCCACCAGCACTGAGATAACCGCACCGGAAAGCACATTCCCGTAATGACGGAACGCCATAGAAATCGGCGTCGCCACTTCACTGATAATATTTAGCGGTGCCAAAAACGGAACCGGATCTCCAAAAGATTTCATATACTGCACCGGACCGCATATCGCTTTATAGTAGGTAATAAGAATAAATACCAAAATTGCCCATCCACCTACAATATTGACATCTGATGTCGGAGCATACAACCCAAACAGGGCAAGCAAACTGGAAAAAGCGGACAGACCAAGGATTGCCGTCACAAAGGGGGCAAATCCCGCAAAATAAGGACCCATATTTCCGGCAATCATCTTTTTCATGGTTTCCACCACCCATTCCGCCATATAATGGCGGGCAAGCATGGTTTCGCCCATAATACCATGGGTCAAGAACAGGCAAAGTCCGGTAATGGCAATCATAACTGCCAATGAGTTCACCTGAGATTCAGTTACCGGAAGATTTTGAATCGGCATAGGCAAGGTAAAATATATCAATGCACCCTTAATATCAATCCCTTCCGACGGCGGATTTGTCAAAACTTTAAGCACCAACAACACCAGAATGGGTAACACCATCATAAGAATATATAACACATCCACAGCCTGAAAAGACCGGCTTTTCTGCTTCATATCAATCTAGCACCTCCTGTGTCTTAGGCTTCTCTTTGATGAATGGTCGCAAGGCGACAGCAATTCTTGGGAAAATAAGCGGTATAATAACCGCGAGGGTGGAAAACCACGGAATTACAACCCCGATTACCAACATAACAAACAGAAAGAATGTCCGCAAGGTCTGAGAAGTCTTGATTATTTTCTTTGCCTCAGATTCCTCCTGTCCTACGGCTTTTTGAATTGACAATCCCATCAAAAAAAAGTTGAGAATCATGACACTTGAGCCCCAAAGGTTCCCTAGCAGAATGGTAAGATTCCATCTTCCTATCAGGAGAAACACCGCCTGCATAATCAGACTGAATATGCCTATCCATGCCGCAATGTATTTGGTTTCCTTTACCACAGTTGGGTTAGGCTTCACCATGTTCCTCATCTCCTTTTTATCAATCGTTGCTAATATTATGCCAAATTTTCCACAATTATATTATATCATGAAAAATATACAAATTCAACAAAAATTTTACATATTTAACAATTTTCTTTATTTTATTAAAAAAGGGCTTGCTTGCTGAGCAAACCCTTTTTGTTTCATGTTCACACAATATCCGCACCAAAGTTCAAGGAATACCGAAATGCAATTACATCTCCCTCCTGAACCTGATATTGCGAACAGCCGTACGACGGTATTTTACCATTGACCAGATAAAGCCAGCCGGAACTTTCACCGCAATCAAATTCATAGAGATTGCCGATTCCCTCAATATAGGCGCTTTGATACATCGGCGTTTCCACAAACTCCAGATGAATTTTTTTCTCCCGTGTAATTCGGTTTAATACCGAAAAAGCAGTATCTCCCTCATAGATTTCCACGGTTGTTAAAGGTAAAATGACCCCATCCTTTGGAATCCAATCCTTTTTTTCTTCCGCCAGTTTTTCAAAATGCCCAAGCACCGTTTTGCAATCAATCGTGATGCTGCAGGTTGGCTCTTTCACCATTTCCTCCGCCACGCTGTCAGGCTCCGTCTTTACCTGGGGCGGCTGAGTCTGGATGGGTTGCTTGACAGGCTCCGCCTTTTCTTCTTTCACCTCTTCTGTTTGTTCCTGTACCGGTTGTAGCATCGGTTCCAAAACTTCCGAAGATTGGGTCTGTCCGCATCCGCATAGTAACAGAAGAAAGACAATAATAAGTCCTAGTTTTTTCATACTGTCACCTTTGTATATCTCATGATAATTACCGCAATCTGGCCTCTTGTAGCATTGGCAAGAGGTGACAACTCTGTTTCAGACGTCCCTTGTATCAACTGATTTCCAATCGCCCACGCCATGGCGTCTTTAGCATAGTCCGAAACGGAATCCGAATCCTGATAGTTAGAAAGTTCTTTACTCCGTTCCAGTTCGTTTCCACTATACTTGGAAAAGCGTTGTAAAATGACCGCCAACTGTTCTCGGGTAATATCCTCCTCCCCACGGAATGTGCCGTCGGAAAATCCGGTAACAATCCCCTGTTCTGTTGCCCATGCAACCGCATCTTCATACCAGACTCCTGATGTCACATCTGTCATGTTTTTCTCGCCTTTGTTCTCCGGTTCCCCCGCCATGCGATAAAGCACTGTCACAACCATGGCACGAGTCATGGTATCCTGAGGTGCAAATGTCCTTTCTTCCGTTCCCTGCATCAAACCTTTGGCATTGACATAACCAACTGCCTCGGTGTACCAATCCTCCTGTAAATCTGTAAAGGTTTCTTTGGCTTGGCTGCGGTAATCTACTTCCACAGGTTTGGTTTCTGTCTGTTCCTGGTTTTCCTTTTCTTCCTCTGTAGGCTCCTGTTCCGGCTCCGGTTTCACATAGATACCGCCTCCACCGCCTGACACCGGCGGAGTCCATGGCTTCTCGGTTTGTTTTACCGTTGCTTTTGCCTCATTCATCGGCATATCCTTAAAATCATAGACCCGTTTTCCCGTCGTTTGCTTTAAGTGGTTCCATGCAAGCAAGCCACGAAATCCCTGTTCCGTTGAAAAGTTATTTTCCATTGGCAGAAATCCCAATCCGGAATCATCTGCCATGCTCATCAGTCCCGCCATCAAACTTTGTCCGTTTGTTAAAACCTCAGCACTATCCATTCCATATGCCGAAAAGGCAGCAATGGCAAGCCCTGTGGATGCCGCATTGCCTATCAATCCCGTTTCAGTTTGCATTCCCTTAACCAGTTCCAGCGTTGCATCCACCGCAGATGCTACCTGTTCATAATAAGGCTGAAGTGCAAGCAGCATCGGTGTTGCGCCATCGGTACCCCATTCGGTATTCTGCCAGGAGTCTGTTTGTGACAACGCCGAGGTAAGCAACTTCTGTTCCTGCTCTGCCGTCATATATCCCGCTCCCTGTTGGAGTGCAAGCATCACATAGGGCAGGGTATATATATTCGTGACCCTGCTATCATTTTCATCTATCATCGCAGTCAACATTGCCACAATATCCAAAGCCTCAGACTCCTCGTCATACACCTTTCTTGCATCAAAACCAAGAGAGCGCAATGCAAGGATACTTTTTGCAAGCAGAGCGGGAGTGACCTCTCCCTCCAATCCTTTCACAATCGCATCAACACATTGTTGTATCTCATCGCCAGACAACCGAACCTCTGTCTGGGGGAATAGTTGCTGATAAGAGGCAATATCAGCAAGAAACCAATGCATATTTCCGTCCTCATGCAATCCATCCTGAGCATAAGTCTTTGCAATTTCATGAAGCATCTTATCGGCACGGCTTTCTTTCACCTCAACCAAGCATGCAGGAGGGCAAATTGCCGGAACCTCATCCACCCCAATCAACCTTGTTTTACGAGCAGAGATAATATAAGTGCCAATACTTTCAAACCCAAGCGTCACCTTACCATCCTCATCTGTGATATATTCTGTTTCCACGCCGTCTATGGTAATGCTTGCCCCGACACACGGAGAAAAGATACTGGTTCCATCTTCGCTAAAGCCTGTAAGTTCAGTCAAAGTCAGTGTAACGCTTTCCTCCGTTTCTGCCATATAGGTATCAAACTTTGTATATAGTTCACTATCCGGATAACCGCTTTGGTAGATTGTGACTTCAACCACATCACCATCTGCCATCTCCTGTTCCAGATTCCTTGCCATCTCACCATTGACTTGATAGCCAAAGTTTCCGCTGGTATCTCCCCAAAACTTGGTCAGATATTTTCCCCACGAACCATCCTCACTGGCATATCCGTCCGCACCGTCATACCAAAGTGCATGGGCTTGTGAGAGAACATCGTCCAATAGGTAGGATTCGCTTCCTGACAAGGTAAGGGGGGTCATTGCTAACGCATCCCCATTTTTGTCGGTCAAAAACTCTCCGTACCTGCTTAACGAAAGCCGAACAGAAATTGCTCCCTCATCCGCTGATACCGGCATAATCACTAACCCCAGTAACATCACCATACTTACAACAACTGCCAACCATTTTTTTGCTTTCATTTTCATCTTCCTTTCTTTGTTTTTGCTGCAGAAAGCAAAAAAAGCTGCAGCAAATTTTTAAAATTTGCTGCAACTGTTATTTCTGCAGTCATCACAATTTGTTTGAAAAAGAAAACAAAAAAGCCGTTTCTGTGTAACACTTTGCAAAACGACATCAAAGCAGGTCTTCCGACTCATACTCTTCAGGCTAACCAACGGTCTATTTTCTGTCTTCTCAGTTTCCCAATGACTGACTTTCGTCGCGAAATAAACCTTGAGTACATACGGCGGCAGTACCGTTCGGGATTCTCACCCGATTCCCTTTTCACCAACTGCACCCAACCGGCACAGCCGACACTTTGTGTGATTATTCGTCCCTCATTATAAAACAGATTGTTTCCTCTGTCAAGCACCTATTTTAGATTTCTATTCGATTATCCAACTTCAAGTCAAGGCCCGATGCATACAGATGTGAAACATCAGAAAAGCAAAGGCAACGCGGAGCGGTGATTGCGTTTGGATGATTTTCAAACTCGATTACTGTCACTCCGGTATGGGTATACTGAAAAGATGCCCACATGATATGTAGGGGAATATGTAACAAAACCGAAAGCCACGCTCTTGCAAATGCCGCATGGCAAAATAGTGCAACCTTTTCCTCGTTTGGCTTTATGATCCGATAGATTCCATTCTCCTCTTTGTAACCAAGCCGTTCCAGAAACTCTTTGCCATGCTCTTCAATATAACTAACCGCGGATTTCATTTTAGAATCCCTAATCCCTGTACATTCATAGGTCCTCTCATAAGGCAAGTCAATATTCCCATTTTCACGATAGTAGGTATTGGGAAGTTCTGTAATGGATTTCAACTTCCCATCAGGAAATGGGGTCAATCGTTCATCCTCAATCTCATGCGTCCATGGTTCGATATTCTTTTCAAGTCCCAACAATCTGCAGGCAGGGTCGGCGGTTTCTCGTGCTCTGCCCATAGGCGATGAAAAAATCCTATCAATCCCCGCATCAAACATTCGTTTGCCCACAGCCTCGGCTTGCAGTTTCCCCCGCTCCGTTAGGGTATCCGTTTCATAGATAGGATCACCGTGTCTTACAATATACAAAAGCATCATATCACCTCATTTAAAAAATACTGAGATCTAACTTCTTGCTCAGTTGTTCAAGCGCCTTAATTCCGGCATAACTATTTCCTTTGCTGTCCAATGCCGGAGAGTAAATCCCAATTCCCATTTGATTGGGAACCATCGCCATGATTCCTCCGCCGACACCGCTTTTTGCTGGAAGCCCGACATTCAGCGCAAATTCTCCGGAGCCATCATACATTCCGCAAGTCATTAAAATCGCATGAATGTATCTTGCATATTCCCGATCAAATAGTTGTTCGCCGGTAACCGGATGCTTCCCCTTATTTGCAAATACAAATGCCATTTTTGCCAAATCTACACAATTCACTTGGATGGAACATGCACGAAAATAGCAGTCCAGTACCTCTTCCGCATCTGCGTCTATAAGCCCATAGGCCTTAAGCATATAGGCAAGTGCCCGATTCTTGTTCCCGGAAGATTTTTCAGATTGATACACATTCTCATCAATCGTAATCTTTGGGTTATCCGCCACCATTCTAGTCAGTTCCAGTAATCTTTGAAATTTATCCTGATACGAATCCCCGTGAATCAGGGTGCACAACGCAATCGCCCCCGTGTTAATCATCGGGTTAATATGTTCACTTCTAAGCGCCTGATCACTATAATTAAATGCATCAAACGGTTTCCCTGTCGCCTCAACGCCAACAAGATTGCGTACGCAATCTTCGCCCTTGTCCATCAGTGCCATCAAAAGAATCATTGGTTTCACAATGCTCTGCATGGTAAACGGCAACTGATAATCTCCTGCAAAATGCATTTCTGTACCGGTACGAACACAAATTCCAAAACGAGTGCTGTCCGCCTTAGCAAGTTCCGGAATGTAAGTTGCAACCTTGCCATGTTGTGTGTATGGATAACATTGCTTTAAAATATCTTGCAGTATATCATTCATGACTGTCTCTCCTTTGTATTCCAATTAAAGGTCAACCCCTAAGAACCGCTTTGCAAGTATTCCAACTACAAAGGATACTACCGCAACGCCAATGCTAATGAGTGACATTTCCAAAAATCTCGGTTTGAACTTTTCACCCTTGGCAACGGAAATATAATATGTAAATCCTGCAATAATTAAAATGACAACACCAATCATGGTAAACAATGCACTCATGTATCCTGAATTGTCAAACATCAGGTAAGGCAGGATGAGAAGTGCTACGGTAATCAAATAGGCAATGCCTGTATAACTGCAGGATTTTAATGCATCATTTCTGCCTTCGCTCTTTGCGGCAAGAAATTCGCTGGACGCCATGGAAAATGTTGCTGAAATCCCCATAATAAGACCGGAAAGTGCGATAAGCCGAGTATTCTGCATGGCAAAGGTAAAACCCGCAAGAGAGCCGGTCAGTTCTACCAACGCATCATTCATGCCCAAAACCATACTTCCCACATACTGAAGCCTTTCTTCATCCAGCATGGCAAGGAGTGCTGCCTCGTGCTCCTCTTCCTGCTCTCTGATTTGCACGCTTTCCTCAACTTCCTCTTTGAGCAGTTGGTATTCTTTTTGGGCGCCTTCCTCTCCGCCCTCCATCAACTTGACCGCAAAGGTGAAACCAAGAATTCTCGCCATCCATTTATACTTGAGCACCTTTCCCTTTTCGGGCTTCATCTCCAATCCTGTATAGGTTTTCCACACCTCATAATGTGCTTTTTCTTCACTCGCAAGCCTTAGCAGGGTTTCTTTGTTTTCTTCCCCTTTTGCAAACTTTGCAATCTCTCTGTAAATCACGCTTTCTGTTAACTCATTCTGCTGCATCTTTTTGACAATTTTCATTGCTTTTTCTGAAAGTTCTTTTTTCATATTTTTTACCTCGCAATTAAACTTTTATACTTCTATCAATGGTTATCCGTAAAGCCATGCGGACGGAATCAAAAAGGTATACGGTGCCGTAATAACTGCAAACATCAGCGCAAGTTTTAACCTCTCAGGTTTCTCACAGGATTTGAATGTAATAAAATAATTTAGCACAAAAATGCATATTGCAGAGATTCCCAACGCAGGGAGTGTCAAACACCATTCATCGCCCATTCTTCCAACTTCCAGGCAAACCATCATAATCAGCATATATCCCGAACCAATCATATCAGACAGTATGCCTATCCCAAAGATTTTCAAAATATGTTTCCTATAAAATGCCTTTTTATCCTGAATCTTAATCCAAACCATTCCAAGAATTAAAACAAGACTGTCAATGATAAAATTCCCAGGCAAAATAAACAACCAAAGTTGCGGAAACAACATGAGCATCCAAAACGGAAATAGTACGTTGTAGATTCGCTCTCCATGTTTCATAAAATCCTCCCCTTTTAGGTTTGTGTTGCCGATAAGCATCCGGCATGCTCGATTAAGCATCAAGCGAAATGTGTCGCCAGCATGAAGATGTGATTACGCAATTTACTTTTTCATTTCCATGTATGGTAAAACAGTAAATCCGCATTTTTTATATAGGCAAAGCGCCCTCTCGTTTTCTTCTTCCACCTCTAACCGGAAAATGCAATCCCCATATCTTTGCGTGATAAAGTCCAGCAATAGATTCCCAAGGCCCAAGCCCCTGTATCCATCTTTGATATACAAATCCTCAATCCAGATACACGGCTTGCCAAATTCGGTAGAAAAACTTTTTGCAACCATTGCATATCCTTGTATCTCTTTGGAATCTTCGATGATATACCCCTCCAAATAGGGATTGTCATTGACGCAATTTTCAATATCATTCAAAAAGATTTCCTCTGACCCATTGCTCAAAACCGCAGGTGATGCATAAAACACTCTCATCATTGCAAGAACATCTGCTTGGTCTTCTTCTTTCATCACTCTTATTTTGCTATTCATATCTCGTTCCTTTCCCTATGCTGGATGTAAAAAATTATCGAAAACTTATTATTTTAGTTCCTTTGTATTTCAAGGTTCCTTTTTCCTTTATGTTATAGTTACCATACGAAATTTCCGAAACATCGAATGAAAGTTTTTCATTTTTTGTCTTAAACACAACAACATACCGCCCCCGGTTCGATGTCCCCGGATAATTAGAAACAATATTAGGCTGATATTTATCAACAACTTCAGCCTTAACTGTTTTGACAGGGGCATGTCTGGCAATAATAAATTTTCGTATCATCCAAAACCACAACAACAAAAGTAAAACGAATTCAATCGCATAAAAAATATAAGACATGCTATCACCTCGCAAAAGTATATTGTCTTATTATTTTATCAAGTTAGGACCAATAATTATCCCGCGATCTCCTTGTCATCAATCTCTACAAGACCATTAGGTGTTTCTACCATATCGTGACGATTAAGCAAAAATCTTCTGACCACAAAAAGTATTGCAATAGCGACAACTGTGAGTAAATTCCCCCAAGGTGCAGTATGCCCTACTATCAACTGACGAGCAAGTGCAAATGCCAGAACCTCTATAATCGTTTCAGGGGTGTGCTTGCAAAGCATTTTTATAAGTTCAGCACCAATAGCAAGTGTAATTGCTTTGTCCAAAATTACAACAAACGAATCAATTCCTTTTTCAATAAAGGAAAGATTAAACATATCTATCATTATCCACACAGCAAGAATTACTACCGCAACACTCACAAGAAGCGATATGAAAAGTTCGATAAGATAACTTACCTCAAACATTTTGTCTTGAAGTTTTTTTCTCATAGTATTTTCTCCTTTTCTATTTCTCTCTACCCCTATCCTTTAAAATTGGCAAAGGATTTATATTATCAACAAACTTATTATAGCATAGAAAAACACAAATGACAATATTTGTCAAGAAAAAGAAAAAACCTTGAAGAGAAACTCTTCAAGGTTTTCGTTCCGGCAGCGACTTATGTTTCCGGGAGGTCGCCCTCCAAGTATTGTCAGCGCAGAGAAGCTTAACTACTGTGTTCGGAATGGGAACAGGTGTGACCTTCTCGCTATAGCCACCGAATAAGCGTGACGCTTAACCCA